>NZ_JBIVXM010000009.1:12616-193022 GCF_044769205.1 Paenarthrobacter sp. NPDC090520
GCGACGCACTCGGCGTCGGCGTGGCCGTCGTCGTCGGCCGCGGCGTAGACGTCGGCGACGCACTCGGCGTAGGCGTGGCCGTCGTCGTCGGCCGCGGCGTAGACGTCGGCGACGCACTCGGCGTAGGCGTGGCCGTCGTCGTCGGCCGCGGGGTACTCGTCGGCGAACCCGTCGGCCGCGGAGTACTCGTCGGGGACCCGGTCGGCCGCGGGGTAGACGTCGGCGAGGTGGTTGGACTCGACGTCGGCGTCGGTCCTGGTGGTGCAGTGGTTGCACTGGGGCTTTCGGTGGGCGGTGGCGTGCCGGGATCCGTGCATCCTGCAAGAGCCAACGCGATCACCGCCCCCAGCGTGATGAGGGTGGGTTTCATGACATTGTTTTCCTTTGGGGAAGCAGCCTGCATGCTGCTGCTGGGCGGCGCCAGACCCCCAGTCCGGCTCTTTGTATCCACCTGCCAGGGCAGGGATTGTCAGCCGGAAATCCCAGGTTCCGGCATAGCCCGATGACGAGCGTCAGTCATTGCTCGACCTGCTGCGATGCGACGCGTGCGGACGAACGCCCGGCGCCATCGAGCCAGCAAGTGCGGCCCAATCAAAGGGGCCACGGCGACCTTTAAGACCCGAAGGGTGGCCGTTTGCCCAGCTTACGCGAAGCCCTCAGGCTCCTGCCGATTGTTACGTGGATCACATTCGCCCCATTTCGATGGTTCGCTGCCATACATGCCATAGGCACGGCACGGCTCGCAGCGAGGCATCGAAGTGGATTTCTCCACATAGGACAACACCCGGGTTCTGATCCACCCTGATCCGGCCGAGGCTCTTTTCATGGCAAACAATGACCCGAAACCGCTTCCCAATGACATCAACCTATGGCGGACCAGCGAACTCCACGCCGACGGCTTCAACGACAGGACAATAGCCTCGCTGGTTTGCGGCGGCACACTAGTGAGGCTCCGCCGAGGTTGTTACATACGGGCCAGCGTATGGAATGCACAAAAACCATGGGTGCGCAGCCGCCAGTTGATTGCGGCCCATGCCCACGGGACACTGACGACGTCGGAACGGGGCTTTGTCTACAGCCACACCTCTGCCGCTCGCCTCCACGGCCTGTTCCTGTGGGACGTAAATGATCGAGAGCACATCACTACTCCAGGTACCGCATCCAGCACTTCCCATGGCCGGGACGTTGTTGCACACGCTCGAATCCTGGATTCAGATGAGGTAGCGATGATGGGCGGCCTACCCTGCACTTCCTTGGAAAAAACCGTTGTGGACTGCTGCCTGATGTTGAATGACAAGCAGTGCCTCGTGCTGATGGACCACGCACTCCGACTTGGCGCGGACCCCGAAAAGATCCGACAAGCGTGCGTGCTCTTAAGGGGACGCAATGGAGTGCAAAGCCTCAGGAGGGCGTTGGACAGCGCCGATGCCCGGTCCGAATCTCCTGGCGAGACGCTGACGCGCGAGTTGATTCAACGACTACGGATTGATCTCCCCGAACTCCAGGTCGAGGCCATCACTCCAGAGGGACTTCATCGGATGGATTTCGCATGGCGCAAGAGGATGCTGGCACTGGAGTTCGACGGCAAAGTGAAGTACTTCGACTACGCACCAACTGCAGAGGTGATCTACAAAGAGCGCCAACGGGAGAAGGCACTGATGGAGATCGGCTGGAGGTTTATCCGCATCAAATGGCGGGACCTGTTCAACGAGCATGAGTTCAAGACGCGACTGCTGCGGGCCCTCAAGTGACAGGAACACCTCGGCAGGCACTCCCGATTCGATGCTTCACTGCGCAACATGCCGTTCGCACGGCACTCCACGCAGCGAGGCATCGAAACGGCCGACGGTGAGGTGGGCGCGGACGACGGCACGGGTGGGCGGGGCAGCGTGGTGGCGGAGGGGCGGGGCGCGGGGTGGGCGCGGGCGGGGTGGCCGACGGCGGAGGGGCGGGGTGGTGGCGGAGGGGCGGGGGCGGGTGGTGGCGGGGGCACAACAAAGCGGGCGGCACCTCCCCAGGTGCCGCCCGCCTCGTTGGCTCTGTTGCGCAGAGTCCGCGCCCCCGTTGCAGGTCAGGGGCGCTGCCGGCCGAAGACTGGGAGCGCGCGCAGCCAGCGGGAGAATCCGCCGGCCTTGCGATCGCAGTCGGCCGGAATGTAAAAGTCCGGATCGGTAGCACCGAAGGGCAGGTACAGTTCCTGGCCCGGCGCCGGGAATTCCACGACGTTGTTCGTATCCTTCGAGTCCATCTGTTCCTCCTCTTTCCAGTGCTCGCATGCTTCAAAGTTCCGCATATTGGAAACTTTCTTTTGTTATGTGAAAAGTCTAGGAGAAGCCGAAAGCAAGCGTCAAGACCCACTTTCACTCCCGAGAAGTTGCCCCGGTCACATTTGGCTGCTTCATAACGATCCCCCGGAAGCCGTATACACATCCCCAAACCATGCGCTACTCTCGAATGAGTTCGTGGCGTAGGTCACGTAACCTGAGAGCAGCAGGCAGGGTCGTAATGAGCTGGCATCCATGGATGCCGGCTCTTTTTTGTTGGGGTCGGCTCCACCAGAAACGCAGTGGAAACACGCGCTTAATTTCATTGATGGAACGTAGTTTCCACCGCATAGAAGTTGGGATATGACCATGAGCAACAACATCGTCCTCGGCGAAAACCAGTACGGCAAAGCAGAAGTCCGCGTCGTCAAGGTCACCCGGGATACGGACCGCCACCAGATCGAAGACCTCAACGTCACCTCGCAGCTCCGTGGTGACTTCGAGGCAGCCCACCTCGAGGGCGACAACGGCCACGTCGTTGCCACCGACACCCAGAAGAACACCGTCTACGCCTTCGCCCGTGAAGGTGTGGGCTCCCCTGAGGCCTTCCTGCTGCGCCTCGCCAACCACTTCACCGGCGAGTTCTCATGGGTTACCGGCGGACGCTGGGAAGCTGAGTCCTACAGCTGGGACCGCATCCAGGCCCACGGCGAAAGCCACGACCACAGCTTCGTCCGCAACGGGCAAGAGGTGCGCACCGCCGTCGTCGTCCGCGATGGCGCAACCACCCACATTGTTTCCGGCCTCAAGGACCTGACCGTCCTGAAGACCACGCAGTCCGGCTTTGTCGGCTACCCGCGCGACAAGTACACCACCCTCCCCGAGACCACGGACCGCATCCTCGCCACCGACGTATCCGCCCGCTGGCGCTACAACACCAACCTGGACGCCTCGGCCACGGACTTCAACAAGAGCTACGAGGACATCAAGGCCCTTCTTCTTGAGGGCTTCACGGAGAACTACTCGCACGCACTGCAGCAGACCCTCTTCGACATGGGCAAGAAGGTCCTCGAGGCACACAGCGAAGTTGCCGAGATCAAGTTCTCCATGCCGAACAAGCACCACTTCCTGGTTGACCTGGGCCCGTTCGGCCTGGACAACCCCAACGAGGTCTTCTACGCCGCGGACCGCCCGTACGGCCTCATCGAAGCAACCGTCCAGCGCGACAACACCACGGCCGCGCCCGTTGCCTGGAGCGGCATCGCCGGCTTCTGCTAAGCACCGCCCGGCTTAGGCCCGCGAAGCAACCGCGGGCCTGGCCACCCGGAGTTCGTGTGCAGGTTCCGCCAGAGGGACGCCCCCGCAACAGCGGAACCTGCACCCAAACCCGACCCCAAAAACACCCACACTTTTGTTAGCCAGACACAGTTAGCCAGACGAAGGCGTCTGCCATGAACCCAGAAAGTCTGCCATGAACACCAAGAAGAAGTCCCGCCCCGCCAATACCACCGCCGCGCGTCCCGAGGACCAGCGGCTCTCGATCGGAAGCACCTTCGCTTACGGCTTCCAGCACGTTCTCACCATGTACGGCGGCATCATCGCTCCGCCACTGATCATTGGCGCGGCCGCGGGCATGTCCTCGCAGGACATCGGCCTCCTGATCGCAGCCTGCTTGTTCGTCGGCGGCCTGGCCACCATTCTCCAGACGGTCGGCATTCCGTGGTTCGGCTCGCAGCTCCCGCTGGTCCAGGGCGTCTCCTTCGCCGGCGTTTCCACGATGGTGGCGATCGTGCAGGGCGGCGGTGGTATCCAGGCGGTCTTTGGCTCGGTGATCGTGGCCTCGCTGATCGGCCTGGCCATCACTCCCCTGTTCTCGAAGATCATCAAGTTCTTCCCACCGGTGGTTACCGGCACGGTGATTACCACCATTGGCCTGACCCTCATGCCGGTTGCGGCCAACTGGGCCATGGGCGGCAACGCCAAGGCTGACAACTACGGCAGCATGGCCAACATCGGCCTCGCGGCACTGACCATGGGCGTCGTCCTGCTGCTGAGCAAGATCGGCAACGCCGCCATCTCCCGCCTTTCGATCCTGCTGGCCATGGTCATTGGCACGGTCATCGCAACCGTCACCGGCATGGCCGACTTCTCCAAGGTTGGCCAGGGCGACATCGTGGCCTTCCCCACCCCGTTCGCTTTCGGTGCTCCCACGTTCGAAGTCGCCGCGATCATCTCCATGCTGATCGTCATCCTGGTGACGCTGACGGAGACCTCAGCTGACATCATCGCCGTGGGCGAGATCGTGGACACCAAGGTTGACTCCCGCCGCATCGGCAACGGCCTGCGCGCCGACATGCTCTCCAGCGCCATCTCCCCGCTCTTCAACTCTTTCACGCAGAGCGCCTTCGCCCAGAACGTCGGGCTCGTTGCCATCACGGGCATCAAGAGCCGCTTCGTGGTCAGCGCCGGCGGCCTCATCCTGGTTGTCCTGGGCCTCCTGCCGATCCTCGGCCGAGTCGTCGCAGCGGTTCCGACGCCCGTCCTGGGCGGTGCCGGCGTTGTGCTCTTCGGTACGGTTGCCGCCAGCGGTATCCGCACCCTCGCGAAGGTCGAATACAAGAACAACATGAACCTGATCATCGTGGCTGCCTCGATCGGCTTCGGCATGATCCCGATTGCTGCCCCGAAGTTCTACGACCAGTTCCCGTCCTGGTTCTCCACGATCTTCCACTCCGGCATCAGCTCGGCCGCGGTCATGGCGATCATCCTGAACATCCTGTTCAACCACTTCAAAGCCGGCAACTCGGACAACCAGTCGGTGTTCGTGGCAGGCACGGAGCGCGTGGTCACACCCGAGGACGTCAAGTGCCTGGAACATGGCGACCGCTTCGAGAACGGCAAGCTGATCGACGCCGAAGGCAACGAGGTCCCGCTCAAGAGCACCTCGTCCTCAGAGCACTAGCACCCTCCCGCACGCGACAGGCGGCAGTGTTTTCCTTGGGGGACACTGCCGCCTTTCGTCGGCTTAGCCGCGCCTTTGGGCAAAACGTACGACGGCGGCAGGCGCCACCGGGACCTGGTCGCCGATAGGCTCGGCTCATGACTGAGCTGCCGTGCTTCCGTTCACTGGCCCTTAGCAAAATCCCCGCGCCTGACTATGCGGACGTTTGCCTGGCCGCTCTTCCCGACGGCGCCGGCACGGATCCAACCGAGTGGGCGGAGCGGTTGTTTGCCCTCGAGTCCATGCCGCGCTGGGTTGCTGGAGCAATGCGATTAAGGCAGGCGCTGGTTCCGCTGATCGGCATTCCGAAGGCCCCCAAGGACACCTTCAAGGTGAGCGAACAGTCCGGCGAAGAAGCCCTGATCTACGTCCAGGACAAGCACCTGAACTTCGCGGCCGCCGTCGGTGTTGATCCGGTGCGCCGGCTGATGAGGGTGACCACCGCCGTCGAGCTCAAGGGGTGGCGCGGAAAGCTGTACTTTGGCATCGTTCGGGCGGTACACCCGATCGTGGTGAATTCCATGCTGAAGAAGGCCACGCGCGCAGTACGCGCGCCGAGATAACAAAAGATGGCAATGTTCACGGGGAACATTGCCATCTTCTGCCAACTTGGCGCGGGTCAGTTCTGGTTGAGCTCCGCGGAGATTGCCATGGCGGCCTCCCGCAGCATCGGAACTGCGCGGTCGGCGAAGGTCTGGTCCACACGCGTGATCGGGCCGGAAACGGAGATCGCCGTGGGCGTGGGAGCGTTCGGCACGGCCATGGCGAAGCAACGTACGCCGAGCTCCTGCTCTTCCTCGTCAATGGAGTAGCCGCGTTCACGGATGAGCTTCAGGTCGGCCAGGAGCGAGTCGATGTCCCCGATGCTCTTGGCCGTCGGGGTGGGCATGCCGGTGCGGGCCACGATGCCGCGGACCACCTCGTCGTCGAGCTGCGCCAGGATGGCCTTGCCCACGCCGGTGTCATGGGTATGGGCGCGGCGGCCTACCTCGGTGAACATGCGCATGGAGTGCATGGACGGGACCTGCGCTACGTAGATCACCATGTCGGAATCGAGGACGGCCATGTTGGACGTTTCGCCAAGCCGCTCCACGAGGGTCTTCAGCTGGGGGCGGGCCACGGCACCAAGTTGCTTGCTGGCGGCCTCTCCCAAACGAATGAGACGGGGGCCCAGCGCGTACCGGCGG
The DNA here is from genome assembly GCF_044769205.1 of Paenarthrobacter sp. NPDC090520. Lineage (NCBI taxonomy): Bacteria > Bacillati > Actinomycetota > Actinomycetes > Micrococcales > Micrococcaceae > Paenarthrobacter > Paenarthrobacter sp. NPDC090520. Next base: position 19,069 of record NZ_JBIVXM010000009.1, read on the forward strand.
TTGGGGAGCTGGCGGATGTAGCCGAGCGCCACGAGGGTCCGCAAAAGGCGGTGGATGGTAGGCAAGGGCAGGTCGGTGGACGACGACAGCTCGCTGAGCGTGACATCCCCGCCTGCATCCGTGATCAGTTCCAGCAGTTCAAAGACGCGCTCAACGGACTGCACGCCTCCGGAGGCTTTTTCAGCCATTCCCTTGTCTCCAATGACTCAGATTCCGACAACTCTTATCCGCATCGTGAAAAGAATTGCTTAGAACACCCAAGATACAGCACGCCGGACACCTTCGCGACGACACCGAACATGACCGGGCAGGGGGTTGTGTTTCCACTTTGTAGATAATAATATCCATAATACGAAAACATTCAGTTTGGAACGGCGGCCCGGGAACGGGCCTAACAGGAGGAATTTCAATGGCGAATCCGAGCCCCGGTAACTCGATCACCCTGCGCGTCTCCGCGCCGTCGAGCTTCACCGCGACCAGCGAACTGGCAGCCGCGGTTGGTGCAGCCGGTGCAGCAATCACCGCACTGGACGTCACGGAATCCCACCACGAGACCATCGTCGTGGACGTCACCTGCAACACCACCGACGATGACCACGCCGCTCGCGTGAAGGACGCCCTGAACGCTCTTGACGGCGTCAAGGTCCAGCACGTCTCCGACCGCACCTTCCTGATGCACCTGGGCGGCAAGCTCGAGGTCGTCCCGAAAGTAGCCCTGCGCAACCGCGACGACCTGTCCCGCGCCTACACTCCCGGCGTCGCGCGTGTTTGCCTGGCGATCGCCGAAGACCCGGCGGCCGCCCGCAACCTGACGGTCAAGCGCAACACCATCGCCGTCCTCACCGACGGTTCCGCTGTCCTGGGCCTGGGCAACATTGGCCCCGCCGCAGCGCTTCCCGTCATGGAAGGCAAGGCCGCACTGTTCAAGCAGTTCGCCAACGTTGACGCCTGGCCGGTCTGCCTGGACACCCAGGACACCGAAGAGATCATCAAGATCGCCAAGGCCATGGCCCCCGTCTACGGCGGCATCAACCTCGAAGACATCGCGGCTCCCCGCTGCTTCGAGATCGAAAACCGCCTCCGCGAAGAACTCGACATCCCGGTCTTCCACGACGACCAGCACGGCACCGCGATCGTCACGCTCGCGGCCCTGGTCAACGCCCTCCGCGTGGTGGACAAGAAGCTCTCCGAGGTCAAGATCGTGGTCTCCGGCGTCGGAGCTGCCGGCTCCGCCATCATCCAGCTCCTCAAGGCACAGGGCGCACAGCACATCGTCGCCGCGGGTCGTTCCGGCGCCATCCACTCGGGTGAAAAGTACGACGACGAGCACCGCAGCTGGATCGCCGCGAACACCAACGAGGAAGGCTTCTCCGGCAGCCTCCACGACGCCCTCAAGGGAGCCGACGTGTTCATCGGCGTCAGCGCCCCGCACGTCATCGGCGAAGAGCAGGTTGCCTCCATGGCCGAGAACGCGATTGTGTTCGCCATGGCCAACCCGACTCCGGAAATCGACCCCGCCATCGCCTCCAAGCACGCAGCGGTTGTAGCTACCGGACGCAGCGACTTCCCCAACCAGATCAACAACGTTCTGGCCTTCCCGGGCTTCTTCCGCGGCCTGCTGGATGCCGGAGCCTCGGACATCACGCCGAACATGCTGGTGGCCGCAGCCGAGGCGATTGCCAACCGGGTAGCTGACGACGAGCTCAACGCGAGCTACATTATCCCCAGCGTCTTCGATCCCCACGTTGCCGGAGATGTGGCCGCCGCTGTTGCAGCTGCAGCCCACGCAAACGCAGCCAGCTAGCACCAGCGCACTATAGACAAAGGAATCCGCTCCCATGGCTATTACAGTCACTGATCCCCGGCCGATCGAACGCGCCGAGGAAATCCTCACCCCCAAAGCCTTGGCCTTTATCGAGGAACTGCACAAGCGCTTCGCCGGCACCCGCAACGAACTGCTCCAGGCCCGCAAGGCCAAACGGGACACCGTGGCGAAAACCAGCCGCCTCGATTTCCTCCCGGAAACCCAGGAAATCCGCGACGGCGACTGGAAAGTCGCCGAAGCACCGGCAGCCCTGCAGGACCGCCGCGTTGAAATGACCGGCCCGGCCACCCCGGCCAAGATGGCCATCAATGCGCTGAACTCCGGCGCGAAGGTATGGCTCGCAGACCTCGAAGACGCCTCCACCCCGACGTGGCCGAACGTCATCGACGCGATCCTCAACCTCCGCGACGCCGCCCAGGGAACCCTCGCCTACACCTCCCCCGAAGGCAAGGAATACCGCCTCCGCACGGACGCTCCCTTGGCCGTCGTCGTAGCCCGCCCCCGCGGCTGGCACATGGAGGAGAACCACCTCCTGATCGACGGCGAACCCACCGTCGGCGGCCTGGTGGACTTCGGACTGCACTTCTTCCACATCGCCAAGCAGCTGCTCCTGAACGGCCACGGCCCGTACTACTACCTGCCCAAGATGGAAAGCCACCTCGAGGCCCGCCTGTGGAACGACGTGTTCGTCTTCGCCCAGGACTACCTCGGCATCCCACAGGGCAGCATCCGCGCCACAGTCCTGATCGAGACCATCCCCGCCGCGTTCGAGATGGACGAGATCCTCTACGAACTCCGCGACCACGCCTCCGGCCTGAACGCCGGCCGCTGGGACTACCTCTTCAGCATCATCAAGTACTTCCGCGATGCCGGCGAAGAGTTCGTCCTCCCGGACCGTGCCACGGTTGCCATGACGGCGCCCTTCATGCGCGCCTACACCGAACTCCTGGTCAAGACCTGCCACAAGCGCGGCGCCTTCGCCATGGGTGGCATGGCCGCAGTGATCCCCAACCGCAAACAGCCCGACGTCACCGCCGCAGCGTTCGACAAGGTCCGCGCCGACAAGACCCGCGAAGCAAACGACGGCTTCGACGGTTCCTGGGTTGCCCACCCGGACCTGGTCTCCACCTGCCGCGAAGTGTTCGACTCCGTGCTCGGGGACCGCCCGAACCAGATCGACAAGCAGCGCCCCGAGGTAAACGTCACCGCCGAGCAGCTCATCGACGTCGCCTCCGCCGGCGGCACCGTCACCGAAGCCGGACTGCGCCTGAACCTCTACGTCGCCGTCGCCTACACCGGCGTCTGGATCTCCGGCAGCGGTGCGGTTGCCATCCACAACCTCATGGAAGACGCCGCAACCGCGGAAATCTCCCGCTCCCAGGTCTGGCAGCAGCTGCGCAACAAGTCGATCCTCGCGGACACCGGCAACACGGTGACCCGCGAACTGGTCAGCCGCATCCTCGGCGAAGAAACCGAACGCCTCCGCATCGAATTCGGCGACGAGAACTTCACCAAGTACTACGAGCCGGCGTCCAAGCTCATCGAGGACATCTGCCTCTCCGACGACTACACGGACTTCCTCACCACGCCCGCGTATGAGCTGGTGGGCTGAGATGGGTTCACTTTCGTCTTCCGATCTGGCCCACATCGAGTCACAGCTCGCCGCCACGGACCAGTTGCTTGACCGCAACTACCCCGGCGACGACGGCTCACGCCAGCCGATCCACACCGTCTATGTCCCGGCCGACCGCTTCACTGCTTCCTTTGCGGCCGAGTGGGGAGCCCAGGCGCTCGCGACGGCGGAGGCGCACGGTGGTCTCGAGAAGCTCGGTCAGCTTTTGGGCCAGGAGCCCGATCTTGCTGCCGCTGTCGCGGCCCGGGTTGCTGCCAAATTGCAGTCCGAGCCCATCGAGGACCTCCGCCTGGACTTCGAAGACGGCTACGGCGACCGCGGCGATGAGGCAGAAGATGCCGACGTCGTTGCTGCCGCCAAGGCCGTGTCTGCTGCGGTGGCTGCCGGAACGGCTCCGCCCTTCATCGGCATCCGCTTCAAGTGCTTTGAGGCCCCCACCCGGGCACGCGGTCTTCGCACGTTGGATTTGTTCGTCTCCACGCTCGCTGCTTCCGGGGAACTCCCGGCCGGGCTGATCCTGACCCTGCCGAAGGTCACCACGGTGGCGCAGGTGCAGGCCATGGATTACGCCGTCTCGCGGCTTGAAGAAGTTCACGGACTCCCGGCGGGACGGCTTCGCTTTGAGGTGCAGGTGGAAACCCCGCAGCTCATCCTCGGCGCCGACGGAACTTCCCCGGTGGCCCAGCTCCCCCACGTGGTTCCCGGCCGGATCAGCGCCCTGCACTACGGCACGTACGACTACAGCGCCTCATTGGGGATCTCCGCGGAATACCAGTCCATGGAACACCCCGTGGCCGACTTCGCCAAGGAAGTCATGCAACTGGCTGTCGCAGGCACGGGCATCCGCCTTTCCGACGGTTCCACCAACATCATCCCCGTGGGTGACGCGGTGGAAGACGCGTGGAAGCTGCATGGCCGCCTGGTACGCCGCTCCCTGGAAAACGGCTACTACCAGGGCTGGGATCTCCACGCCGCCCAGCTCCCCAGCCGTTTCTCGGCGTCGTACGCTTTCTACCGCGAAGGCCTGCCGGCCGCGGCGCTGCGACTGCGCAACTACGTCGAACGCACCGAAGGCGGCGTCATGGACGAGCCCGCCACCGCGCGTGCCCTTGCAGGCTTCGTCCTCCGCGGCGTCCAGTGCGGCGCAGTGGGGACCGACGAGGTCAAGGCGCTTGCCGGCGTCGAACTTTCCCAGCTGACCGCACTGGCGCACCCGCGGCTCGCACAACCAACTTCGCACTGATTAGGAGCACCGTATGGGCAACTACTACTACCCGCAGGGCGGGCTGCCGCCGCAGACCCACCTGACCACCGAACGGGCCATCGTCACCGAGGCCTACACCGTGATCCCCAAGGGCGTCCTCACGGACATCGTCACGAGCAACCTGCCGGGCTTCACCAACACGCGTTCGTGGATCATCGCGCGTCCGATTTCCGGCTTCGCCACCACGTTCTCGCAGCTGATCGTGGAGATCGCTCCGGGCGGCGGCGCTCCGAAGGCCGAGTTCGAGTCCGGCGTTGAAGGCGTGGTCTTCGTGACCAAGGGCAAGCTGAACCTGACCCTCGACGGCGAACTGCACCACCTCGAAGAGGGCGGCTACGCCTACCTCGCGGCCGGTGCCGAGTGGGGCGTGGAGAACGTCTCCGACGACATCGTGTCCTACCACTGGATCCGCAAGGCGTACGAGCGGCTCGAGGGCTACGAGGCCAAGTCCTTCGTGACCAACGAGAAGGACATTGAGCCCACGTCCATGCCGGACACCAACGACGTCTGGAAGACCACGCGTTTCACGGACTCCAGCGACCTTGCGCACGACATGCAGGTCAACATCGTCACGTTCCAGCCCGGCGGCGTGATTCCCTTCCCGGAAACCCACGTCATGGAGCACGGCCTGTACGTCCTTGAAGGCAAGGCCATGTACCTCCTCAACAACGACTGGGTTGAGGTCGAGGCCGGCGACTTCATGTGGCTGCGCGCGTTCTGCCCGCAGGCTTGCTACGCCGGTGGGCCGGGCGAGTTCCGGTACCTGCTGTACAAGGACATGAACCGCCAGGTGAAGCTCACCTAGTCTGCGCCGAAGTCGCCGGAACGCTGCCCTTTCGCAGGGAACGTTCCGGCGATTTCGTCGTTTTCGGGCGGTTTCGGCGCAGCTCAGCTCAGCGGCGGCGTCGTCCAAGGGTGAAGCCGGACCAGAACGTCAGGGAAAGCAGGCCCAGCACAGCGATGAGCAGGCCGATCTGCGTTCCTTGGCTGACGAATGCCCCGCCGGATGGTTGAAAGACCGTGTCGCTGAGTGGCGCGTAGGCGAACCAACCCATGGGTTCGTCCTTCCCGTTCCACGCCGCGATCAGCCCGGCTATCACGGCGATCAGCGCCAGCAAAGGCACGACGACGGCACGGACTTTGCGTGCAGGCTGCGGTGAGTTGTGTTCCCCACGTATGTTGTTGTCCCCCATGCGTGCAAGCCTAGCCCGCCCCGGTCCGCGTTGGAGCGCCGAAATCGCCGGAACACTGCCCCTTCGCAGGGAACCTTCCGGCGATTTCGTCGTTTTCCAGCGACTGCGGAGGCACGGGCCAACGGGACGGACGGAGGCGCGGGTCGAACGTTTACTTCGGGCCGCCGGCGATCCGGTACGACTCTTGGAGCAGCTCGGCGAGTTCACCGACGTCGATCTTGGTGAGGTGCACAAGGACGAGGTTCGGGGAACGGTCATGGTGGGGAGTCCAGAAGAACTTGTCCGGTTCCATGGCTGTCAGGGCTTCGCGTTCGTCGGTCTTGACCGTGACCACGCCGTCCTCCCAGATCCGGGCCATGAGGGTCTTGGCGAACCACGCGGGTTGCCCCCAACTGGGTCGCTCGGTAACCCCTGGCAGGCCAAGGCAGATCTTCCGGACGTCCTCTTCGGTGGCCATGGTTCACTGTGGCACCCACTTAGCGCCCAAACAAGGGACTACGCTGGGCACATGTTGACCATCGGCAGTACAGTCCTGGGCGTCAACGACCTCGCCCGTGCAACGGAGTTCTGGCAGGCGGCCCTGGGCTACGTACCCCGCGAGCCCGGCGATGACACGTGGGTGATCCTGGTGCCGGCCTCCGGTCCAGGCGCGCAGCTCGCCCTGATGTTCAGCGAAACCCCTGTCCAGGAACACCCCCGGATCCACCTGGACCTATACGCGGATGACCAGGCGGCCGAGATTGAACGGCTTGTCTCCCTTGGCGCCGGGCACGTCGACTGGGACCTGTACCCTGAAGACCCCGACTTCGTGGTTTTGGAAGATCCCGACGGCAACCGCTTCTGCGTCATCGACCGGGCGCCGCGGTAGCACCGCCGTCGGGCACTTCGGGGTCGCGGGAGAGGTGCGAAAACCGATGCAAATTTCCGTGCGAAAGGACCGGTTTCCAGCGAAGTCGCGTCCCACACGGCGCCGCAGGGAATCGGTAGAGTGCTCCCATGGATGAGAAAGCAACGTTGCTGAACTACCTCCGCACACGCCGGGCCGACCTGCTCGGCAAAGTGGAAGGCCTGAGCGAATACGATGCCCGCCGGCCCATGACTCCCACCGGGACCAACCTGCTGGGCTTGGTGAAGCACGTGGCCAGCGTGGAGTTGGGGTACTTCGGAGAGACCTTCGGGCGGCCCGACGGGAGGGAACTTCCGTGGTATGAGGCCACAGCCGAGCCCGACGCCGATATGTGGGTTCCGGCGGACGAAACCATGCAGAGCATCATCGAGTTGCACCACTTCTCTGCCAAGCACAGCGACGAAACCATCGAGTCCCTCCCCTTGGATGCACCCGGTGTGGTGCCGTGGTGGTCCGAGGAAAAGAAGAACGTGACCCTGCACCAGATCCTGGTGCACATGTGTGTGGAGACAGCCCGGCACGCAGGCCACGCCGACATCATCCGGGAACTCATCGACGGCCAGGCCGGCCAGCGACCGAACGATCCGAACATCCCGCCGCGGAACTCCGAGGAGCTCGCTGCCCACCGCTACCGGATCGAGGAGGCCGCGCTGCAGGCCGACCGCAGGCGCTGACAACAGCGCCGGGACCAGCCCCAGGACACCGCCGGCAAACCCTTCACAGCCAAGGGGCACCCTTCACAGCCCACGCATAAGCCCAGCAAACCTCCGGCGTAGCCTGCCTCCGTAAAAAGGAGGCATGACTCCTCCACAGACCGAACACCGAAAGGGCAGCCGGACCCGGCGCGCCGTCGTCTCCGCTGTCCTGGCGGTCACTCTCTCTGCGGGAGGTGCGGCTGCCTGGGCCCTGGACCGCTTCGTCATCCCGCACGCCCAAATCACCAACGCCTCCGCTTATGAGGCCAGCCAGGCCGGGACAACCACCACCTCGGACACAACAAACGAATCAGCCGTCGTCACCGACACCAGCTACACCCAAGGCGACACGGGCGTCACCATCTCCACGGTGACAACCGGCAGCGGCGACAGCACCGTGACCTACTACGTTGCCGATGTCGTCCTCAGCGACGCCACCACGCTGAAGTCGGCCTTCGCGCAGGACACCTTCGGCGAGAACATCACCGAGAACACCTCGGACATCGCCGCCGATAACAACGCGATCTTCGCCATCAACGGCGACTACTACGGCTTCCGGGACACGGGCATCGTGATCCGGAACGGTGTGGTGTACCGGGACGAGGGCGCGCGGCAGGGCCTCGCGTTCTACAAGGACGGCACCGTGAAGGTGTACGACGAGACCACCACCACGGCCGAACAACTCGTGGCCGACGGTGTGTGGAACACGCTCTCCTTCGGCCCGTCGTTGCTGGACAACGGCGAGATCGCCTCGGGCATCGAGGATGTGGAGGTGGACACCAACTTCGGCAACCACTCCATCCAGGGCGAGCAACCACGCACGGCTGTGGGTGTGATCGACGAGAACCATTTGGTGTTCGTCGTGGTAGACGGCCGCAGCCCGGGCTATTCCGCCGGCGTCACGATGACGGGCCTGGCCCAGATCATGAAGGACCTCGGCGCCACCACCGCGTACAACATCGACGGCGGCGGCTCCTCCACCATGTACTTCAACGGATCCCTGGTGAACAACCCGCTCGGTGAGAACAAAGAGCGCGGCACCTCGGACATCCTCTACATCGCCCAGTGACCATGATCATCCTGATACCGGCGTACGAGCCGGACCAGCAGCTCATCTCCTTGGTCAGCAACCTTAGGGACGCGGATCCGTGGATCACCATCGTGGTGGTTGACGACGGTTCCGGCCCCGCCTTCCAGGACGTGTTCGACGGCGTCACCCGGCTTGGGTGCCACGTCCTCAGTTATGCGGCAAACGGCGGAAAAGGCCACGCCCTCAAGAGCGGCTTCGCATTCATCGCGGACAGGTTCCCCGGCCATGACGTGGTCTGCGCGGACAGCGACGGCCAGCACGGAGTGGCCGACATCCTGGCTGTAGCGGACAGGGTGCGGAGCGTGACGGCCTCGATGGTGCTGGGCTGCCGCTCCTTCAGCGGCGATGTGCCGGCTCGGAGCAAGTTTGGCAATACGGTGACGCGGTGGCTGTTCAAGCTCGCAACGGGCCAAGGGATTCCTGATACCCAGACCGGGTTGAGGGGGTACCGCGCGGACATGATCCCCTGGCTGTTGACGGTCCGCGGCCAACGCTACGAGTACGAACTCAACCTGCTGCTCGAGGCCAAGCAGGCGGGCTACGGCATAGATACCGTGGAGATCGCCACGGTGTACCTGGACCACAACTCAGGCTCGCATTTCCGCCCCGTAGCGGACTCGGTCAGGATCTATGCACCTTTGCTGAAGTTCCTGGGCTCGTCGTTCTCTGCCTTCCTGGTGGACACCATCGTCTTCCTGATGCTGACGGCGCTCTCAGATTCCCTCCTGCTGGCCGTGGTTGGTGCCAGGGCCGTCAGCGCGGGCGTGAATTTCCTGGTGAACCGCAATCTGGTGTTTGAGCACGGCAAGGAGAAATCCCTGCGTTCGGCGATCTCCGGCTACGTGGCCTTGGTGCTCGTCCTGCTCACAGCCAACTACGCCATCATGTGGTCGCTGACGTCACTGGCCGTACCCGAGCTGCCCGCGAAGCTTGCCACGGAGCTGGCCCTCCTCGGTGTGAGCTATGCCGTCCAGCAGCGCTTCCTGTTCGCCGGCAGGGTCCGTGCTTCGCAGCCAGCCTCTTCGGGGGAAGATCCGGCGGAGGTGCTTACGGAGGCCGGGTATGGGCAGACGGGACCTACGCGTGGACACCCCAGGGCCGACGTCGAAAGTCATATCCCAGCCTTGGCCCCGGCACAGTTTCAGCACAGCAGCACCGGGAATCGTGGAAACCAGCCCACCAACAGATTCCGGAGAATCCGATGAACACCATCATCCTCATGGCAGCAGACCTCATTGCCATCACCATCCTCACCTTGGCCCTCTACCTGCGCCGGCACCGGCGGCGTGACCTGGTGGTTTCCTACCTCGGCATGAACGTGGGAGTCCTGGCAGTCGCCACTGCCCTCTCCGGATCCGCGGCCGGCGTTGGACTGGGGCTGGGACTCTTCGGTGTCCTCTCGATCATCCGGCTCAGGTCCACGGAACTGGCCCAGCACGAGGTGGCCTACTACTTCTCGGCGCTGGCCTTGGGTTTGATCGCCGGCATCGGAGTGGAGCCCCTGTGGCTGACATTGTCCCTTATGGGCCTGGTGCTGCTGGTGATGTTCATCGGCGACAACCCGGCCGTCCTTCCCGCGTACCGCCACCAAACCGTGGTCCTGGACCGGGCCATCAACAATGAACCTGAACTCAATGCCCGGCTGGAGGAAGTCCTCAACGGCACGGTTCACTCGGCCACCATCCAGGAGCTGGACCTGGTCAACGACAAGACGATCGTGGATGTGCGCTACGCAGTCCGGGCACGGCGCTCCGTCCAGGCGAGCGCGCAGCTCGGCTTCGACCGGCCCGCGGGTGCACTGGCCCCGGCACCGCAGGAGCTTCCGGGCTCCGTGTTCCCGGGCTCTGCAGCACAGGCAGCCCAGCAAGCGGCACAGCCCCACCAGCAGGCGGCGCAGCAAGCCTGGCACTCCCAGCAGCAAACACCGCCGGCCCACCAGCAAGAGGCACAGCCCCACCAGCACACCGCGCAGCAAGCGGAGCAAGCCGAGCGCCACACCTCGGCAGGTGTCGCATGAGCCGCCCCGACGCAGCCCCCGTCATTCCGCACCTCAGCCAGCTTCCCGCCGTCGGGCTTGAAGAGCTGACAACCGAAGCCGCGCTGCTGACCCGGGTGGACCGCAAGTACCTGGTCCCCTCGGCGAGCGCCCGCCGGATCTTCGCCGGCTTCACCACCGAGGCACGCGTGCTGGAGATGGACGGCAGCCGGACGTTCGCCTACGACTCCGTCTACTTCGACACCCCGGAACTGGACAGCTACATGATGGCGGCGCATGGCAGGCGCCGGCGGTTCAAGGTCCGCACCCGAACGTACGTGGACAGCGCCGTGAGCTTCCTGGAAGTCAAGACCGAAGGAGCCCGCAAAGCCACCGTCAAGGAACGGATTCCCTACGAACCCTGCGACCGTGACCGGCTCACCGACGAAGGCCTGGCCTATGTGAACGAAACCCTGGCCGCGGCGATCGGGGACGTGGAGTTCGGCCCCATGGAGCCCGTGCTGTCCACCGCCTACCACCGCACCACGCTGTACCTGCCGGACTCGGGCAGCCGCGCGACGATCGATACCGATGTCACGTGGCAGCGTCCCGACGGCCAACCGTGGGTGCTGGACAACGCCGTGGTGGTGGAGACGAAGTCCGGCTCAGCCCCCGGGCCGCTGGACAGGCATTTGTGGGCACATGGTGTCCGCCCCTGCCGGATCTCCAAGTTCGCCACGGGCATGGCAGCCCTCCACCCCGAGCTGCCGGCCAACCGCTGGAACCAGACCCTACGACGCCGCCTGCCCCTGCGGCCCGCCAACTGACCTCTACCCCTCCCACCCTTAGGAAGACACCATGCGCTCCCTCCGTACCTACCTTTCCGTTGCCGCCGTCGCCCTCGCTGTTTCGCTGGCAGGTTGCTCCACCGCCGCGACCTCGTCTACATCCACCGGCACCACCTCTACCTCGTCCACCCAGCAAGTAGTCAACGCCTCCACCATCTCCGAGGACACCCACTTCGACAGCGACGACCTCACGTGGGACACCGCGTCGGAAGTGGCCATCAGCCTGTCCGACGGCGGCAGCAAAGTGACGTCGTCAAACACCAGTGGGGTGGCATTGGACGGCAACACTGTGACCATCAGCGCCGCCGGGACCTACCGCCTGAGCGGCTCGCTGACGGACGGAAAGATCGTGGTGGCCGCCGGTGACTCGGATACGGTGCGGATTATTCTCGACGGCGTGGAGCTGGGTAACTCCACCGGCTCGCCTTTCGTGGTCCAGAGCGCCGATGAGGCCATTGTGTATCTGCAGGACGGCACCTCCAACACGCTCACGGACGCTTCCACGTACGCCGACCAAGGTGACGACGCACCCAATGCCGCCCTCTATTCCATGGCCGACCTGACCATTGCCGGCCCCGGCTCGCTCAGCGTCAACGGAAAGTACAAGGACGGCATCGTCTCCAAGAACGGACTGGTCCTGGCCTCGGGGAACGTCACCGTGAACGCCGCCGACGACGGTATCCGCGGCAAGGACTACACGGCCCTGCTGGATGGCACCTACACCGTGACGGCGGGCGACGATGGCGTGAAATCGGACAACGACACGGACGAAGGCCGCGGCTGGCTGCTGGTGAGCGGTGGATCGTTGACCGTCAATGCCGGCGACGACGGCGTCAAGGCGTACAACACACTCACTGTTTCCGGTGGGACTGTCACGGTGGCCACATCCGAGGAGGGGCTTGAAGCGCAGCACATCGTGGTCTCCGGCGGCGACACCACCATCACGTCCAACGACGACGGCGTGAACGCAGCGGGCGGTTCGTCCTCCACTTCCGCTGATACGGGCATGGGCGGACCGGGCGGCGGCATGGGCGGCGGCTCTCAGGAGGCCGGCGACTACACCGTGGACGTCTCCGGCGGAACCTTGACCATCAACTCCGAGGGCGACGGCCTGGACTCCAACGGCAGCGCCACCATCTCCGGCGGAACCATCGTGGTGAACGGTCCCACGAATGACGGCAACGGCGCGCTGGACGTGAACGGAGACCTCACCGTCACTGGTGGAACGGTTGCCGCGGCCGGCAGCGCGGGCATGGCCGTGACCCCGGGAACCACGTCCACCCAGTCCGGCGTGCAGCTGACCTTCAACTCCTCCGTTGCGGCCGGGACCCCGATCCACCTTGTGGATTCCTCCGGCAAGGTGGTGGCAACGTTCGTGACCACCAAGACCATCGCGTCCCTGGTCTACTCCTCCTCCGCCATCAGTGACGGCCAGACGTACACGGTGTACACGGGAGGCAGTGCTGACGCCAAGGCCGGGCTGACCACAGGTTCCATCGACGGCGCCGAGTCCATGGGGACCGTTGCCGCCGGGCAGTACACCCAGGCTCAGGGCCCTGGAGGCCGGCGGTAAGTCTCAAGTAGATACGTCCCCGGGCGCACGAAGAACAGCGCCCGACGGCGGTACGCACGTGCCGCCGTCGGGCCCCACAAACTTGATGGGAAATTGAGCCAAACGGACCTGTTCCTTGATGTTGCGGCGTGACTCTGGTTTCAGGCGAAGCACCCATACCTGGGGGTTTCGGCAACGAATAACCAGCAGGACACAACGACGTGGGGGAAGAAATGGAACAGGCAGAAGCTCCAACGGATGTGAGGGCCGTGAAAGGCATCATCCAGGACCAGCATCCCGTGGATTTCCACGCACTGGGTGTGGCGGGATGCATCGACCGGCTGGCCGAACCACTCCGGCGCTCCGGGGTTGAGGTCCACTGGGACATCCCCCACCACGGCATCGAGATCTCTTCGGCCTCCGCGGGACTGCTCTACCACGTGGCCCAAGAGACTTTCAGCAACACCCTCAACTACGCCGATGCCAGCCAACTCACCATCCGGCTCAACGCGGTTTACCACGGCATCCAGCTCACGGTCTCGGACGACGGTACTGGCTTCGAGATCCACGCGGCCCCCAGCGGACGGCGTCACGGCTTTGGCCTCCTGCTCATGTCCCTTGCGGTTCACGACGCCGGCGGGACAGTCGACATCGAATCGGAGCTTGGGCGCGGCACCAGTGTGAGCGTGACGCTGCCGCTGGATTGAGTCCTTATTGGGACCTTGTTTGGCCACCCCAACCATGGATCGATGGCCGGACCGGACGTATTCTGTAGCTACTTTTCAGCCAGGAATCCGGACGGAACGGCAGGAAAATGGCACGGAACAAGGGTCAACGCATCGGTTTGGGCAGGTTCCTGTTCAGGCTCTTTGGGTTCTTCTTCATCAGCTTCCTCTGTGGCGTGTTGATCTCCGGGCTGGTGGTCCCGGTGGTTGCGTTCACCAGCACCACGGTGGGTGGGTCCATCGGTTTCTACGAGAGCTTGCCCAGCCAACTCGACGTCAACTCCCCGTCCCTGTCCAGCACCGTGGTGGCCTCCGACGGGACGCCCATCGCCACCTTCTACGCCGAGAACCGCGTCAAGGTTCCACTGGACCAGATGTCGCCGTTCATCCGGCAGGCAATCGTTGCCATTGAGGACAACCGCTTCTACCAGCACGCTGGCGTGGACGCGCAGGGCATCATGCGCGCGCTGACCTCCAATCTCACCAAAGGCACCCGGCAAGGGGCCTCCACGCTGACCCAGCAGTACGTCACCAACGTCCTCAACGAATCCCGGCTCTCGCAAGGCAGACCGGAGGACGTGGTGCTCAGCGGCCAGAAGACCATGGGAGACAAACTCCGCGAAATCAAGCTGGCATTGGAATTGGAGAAGCGGTTCAGCAAGGACCAGATCCTCGAGGGCTACCTCAACATCGTGTTCTTCAACCGCAACGCCTACGGGATCGAAGCTGCCTCACGATACTTCTTCAGCGTTTCCGCGAAAGATCTCAACCTGCCGCAAGCGGCCATGCTGGCGGGCCTGGTCAACGGACCCAGCATCTACGACCCCACGGTTGACCCCAACGCAGCCATTGCACGGCGCAACATCGTCCTGGACCGGATGCTGGAACAGCACGTGATCAACCAGGCGGACCACGACGCGGCCGTGGCAACGCCGGTGGAACTCAAGATCACCCCCTCGCTGCAGGGTTGCGCCGGGGCCGTGATCGCCACCTACTTCTGTGACTACGTATCCCACCTGATCCTGAACAACGACGCCTACGGCGCCACCATGGCAGACCGCGAGCGCCTCCTGTACCGCGGCGGGCTCGTCATCAAGACCACCTTGGACAGCCGCTTGCAGGCCGCAGCACAGGCACAAGTGGATGCCTCTGCCGGGGACAACCCGGACAAGTGGGGGGCGGCCATGACCACCGTGGAGCCGGGGACCGGGCGAATCCTGGCCATGGCCCAGAACACGGTGTTCGTTCCAGAGCCGGGCAAGTACGATACCCAGCTGAACTTCAACGTGGACGCCAAGGACGAGAACGGCTACGACCTCAACGGTGCGGGCGGCTTCCAGCCAGGTTCCACCATGAAGCCCTTCATCTATGCAGAGTGGCTTAATGAGGGCAAAAACCCCACGGCCATTGTCGATGCCTCACGCAGGGTCTACCCCGTGGGCTTTCCGTGGCGTGACAGTTGCGGCCGCGTCCTTGGCGGTTACAGTTCAGCGCAGAAGGCCCAGAACCTCGGCGCCGACGATGACCTGCAGAACAACGACGCCGGCTACTACCGCCCCATGCCCATCAACTACGGGCTCTACAACTCCATCAACACGGCCACCTTCGCCACGGCTGCCCAGCTGGACTTCTGCGGCATCCAACGCATGGTGGACACCGTGGGCCTGCACAGCGGCCTCGACAACGCCCCCGTGAACATGCACCAGATCGGCAACCTGCTGGGCTCCATCGGGGTTGCGCCCGTGGTGTTGGCTTCCGCCTACGCCACCTTCGCCAATGACGGCACCTACTGCAAGCCCATCGCCATCTCCGACATCACCGATTCCCAAGGCCGCAAGTACGACGCCCAAAAAACCGAATGCCGCGATGCCGTGAAGCCGGCCGTGGCGCGAGGCGTCACCTCTGTGTTGCAGGACGTGTTGAAGATGGGATCGGGCGTCTACATCAACCCGAAGGTGCAGAGCCAGGTACCGGTAGCGGCCAAGACAGGAACGTCCAACAACAACGGCGCCACCTGGGTTGCCGGGTACACCACACGTTTGGCCACGGCTTCGTTCTTTGGTGACACCTCGGCGGGCCAGCAGCGCGCGGGGCAGGGCGTCACCATCAACGGGAAGTTCTACAAGTCCTTGGACGGGTACATGATCGCCGGGCCGCAGTGGGCCAACTACATGATGGAGGCCACGGCGCTCTACCCCAGCGGCGCCTTCAATGCCCCGGCTCCCCCGCCGGCGCCCGCGCCCATCACCACGGCACCCGCCGTGCCCCGGTTGACGGGGCGGTAAGCTCACCCGGGCGTAGCGACAGCCGCTGCGATCGACAGGCGGGTTAACCCACGACGGCGACCTGCCGCCGTCGTGGGTTGGTTAGCGGGCGTAGCGTTCCGTGAAGTTCCTCAAGACCCGCATGGGTTCGGTGATCGAGGTCTGCCGGGCGGTCTCGATGAGCTCCTCGGCCTGGTGTGGCGGGAAGTAGCCTGCGTCCTTGTAGATGGTGATCCGGGTGACCAGGCCCTCGACGTCGAGTTCGGGGTGGAACTGGGTGGCGTAGAGGTTGCTCTTGATGCGGAACATGTGCACAGGGCAGGCGGCGGAACTCGCCAGGAGGACGGCGTGGCCGGGGAGTTTGCTGCAGGCCTCCTTGTGCCCCACGAAGGCTTCGAAGGTGTGCGGCAACCCGGCGAGCAGCGGATCACGTTCACCTTCGGCGGTCAGTTTGATCTCAGCAGGTCCCACAGGTTCACCAAATCGTCGGTCGATGGTGGCGCCCTGATGTACACCCAGCGTGCCAACCCCGTAGCAGGCGCCCAGGAAGGGGAAGTCCTGCTCAACAATGCGGTCCAGGAGCTCGGAAAGTTCGGCTTCGACCCGGAGTTGGGCCGGGCTCTTCTCCTCCACAGGATCGCTGGAGGTGTAGGGGCTTCCTCCCACGATCACGCCGGAGTAGTGGTCCAAGTTAATGGCAGGCATTGGCCCTGCTTCCAGCCTCACACGGACCAATTCAGATTCTTCGAGTCCGCAATATCGCAGATAGGCCAGGTACTCGTCGTCGGCTGCGGCGTCTTCGGCCCGGGTCGCCAGCAAAAGGAAGGGCTTCACAGCCCCAGTCTGCGGGAGGACGCCGCGACATTCCAAGTAAATGGGTAGGTCTGGCAGACACTCCCTGCGCGGGAACAAATTGCGTAGCGTTGGAATTGTTCACGCTAACGCCCCGAATACGTGATTCATCCCCAAGGAGCATCTTTGACGCAGGACCCCGCCGTGGTCACATCCCAGCACAACAAGTCACCGAACGAGGTGACGCCCCAGAATCCGGTACCAAGCCAACGCCCCACCAAGATCCCGTGGGGCGGTTTGTTGGTGCTTGCGGCCGCCGGGTTCACGGCGGTGACCACGGAACTCCTGCCTTCGGGGCTCCTGCCGCAGATCAGTCGCGACCTTGGAGTGGATGAATCGGCGGTGGGTTCGCTGACCGCTGCCTACGCAGCGATCATTGTGTTTACCGCGCTGCCCTTATCGCGCCTTCTGGGCGGCAGGGTTCCCCGCAAGACCCTGCTCATCGGCACCGTCCTGGTCTTTGCCCTCAGCAACATCCTGTTGGCACTGAGTCCGACGCTGGCTGTAGCGGTAGTTGCCCGTCTGCTCGGCGGCATCGCCCACGGCATGCTGTGGTCCAGCATGGCTCCCTACGTTGCGCGGATCGTCCCGGCGCATTCCGTGGGCAAGTCCATGGCCGTGGTGTTCAGTGGCACCAGCATCGCCTTGGCCGTCGGCGCCCCGATCGGCACCCTGATGGGGACACTCATGACGTGGCGGGCGTCCTTCATTGTCCTTGCCGGAGTGGGTGTGCTGCTCGCGTTCCTTGCGTTCTGGCTGCTGCCTGCCGCGCATGACCCCGGAAACCACAAAGCCCCCTCCATCCGTGCTGCCCTCAAGCTGCCCGGCGTCATCGCAGTTGCCACGGCCTGGCCGCTGTTGTTGCTCGCTCATTTCACGTTGTTCACCTATGTGGCCCCCTTCCTCCTGGCATCGGGACTGCCCGAGGCACTCACCGGAGTCTCACTGTCCGTGGTGGGCGTCTCCGGGTTGCTGGGCATCTGGATCGCCGGCCTGACCGCAGATTCCCACCCACGGCGTTCGGTGATTGCCGCCGTCGGGCTTCTCTTGCTGGCGTTCGCGCTGCTGCCCGTACTGGGCACCTCGACCGCTGGCATGTTCGCCCTCATGGTCCTCTGGGGTGTGTCCTTCGGCGCCATGGGTATCTACAACCAGGCGGCGATCCTCCGCGCGGGCGGCGAACACAAAGACGCGGCCAATGGGCTCACTGTGGTGACCATCCAGGTGGGCATCGCGGTGGGTGCAGGATACGGAGCCTTGGCCCTCACCCTGCTCGGTGCGCAGTTGGTGCCGCTGGCGGCCGCGCTGCCCACCGCCGTCGCGCTGGTAATCATCATGGCGAGCCGCCGCGGCGGGTACCCGGCCGGGGGCCGCGAGAAGCGCCGTTAACATCACCGAAACATGCCAGTCACGCGATCTTCACGAAGGCCGGATTTCTGTAACTTTTCTGCAACTTAGCTCTTCTGAGTCGGAAACATAGCTCACCGAATATTGAACCCGGGGGTAGCGAGGGCCGACATTTCCAGGCCCGTCACGGACAGGCTTGATCAGAAGGGAAACGCAGGTGGAGATCTCTGCGCAAAACGTCTGGCTGATGTTGTCATCGGCAATGGTGCTTTTCATGACCCCGGGCCTCGGCCTCTTCTACGGTGGCATGACCCGCGCCAAGGCGGCCCTGAACATGATCATGATGAGCTTCATCTCCGCCGGCATCGTCGGTGTGGTGTGGGTCCTGTGGGGCTACTCGATGACCACCGGCGACGGCATCCTGGGCCTCTTCGGCAACCCCTTCGCACACTTCGGCCTCCAGGACCTGGTGGGCACCCCGGATCTCATCAAGGCGGGCTTCGCCGCGACGTTCGCGATCATCACCGTGGCGCTCATCAGCGGGGCCATCGCCGATCGTGCCAAGTTCGGCGCCTGGGCCGTGTTCGTCCCGATCTGGGTCACAGTGGTCTACTGCCCCCTGGCCTACATGATCTGGGGCGGTGGCCTCATGAGTGCTGGCGGCGCCCTCACCGACATCTTCGGCCAGGTCATCGACTTTGCCGGTGGCGCCGTGGTTGAAGTCAGCTCGGGAACCGCAGCTTTTGTCCTCGCATTGATCGTGGGAAAGCGTCACGGATTCGCGAAGGACCCCAACCACCGCCCGCACAACGTCCCGTTCATCATGATCGGCGCAGCCATCCTGTGGTTTGGCTGGTTCGGTTTCAACGGCGGAGCCGCAACCACCGCCGAGCAGGCCGGCCTCATCTGGAACAACACCTTGGTGACTCCCGCCGCGGCCATGCTCAGCTGGCTCGTCGTGGAGAAGATCCGCCACGGTCACCCCACGTCCCTGGGTGCAGCCTCCGGCGTCGTGGCCGGCTTGGTCGCCATCACCCCGTCCTGTGCCAACATCAGCCCGCTTGCCGCGCTGTGCCTTGGCCTCGTGGCCGGTGCCGCCTGCTGCGTTTTTGTGGACCTGAAGTACAAGTTCGGCTTCGACGACTCCCTCGATGTGGTGGGGGTGCACTTCGGCGCCGGCGTCATCGGCACCTTGTCGCTCGGCTTCATCGCACTCCCGCAGGACGGCGTCGGCGGCGGCCTCCTCTACGGCGGCGGCCCCCAGCAGTTGATCGCGCAGATCGTCGCAGTGCTGGTCACCATCCTGCTCTCCGGCTTGGGCACCCTGGTGATCGGCCGGGCCATCCACAAGACCATCGGCTTCCGCGTCACCCACGAGCACGAGGTCACCGGCGTGGACCTCACCCAGCACGCAGAGTCCGCCTACGAATTCGGGCTCACACCCCACGGGCACTTCCGGCAGCAGCAGGCGCACCTGTCCTCGCTGATCAAGCGCAAGCCGGCTCCGGCTGGACCCGCCGCTGAGCCTGCCTCGGGTTCGGCCAAGGAAGACAGCTTCGCCTAGTCTCCCCCACGGAACAGCGGACGACGGCGGTACGCGAGTGCCGCCGTCGTCCGCTGTTGCGCCGTCCCCACCCAAGTAGGTCGCAGTTGTGCGCGTTTAGACCGCTGAAAACGCGCACTAGTGCGACCTAGTTGGGCCCGTTCCAGAGGCGCTGCCACCAACTGCGTTTCGACGGCGGTTCAGGTCCGGTTTCGGGCGGGGCGGCTGCGGCACGCCGGTCACGCCAACGCTGTACTTCCAACTCCACGTCCCGAAGCTTGGTGATCACCGGCGGGCCGCCCTGCAACTGGCGCCGGGCTTCGATCACCCGTTTGTTGAAGTCCTCGAGCGTTTCGCGGACCTGCTTCTCCATGAGGAACTGGTCCAGCTTTGACTCCAGTTCAGCGTCCTCGAGGCGCAGCAGAATGGCCGGCGGTCCCAGGCCACTGATCTGCTCGCGCTGGATGAGTCCTTTGACCCACCAGTCGGGGTCGTAGCCTTTGCCGAGTCCGGGGATGGGTTTGCCGGCATATTTGAGGTTGTCGAACTTACCCTGGGCCATGGCTTCGCGGACCAGATAGTCGGCGCGGGCGGCCTCGTTGACTTTCCGACGCTTCTCGCGGAGGGCATCGTCGGCGTCGAGCTCTGCCCGTTCCTGGGCGTTGCCTCCGGTTGATCGCCCGGCCCGGAGTTCGGCGGCGCGTTCCAGGCGTCGTTTGCTGCCTTCGTGGTCCACGGGCCCACCGCCTCTCACGAATCGTCCTTTGCCGGAGTCGTGGTCTCTTATCCAGTATTCCCCACAGGTGCGGACTCCAAACAGCCGTGCCGCCACCACCTACTTTGGGACATGAACACCCCTAGCTGCCGCGTGGTACGGCGTGTCGGGGCGCTCCTGAGGTGAAAGTGGGTGGTGGCGGCACACAGGGTCGCCACGAAATCAGCGAACGGCCATGCTCGGATCCAGTTGCTCAATCCCCTCGGGTGTCACCAGGACAACCCGGGCCGTGCAGATGTCGTAGAACAACCCTGTGGCTTCGAGTTGTCCGGCAGCCAAGGCCGGGCCGGTGACGGGGTGTTGCTCGAGCTTCCCCAACTGCACGGCGACGTTGACCATGCTGAGCTGGTCGAGGCGGCTGAACCCGGCGGCCTTGGCGGCCAACGCCACAGGGTGGTTGTCCACCAACGCCCGGTAGCTGGGCCGCGCGTGTTCCAGCCAGGCATCGAACCCGGAGCCAAGGGCCGGGGCCGACCCCGAGGCATCAGCCAGGACGGCCTTCATGGCCCCGCAGTTGGAGTGCCCGCACACCACGATCGAGTCCACTGACAAGGCCTTCACGGCAAAGGTCAGGGTGGAATCAATGGAGGCATCGTGGTCATCGCTGCAGACCACGTTGCCGATGTTCCGCAGCGTCAGCAGGTCACCCGGGCCGCTGCTGGTGATCAGGTTCGGGTTCACACGCGAATCCACGCACGCAACAAAGAGGGTGTCCGGGTTCTGTCCATCGGTGAGGTCCTGGACGAGGGGCCGGACCTTGTCTGCGTGGCGGCGATGGTACTTGTCGATGCCCAGGAGGATTGACCGCAGCGGCGGGTGCCGGTCGCCGTCGTCGTCCGCTGTGCCAGCCGCCACGGAAGGCTCCCACGACGCCCGCGGCGGCAAGGGGAACTCCCGCAGGTCCTGACGCTGGGGCGTGTTGTCCGCAGCATCAGTGAAGGTGGTACTGCCGTGCTCCTCGATGCTGACGGAAGCTCCCGTGCTGCGGTGCTGGGCCCGCCAGGCAAGCAAGGTCTCACGGAAGGCGTGGTCGAGGTAGTCGGCGTTGAGCTCCACCACGACGTCGGCGCCCTCGGGCACCGAACCCAGAACCCGGCTCAACCGGGGCAACGCGAAGAAGCTGCAGGACCCGGCGATCGTCACACGCCACGGCGTCCCCGGCGCGACCGGGGCATGGGCGTGGATCTGTGTTCGCAGGACCCGCCACAGCACGCACAGCGCCGCGAGTGCCAGGCCAATGATCACGCCTTCCAGCAGGTTCAGGACCACCACGCACACGAGCGTCACGGCGTAGACCAGGAGATCACCGGTGCGGAGGCTCGTCTTGATGTCGGCAATCTTGACCAGCTTGGCGCCGATCACCAACAAGAGCCCGGCCAGCACGGACAAGGGGATCAGCTGGATCATGCCCGCGAACAACGCCGAGAACACGAGCACCCACACGCCATGTAATACGGCAGAAGCACGCGACTTCGCACCGGCCTCGACGTTCGTGGCACTGCGGACAATCACGCCGGTTACGGGAAGGCCGCCCAAAAGACCGGACACCACGTTGGCCGAACCCTGGCCAACCAATTCGCGGTTGAGGTTGGTCCGTGCACCGGTGTGCATTTTGTCCACGGCGACGGCGGACAACAGCGACTCGATGCTCGCTATCAGGGCCACGGTAATGACCGCCATGACGGCCCCGCGCCAGTTGCCTTCGGGCAGGCTGGGCAACGCCACGGCATCAAGAATGGAACCGCTGAAACTGATCCGCTCCACGCCGGGCGCCACCGCGACGGACACGGCGGTCACGGCCACGACGGCGGCCAGCGGTCCAGGCACCTTGCGCACCGCGGCCGGGAGGTACTTCCAGCCGAGCAAAATGACGACCACTGCCAGGCCCAGGAGCGCGGAGTGCAGTTCGACGGCGGTAATGGCGGCGGGCAGCCCCGCCAGGTTTTCGACGGCGGACCCTGCGGCCTGGCCGCCCAGCAGTACGTGGATTTGCTGGAGGATGATGGTGATCCCAATGCCGGCGAGCATTGCCTTGACCACCACTGGCGACACTGCCAGCGCGGCCCGCCCAACGCGGCTCAGGCCCAGGAGCAACTGCACGACGCCGGCAGCCGCCGTGATCGCGCAGGTCACCTGCCAGCCGAACTCGGCAACCAAACCGGCGACGACGACGGTCAGGCCGGCCGCGGGGCCACTCACCTGAAGGACTGAGCCGCCGAGCGTTCCGGCGACGATGCCACCGACGGCGGCTGCGATGAGGCCTGCCATGATGGGGGCACCTGATGCGGCAGCGATTCCCAGGGACAGTGGGAGTGCTACGAGGAAGACAACCAGGGACGCCGGAAAATCGGCGCCGAGGTTGCTGAGGAAGCTGGGTTTGACGCCGGGTTTGGCGCCGGGCGGGCTGTGGGCGTCGTTTGCTGTCTTGGATGCCTGCGGCATGGGAATCTCCTTGGCTCGGAAAGTGGACCCCTTCAGCGTAGGAAAGTTGTCATGCTGAGTGACAAGCTGATGTGACAGATTTGACAAAAGTTGTGAATGAGAGGCTTCACATGGCGATAAAGGGGAACTTATACGGGGGCCGAACGCGTTGGGGCACCCGCGGATCCGCTCCCCTTCCCCCGCACTTTCACCCGATACCAGGCATGGCTCCCTGGCCATATAGACTTCGCAGGTTGACGCGATGGTCGCGTTTTAATTTTTGAGGGGTTTGAGCCTTTGGCTGCTCTGGGTTTTTCTGCTTTTCCTGCTGAAGGTGCACCGCGCCGTGTCGTGGGTTTGCTGACAGCAACTCTCGCAATCGCTGGCCTCATGGTGGGCGTCACGCCTGCCGCTGAGGCGGACATCGTCTCCGACCGGGTGCCAGTTGGCCAAAGGGTATTCGCCTTGGCCGTCAACGAAATAACCAACACGGTCTTTGCCAGCAATGACGCGGCAAACACGGTCACCATCATTGATCCGACCAGCAAAGCGCGGAAGACCGTTCCCGTGGGAACCGAGCCCCGCGAACTGGTGGTCAACGAGGCGACCAACAAGGTCTACGTGCAGAATTACGGCGAAACCTCTGTGTCGGTCATCGATGGCAGCTCCGGTACCAGTACGAAGATCCAACTCTCGGAGTTGGCCGGCAAACCTGCGGTGAATGAAACGACCAACAAGATCTACGTCCCACACAGCAGCGGCATCAGTGTGATTGATGGTGCCACAAACACCATCAGAAAAGTTCCTTCGAGCGGAGCCTTCCAACTGGCGGTGAACGAGAAGACCAACACCGTCTATGCCGTCAACTTTGATGGAAGCCTGAGCATTCTGAACGGCTCAACGAACGCAATGACCAAGGTCAACGCATGTGATACGGCCTACGCAGTAGCGGTCAACGATGTCACCAACACGGTGTATGTTGCCTGCCGCTGGGAACGGTCCATCATAGTTTTCGACGGGGCCACGCAGCAGAGTACCGTAGTGCCGACAGGCGCCGGTACCAGCCCCCAGGAATTGGCAGTCAATCGCACAACCAACAAGGTCTACGCCCTCAACTTCGCGGATGCGAGCTTGACCGTACTGGACGGGAGAACCCATTCAGTAGCCACGGTTCCCACCGGTGACTATTCGATCTCCCTCGCCGTCAATGAAGCAAGCAACAAGATCTACGTCTCCGATCAGTATCAATGGCGGGTCCGGATGTTCGCCGGCGCGACCAACTCGGCCACCTTTGTGCCGGGTTTCCATATCCCCGGTCGGATGGCCGTGAATACGAAAACAAACACCGTCTTCGTCCCTGACCTGTATCGCGCCAATAATCAGGACACCAGCGACATAGTGGTCATTGACGGCAGGGATATCCCTCCTGTCATCACGTCCGGCGCACCTCCGGAAAAGGGAAGGGTGGGCGCCCAGTATAGCTTCGCATTCTCTGCCAAGGGCTCCTACGGCATCTCCTTCAAGGTTGCCTCCGGGTCACTTCCTCCCGGCCTGACCCTTGAAGGCGGGTTACTTGAGGGAGTTCCGACCAGGGCCGGAAAGTTCACCTTCAGCGTTTCCGCAACCAACGGATTCAGCCCGGATGCCGTGAGTCCAACGTTCACCATTACGGTCTCCCCTGATGACGTCAGGCACGACTTCAACGGCGACAAAAAGCCCGACATCCTGGCGCGGAACAGCAACGGGGATCTGTGGCTCTACCCCGGAAACGGCAGCGGTGGCTGGCAGCCGCCATCCAAGGTCGGCCAAGGCTGGAACGCCATGACAGCACTCGTCACCCCCGGGGATTTCAACGGTGACGGTAAGGCCGACGTGTTGGCCCGTGATTCCGGCGGCGCTTTGTGGCTGTATCCAGGGAACGGCAAAGGCGGCTGGCTGGCGCGTGTCCAAGTGGGCCAGGGCTGGAATTACATGACCGCCATTTCAGGCATTGGCGACTACGATCTAGACGGAAACGCAGATATCGTCGCGGGGGGCCCGAGCGGAGACCTTTTGCTTTACCGGGGCAACGGTCGTAGCGGATGGCTGCAAACCTGGTTCGTTGGGAGCGGTCTGAACGGCATGAACTACCTCTCCGGCCCCGGCGACCTCACCAAGGACGGCGTCCAAGACCTGCTGACCCGCGATGCCAACGGCACATTGCAGAGTTTCGACGGCCATCCGAGGACCTCCTTTGGCCAGGGCGTTGAAATTGGCTGGGGCTGGAACGTCATGACAGCAATAGCAACGCCCGGCGACTTCAACGGCGACGGCAACGTTGACCTCCTGGCCCGCGATGCCGCCGGAACACTGTGGCTGTACCCGGGCAACGGAAAGAGCGGCTGGCTGCCCCGAGTTCAGGTCGGTTCAGGCTGGAATGTCATGAACGCGATCATTTAACCCACGCTGAACATCAGGAGGGTTGCAAGGGCGACGGCGGGACCTCCCGCCGTCGCCTTTTCTGTTTCAGGGCAAAAAACTAAGGCTACTTAGGGTAGCTTGGTTCCAAACAGGCAAGACCAAAAGTCGACAGTTTGGAGGCAGTCCATGGATGAATCCACGAGCACAGCCCAACCCGTCCGCATCAACTCGGAACCGGCACAACTGCAGGCCCTCCAGCCCCTCATCGAAGCGGTGGGCGAACTCGTGGGCGATGTGCCGGCTCTCCTGGAGATTGCCAAGGATATCGGCCGAACCGCGCCCCATCCCGGCGAGGGCAGCACAGGCAAACTGTGGGAAGTCCTGGCGTCCGTCACGGCAGTGGACGTGGCAGCAGGCCGGGTCCTGGAACCGCATCTCGACGCCGTGCACATTCTGGCCCAGGCAGGACAACCCGAACCAGAGGGGGCCTGGGGAGTCTTCGCCGCAGAAGGCCCGGGCATGAGGTTGGAAGCCGCGCGGGACCAATCCGGGAACAACGTGCTGAACGGTGCCAAGCCATGGTGCTCACTCGCGTCGCAACTCGATGGCGCGGTCATCACGGCCCACCTCCCCGGAGGGCAGGGACGGGCAGCGTTCGCCGTCAACCTGCAACAGCCAGGCGTCACCTGCGAGACGCCCGAGTGGACCAGCAGGGGCCTCCGGGAAATCCCCAGCGGGACGGTCCACTTCGAACAGGTTCCGGCCACGCTGCTCCAAGGACCCGGCTGGTATCACGAGCGTCCCGGCTTCGCCTGGGGTGGCATTGGAGTTGCCGCCTGCTGGCTTGGCGGGGCCGTGGGGCTTGCACGCGATTTCGCCCAGTCCCTGACGGATGCTGCAGACAAGGGCCGCGAACCGGACCAGCTCGCACTGGCGCACCTCGGCGAAATCGATCGGCTCATTGCTTCGGCGGCAGCCCTCCTCGCCCGCACCGCCGAAAGAATCGACGCCATCCTGACCGGCGCCGGCCCCAGCGCGTGGAGCGAGGCCCAGCGTGCCCGCGGAACCGTAGCTGCCGCCGTCGAGCGCATCCAGGCCCTGGTGTCCCAAAACCGGGGACCCGGCCCACTGGCGTTCGACGAATGGTACGGGAAGCAGATGGCGGACCTTTCCCTCTACGTCCGGCAGCATCATGCCATGCGGGACGACGCCCAGCTCGGTTCCCTGGCGCTGAAGGGAGACCGGGCATGGTGACGTTCTCGCACACCGACACCGGGACACCGGAAGCAGCCTGGTCCGCCAGCGGCGTGCGGACGCTGCCCGAACTGCCCCTCAGCGCCGGCGATCTGGCGGCCACCACGTTCGTGGTGCTGGCCGCCCATCCCGACGACGAATCGCTCGGCGTCGGCGGCTTTCTTGCCAAGCTCCAGGCAGCAGGCGCCTCCATCCGCCTGCTGTTGTGCAGCGCCGGCGAGGCGTCTCACCCCACTTCACCGACGACGACGGCGGACCGGCTTGCCGCTGTCCGGCTCGCGGAGTTCGAAACGGCCGTGTCCGGGCTGGCACCCGCCGCGACGTGGCGGTATTTGGAAGTTCCGGACGGGCAATTGGCAGCGTCGCGCCCGGCCATTGCCGAGTCCCTCCGGCAGGCCATCGCGGATGAAGGGGCACAGGCAGACCAGGTTGTGATCGTTGCTCCGTACCGGGCCGACGGGCACATTGACCACGACACCCTTGGCAGCGTGGCCGCCGAAGTAGCTGGCGAAGGTGGTCATGGGCTGTTGGAATACCCCATTTGGTACTGGTTGTGGGCCGGACCCGAGGATGTCACGTGGAAGGAGTGGGTGCGGGTCACTTTGTCTTCCGCGGAACGGGAGGCCAAGGGCAGGGCAATGCGCGCCCACGTTTCACAGACGGAACCACTCTCCGATCAGCCGGGAGACGAGACGCTCTTGTCCCCCGCCTTCCTGGAGCACTTTTCACGATCGTGGGAAACCTTCGCTTGGCACCCACCCGTGGCTGGATCCAACAGGGCTGCCGATGCCGAGGAGATCTTCGACGCGGTCCACGCCCGTGAAGCTGATCCGTGGAACTACGCCACCAGCTGGTACGAGCGCCGGAAACGGGCGCTGACACTGGCCGCGCTTCCGGAGGAAAGCTATGGCTCCGGCCTGGAAGTGGGCTGTTCCATTGGCACTCTCAGCGAGGAGTTGGCGCCGCGATGTGGGCAGTTCCTTGCCGTGGACGCCAGCAGCAAAGCCTTGGGCCAAGCAAACGAACGGCTCGGTCGGTTTCGCCATGCCCGGACCCTTCAGGCAACAGTCCCCCACGAATGGCCCAATGGCAGCTTCGACCTGGTGGTGGTCTCGGAAATGGGCTACTACGTGGCACCCGAAGAACTGGCTGAGCTTCTGCAGCGCGTGAAGGCCTCCATGAACCCGGGAGGCACTCTCCTCCTATGCCACTGGAGGCATCCGATCTCGGGGTGGCAATTGGACGGCGAGACAGTCCACGCGACGGCACGCGGGCAGTTGGACTGGTCCAGCCGAGGGATCTATCGGGAGAAGGACTTCCTCCTGGAGGTACTCGTCTCGCCGGACGGCCCGGCATGACCGGTCATGAGGGCTGGCAGGGCTCAGGCAGGCACCTGGACTTGGGCGGCCAGCCGGATGCAGGGAACCAAGCGGGCATGGACAGTCAACGGGACACGGGCAGCCGCCTGGACTTGGGTAGCCGCGGCGACGAACCCCTCTCACCGGCTATCCGTCACGTGGCTGTTGTTGTTCCGGCACACAACGAGGAGCAACGCCTGGGACACGCGCTGGAGTCCCTGCTCCGGGCCACCCAGGGCTTGGAGCAACTATTCCCCGCAGTGACCACCAGCATCTCTGTGGTCTTGGACAGTTGCACCGATCGCTCGGCACGAATCGCCGCGTCCTTTGCAGCAACCCACCCGGTCCTCGCCACCCTTGAGGTGAAGCTGCGGAGCACGGGTGCCAGCAGGGCAACGGGAGTGGCCTTCGCCCTGAAGGTTGCGGCGGAGGACCCGGAGGGCGTTTGGCTGGCCAACACCGACGCCGACTCAACAGTCCCGGCAGACTGGCTGGTCCGGCAGGTGGAACTGGCAAATTCAGGAGCCGATGCGATCCTGGGCTCGGTGGAACCCGATCCGGCCGACAGCGACGCCGCGGTGCTTCTGCGGTGGCTGGAACTCCACCCCTTCAAGGAGTCCCACCCACACATCTACGGTGCCAACCTCGGGGTCAGGGCATCCGCCTACCTGCAGTCCGGCGGATTCCCCGCTGTCCGCGCCCACGAGGACAGGATGT
Organism: Paenarthrobacter sp. NPDC090520; assembly: GCF_044769205.1. NCBI lineage: Bacteria > Bacillati > Actinomycetota > Actinomycetes > Micrococcales > Micrococcaceae > Paenarthrobacter > Paenarthrobacter sp. NPDC090520. The sequence goes on from NZ_JBIVXM010000009.1 coordinate 47,707, forward strand.
TGGTGGAGAGGCTTCGTCGGCATGGATTCCGGGTGCAGGCAACAGACTCCATCCGTGTCACCACGTCGGGCCGTACACATGCCCGGGCCCCACAAGGATTTGCAGCTTACCTCCGCTCGCTGGCACAGGATGTTCCCGTGGTTGCCGAGTCGGCTTAGGTTGACCACCAGCCATGTACCGCCACGACCCACTTTGAGGTCCGGGCTGCCCCGACACGCCGTACATCACGGCGAGACAGGGAGTTCCTTGCTCAAAGTGGGTCGCGGAGGCACACCGGGCGAGCACTCAACGCTGCCGAAGCACACAGCGTTGCCACCCAGGGCCAGCAATCAGCGCGGGGCCAGCAATCAGCGCCGGACCAGCAATCAGCGCGGGGCCAGCAATCAGCGCAGGGCCATGCTCGGATCCAGCTGTTCGATCCCCTCCGGCGTCACCAGCACCACGCGGGCCGTATTGATGTCGAAGAACAAACCCGTGGCCTGCACGTTCCCGGAAGCCAAGGCCGGTCCGGTGGCGTGGTGCTCGCCCAGCTTGGCCAACTGGACGGCAACGTTGACCATGCTGAGCTGGTCCAGCCGGCTGAATCCGGCGGCCGCGGCAGCCAGGCCAACCGGGTGGTCGGCAAGGAGGGCCTGATAGCTGGGACGGGCATGCTCCAGCCAGGTATCGAACCCGGAACCCAAGGCCGGGGTGGCGCCCTCGGCATCTGCCAGGACGGCCTTCATGGCCCCGCAGTTGGAGTGCCCGCACACCACGATCGACTCCACCGAGAGGGCCTTCACGGCAAACGTCAGCGTGGAATCGATGGAGGCATCGTTGCTGTCGCTGCAGACCACATTGCCGATGTTCCGTAGCGTCAACAGGTCGCCGGGGCCACTGCTGGTGATCAGGTTCGGGTTCACGCGCGAGTCCACGCAGGCAACAAACAGCGTGTCCGGGTTCTGCCCGTCGGTCAGGTCCTGTACCAGAGGCCGCACCTTATCTGCGTGGCGGCGGTGGTACTTGTCGATGCCCAGGAGGATGGACCGCAAAGGCGGCTGACCGTCGTCGTCCGTTTGCCCGGCTACCTCCAACGATTGCCAGGACGTGCGCGGCGGAAGCGGGAACTCCCGCGGGTCCTGCCGCTGCGGCGCACTGTGGGCGGCATCGGTGAAGGCCGTGGTTCCGTGCTCCTCGAAGGTCACGGTGGCTCCGGTGTTCTCCCGTTGTGCACGCCAGGCCACCAAGGCTTCACGGAAAGCATGGTCCAGGTAGTCGGCGTTGAGCTCCACCACGACGTCAAGGCCAGCGGGCACGGCCTGCAGCACCCGGTTCAGCCGCGGCAGCGCGAAGAAGCTGCAGGACCCGGCGATGGTCACCCGCCACGCCTGGCCATGACCCGCAGGTGAATGGGCATGGATTTGGGCCCGCAGCACGCGCCACAGCACAGACAGCGCGGCAACGGCCAGCCCGATGATCACGCCTTCCAGCAGGTTCAGCACCACTACGCAGACCAACGTCACACCGTAGACCAGGAAATCTCCGGTCCGAAGGCTCGTCTTGATATCTGCCACCTTGACCAGCTTGGCGCCGATCACCAGCAACAAACCCGCCAGGACGGACAACGGAATCAGCTGGATCAGGCCCGCAAACAAGGCCGAGAACACCAGCACCCACACGCCATGCAAGATCGCCGAGGAGCGGCCCTTGGCGCCGGCCTCCACGTTCGTGGCACTGCGCACGATCACGCCCGTCACCGGCAAACCACCAAGCAGGCCCGAGACCACATTGGCCGAGCCCTGTCCTACGAGCTCGCGGTTGAGGTTGGTGGGCGTTCCGCCGTGCATCTTGTCCACTGCCACCGCGGAGAGCAGGGATTCGATGCTGGCAATGAGCGCGACCGTCACAACGGCCATGGCCACGGTGCCCAAGCTGCCGTCGGGCAGCCTTGGCAACGCAATCGCGTCGAAAATGGAACCACTGAAGCTGATGCGTTCAACACCCGGCGCCACAGCAACGGAAACGGCAGTGACCACGACGACGGCCACCAACTGACCCGGCACTTGGCGCACCATGGCCGGGGCGTACTTCCACAGCATGAGGATTCCCACTACCGCGATGCCCAGCAGGGCAGATTCCACCTTCATGCCCACCATCGCGGCCGGCAGAGTCACGAGGTTTTCCACCGCGGAGCCGGCTGCCTTGCCGCCCAGCAGGACGTGAAGCTGTTGCAGGATGATGGTGATCCCGATGCCGGCAAGCATTGCCTTGACCACCACCGGCGAGACGGCCAGCGCGGCGCGGCCCAGGCGGCTGACGCCCATGAGCAACTGCACGACGCCGGCCGCTGCGGTAATGGCGCACGTCGCCTGCCAGCCGAACTCCTGGACCAAACCGGCGACGACGACAGTCAGGCCGGCCGCGGGGCCACTCACCTGGAGGACGGAACCCCCGAGGCTGCCTGCGACGATGCCGCCCACAGCCGCGGCGATGAGGCCCGCCATGATCGGCGCACCGGATGCGGCCGCGATTCCGAGGGACAGCGGCAGGGCTACGAGGAACACCACCAGCGAGGCCGGAAGGTCGGCGCCAAGGTTGCCCAGGAGCCGTGGTTTGCCGGGGCTGGGCTTGGCTCCGGAAGGCTTGTTGCCGGGCGGGCTCAGGGTGTCGCCGGGCACGGCAACAGGACCCGATAAGTGAGACATGAATATTCCTTTTGGCTCGGAAAGATTATTTCCGCAGCCTAAAAAGACACCTAATAATCGTCAACAATATGTGACGGGAAAAACTAAAGTTGCCATTCTTTGCAAATTTTTGGTATTCAAGCCATTCATCCTGGCAAGCAATGAAACCAGCCTTCGAATAGCCAATATAGACCAGAAACGTAGGTTTATGAAAAATCACCATTCAAAAATGTACGTTATTTCCCTAAAATACTTCAGGGTTTTTGGGAATTACCCATCGGCCAGCTTCGACCGGGCCGCGGCAATCGCGGAAGCCGTAACGGTGTCCCTGTCCCCCGAGCCATCCACTGTCAGCAGGATTCCGCGCTGGGAGTAGGCCGTGATTACGGGCTGCGTCTCGTCCCGGTAGAGTTCCAGCCGGCGCTGGATGACAGCCTCGGTATCATCGCTGCGGCCTTGTTCGCGGGCTCGGCGGAGCATCCGCTCCACCAGTTCGTCGTTTGACACCGTCAGGGCCAGCACAACTTCCAGCGCCTGCTGCCGTGCGGCCAGCAACTCGTCCAAGGCACCAATCTGGGCCACCGTCCGGGGGTAGCCGTCCAGCAAAAAGCCCGCACCGGCGTCGTTGTTTTCCAAGCGTCCGCGAAGCATTGCAGTGGTGACGTGGTCCGGGACGAACTCGCCATGATCCATGTACCTGCCGGCTTCTGCGCCCAGCTCGGTGCCATCGCGGACGTGCGCCCGGAACAGTTCGCCCGTGGAGATCGCAGGAACACCGAAGTGCCGCGCAATGTACTCAGCCTGCGTACCTTTTCCTGAACCGGGAGGGCCCATGATGATCAGTCGCGCCATGACTCATGTCCGTTTCGAGAGGCGGCCGGGAGTTAAACCATAACGCCGGCGACGACGGGTGGCTCCCGTCGTCGCCGGCTTTTCTTTGAGGCTGATGTGGCGCTTAGGCGTTGGCCGCTTCTCCCAGGAGGGCGTCGATCTGCTCGATGGCCAAACTCAACCCTTCCTCCATGCCCATCCCGGCCATTTTCTCCATCTGCTCTTGGGACTCGAAGACCGAGGTGAGGGTCATTCGGGTCCGCTCGCCCAGCGGTTCGAGCGTCACAGTGGCATGCGTGACGCCAAGGTGGTCCACGGGTTCACCGTGCTCGTCCGCAAAGCCGTCGTCGAACTCGAGGTGGTCCGGAGCGCTGATGGCCGTGATTGTCCAATAGCCATGTGCCCTGGTGCCATCGGGGCCGGTCATGTAATACGCCGCTTTGCCACCGGGAGTGAAGTCGTAGCTGGGGAAGGTCGCCGGCCAGGTGGGTGGTCCCCACCAGCGCTCCAGCTGGCGCGGGTCCTCCCATATGCGCCACACACGCTCAACCCCGGCATCGAATTCGGTGACAATGGTGAAGCTCAGCGCCTCAACGTTCTTGTCCACACTGACAACAGCCATGGCAGATCCCCTTCAGTTATCTTCAGCGAGAATGTCCGCAATCCGGCCGGCACGTTGCCGCCAGACGTCTTCGTATTGATCCAACAGGTGCCGGGCTTGGTGCAAGCCATCATGGTTGCCCCGCACAATCTGCTCCCGCCCCCGCTTTTCCTTGGACACCAGGGAGGCCCGTTCCAGGACCGCGACGTGCTTTTGTACGGCCGCGAAACTCATGGCGTAGAGCGCAGCCAGCCCGGATACGGTGTACTCCCCGGCAGTCACGCGGGCCACGATGTCGCGGCGCGTCGCGTCGGACAACGCTTGGAAAAGGCGGTCCAGTTCGGCGTCGGACGTTTTGCTGCTGACCTGATCTACAACCATTTGGTTGTACGATACTGCGGGCAACTTGGGGAGTCAATGACCTGCCGGCATCTCCAGACTCCCCTTGCGGCCCGCATCTCACCCGGGGTAGGTTTTTTGAAACGTCACAAAGAAAGCGTTTTCCCAGACTCTTGAGGTGAATCTCCATGACCCAGCACGCCCCGGCAACGTGGATCGACGGCGAACCCCCGGCAAGCCTCAGCGGAGGTGCCACGTGGGGGATGCCCTTCCCACGGGGTGCAGTCCAGGCGGCCTCCGCGGTTTCAGTCGAAGACCTGGAGGGCACCCGCGTCCCTGCCCAGGCCTGGCCCCTTGCAACCTGGCCGGACGGGACCCTCAAGTGGGCCGGACTTGCCATCGCGGCAACGGAGCAGCCCGCCTCGGCATACACCGTCCGGTACAGCTCCGGCGAGCCGGACGCAACGGAAGCGCACGACGGCGGCGCGCCGGCCGCCGTCGTAAGCTCGCCCCAGGTGACCGTCACCGAAACCGGAGAGACGGTCACCGTCTCCACGGGACCTTTGGAGATGGTGATTCCGTGCAGCGGGCAGTCCTTGTTCCGCAGCCTGTTCCGCGATGGCTCGGTGGTGGCTTCCAACGCCAGATTGGTGAGCCTCCTGCAGCACGGAGTCATCGAGGAGGCCGGCAGCACGGTCCGCGACGGCTACACAGGACACGTCCGCTCCCTCACCGTGGAACAGCACGGGCCCATCCGCGCCGTGGTTCGCCTTGAGGGCGCACATCGAGCCGATGCCGGCACGCGGGAGTGGCTGCCCTTCACGGTGCGCTTCACCTTCCATGCCGGCGCCCGAAGTGTTCGCATGATGCACTCGTTCGTGTGGGACGGCGAGGCTGAACAGGACTTCCTGGCGGGACTCGGCGTGCGGTTCACGGTGCCGCTGGAGAGCGCACTGCACGATCGTCACGTACGGATTGCAGGCGCTGACGGCGGCTTCCTGGTGGAAGGCATCCGGGGTTTGACCGGGCTGCGGCGGGATCCGGGCGAGGCCGTGCGGCAGGCCCACGTGGCCGGGCAAGCCACGCCGGCGTTGAGTACGTGGAATCCGGAAGTCTCGGATCGGCTGCACCTCATTCCCTCGTGGAACGACTACACCCTGACGCAGTTGTCCGCCGACGGGTTCGAACTCCGGAAACGCACCGCGCCCGGGCACGGATGGGTGGGGATCTCGGGAGGCACGCGCGCCGCCGGGTTCTGTTCGCTCAGCGATCTGCGGGGCGGGTTCGGAGTTGGCGTGCGCGACTTCTGGCAGTCGCACCCGGGACAGTTGGATATCCGCGGCGCTGCCTCCGAGTCCGCAGAGCTGACCGCTTGGCTCTACTCCCCCGAAGCCCAGCCAATGGACCTGCGTTTCTACCACGACGGCCTGGGCCAGGACACCTTCGAGGAGCAACTCGAAGGCCTGGAGATCACCTACGAGGACTACGAGCCGGGCTTCGGAAACCCCACCGGAATCGCGCGCACCCACGAGCTGACCCTGTTCGCCTACGACTCCACGCCGTCCACGGAGTCCCTTGCCTCGGATGCCCTCGCAGCATCCACTCCCCCGTTGCTGCAGCCCACGACGTCGGTCCTGCACGCGGCCGGTGTCTTCGGCGACTGGACCCCCGTGGACCGTAGCACCCCCGACCGCGCCGAACTCGAGGACAAGCTGGACTTCCTGTTCGACTTCTACGCAGGCCAACAGGAACAACGCCGCTGGTACGGGTTCTGGAACTACGGCGACGTGATGCACACCTACGACTCCGACAGGCACGTGTGGCGCTACGACGTAGGCGGCTACGCCTGGGACAACTCCGAGCTCTCCCCCGATCTGTGGCTTTGGTACATGTACCTGCGCTCGGGCCGCGCCGATGTGTTCCGTTTCGCCGAGGCAATGACCCGGCACACGGGCGAGGTGGATGTGTACCACTCGGGACCTTGGCGAGGGCTGGGGTCACGGCACAACGTCCAGCACTGGGGCTGCAGCGCCAAGCAGCTGCGCATCAGCAACCCCGCCTACCGGCGCTTCTACTACTACCTGACCGCCGACGAACGCACCGGCGATCTCCTCACCGAACTCGTGGACAGCGACCAGAACTTCCTGGGCCTGGACCCCGTCCGCAAGGTCCGGCCCGACGCCGATACCTACCGCCCGGACCGCGGCGCGCTGGGCGTCGGCCTGGGCACGGACTGGGGATCGCTCGCCGCCACGTGGCTCACCGACTGGGAACGCACCGGCAACCCCCGCTCCCGCGACCGGCTGCTGGGCACCATGGAGGACATCGGCGCCCTGAAGTACGGCTTCCTTACCGGTGAGGCGCTCTACGACCTGGACGCCGGAAGGTTCGACGCCGGCAGGGAAGTCATCAGCGTCTCCCACCTCAGTGCCGTGTTCGGTTTGGTGGAAATCTGCAGCGAACTCATCAACCTGGTTCCGTCCCCGGCCTTTGAGCAGGCGTGGATGCAGTATTGCCGGTTGTTCCTGGCCTCCCCCGCAACGCAGGCGTCGGAGGTGGGGCAACCCTTGGCCGGCATCTACCTCACCCAAGCCCACAGCCGCCTCACCGCGTACGCTTCGGCCCGGCTGGGTTCGGCGGAGTTGGCTGTTGCGGCTTGGGAGAGCTTCAGCGTGGGAGGCGAGAACCTGAACCACGCGGAGGCCTTTACCGTGCAGAAGATCCTCCCGCCCTACGTCCTGACACCGGTTGACGAAGCCCCCACCGTCTCCACCAACGACGCCGCACAGTTCGGCCTCGCGGTCATCCAGAACCTGGCCCTCGTGGGCGGGCACCTGCCCGCGGCAGCCTCACAGCAGTAGCCCGGCGCGGCGGTTCCGGGCTCGCCGCTGGAGGCTCCGGCCCGCCGTCGGAGGTCTTGGGCCGCCCCGCCCCACTCCCGACCCTCTCTCACGAAACGACCCCTTTCCGGCAGCGCTCTCTCATCGACTGGCGAGAGGGTTGTCCTGAAGGGGTGGTTATGTGAGAGACGGTCCGGGGAAGTGGAGTACGGCGCGGCGGTTCTCCGCCCGCCGCTGGAGGCTCCGGCTTCGTACGAGCTGTGCCGCAACGACCCACTTTGCCGCGTATCGAGGTGATAAGCAGCCCACAAGGGTTGATGTTTCCGCGATCCGGGCCGAAAGAAGGTCGGGACGGTACACCCGGAGTCGCAAAACCACCGGTCGCCGCACACAACAAAGCCGCCCGCCTCCGAAAGGGGCGGGCGGCTTAGTCGTTCGCGCTTACTTCTTGCCGGTATAGACGACGGCGGGTGCGGCCGGATCCTTCATGCCCTCACCGATGAAGAAGCTCGGGTGCGGCGGCTGGTTGTACGCCACGTTCTCGCGGGCGACGGCCGTGCGGTACACGGTATCGTGCATCAGAGTCCGCAAACGAACCTCGGTGGGAGCTGTGGTGGTGTAGATCCGCAGCTCCGTGCTGTCCGTGGACGGCCAGGCGATTTCTTCGCGCCAGTCACCCAGGATGTCCGCCTGGATGGACGGGTTGCCCTTGGTGGTGTTGTTGCTGCGGGCGCCATCGGCGGTCAGCAGGCGATCGCTGGTTTCGGTTTCCCAGTTCCACTTGGAGATGGTCGGAACGCCGCGGGACACGGTGGCGTCGTAGTCGTGGTCCACGATTTCGCGGAGCAGGTCGCCATCCCACCAGGCAAGGAAGTTCGCGGCGGGGATGTTCTCCGCGATCAGCTCGCCCTTGGCGGACATCAATTGGCCCCGCGGAGAATCCCACGCCGCCGTCCCGCCCACGGCCCATCCTTCGGCCCCTTCATAGCGGGGATCGATGTCACCCGCAGCGCCACGCCCCGTGTCCTTGGTGGCCGGGATGCTCCACAGCACCTCGCCGGTGGCAGCGTCCCGGAACGTGGCGCCACGGTTGCCGCTCTGGCTCATGCTCTCGTGGACGGCGAAGGTTTCCAGGCCGGGCCGCGAGGGATCCAGATCGCCCGTGTGGATGGCGTCGCCGTGGCCGAGCTTGGTGTTGTAGAGGGGCTGGCCATTGTCGTCGATGGTCATGGAACCGAAGACGAACTCGTCCTTGCCGTCCTGGTCAACGTCAGCCACGGAAAGGTTGTGGTTGCCCTGGCCCTTGTACTCGTCCCCGGCTTGGTTGGAATCGAAGGTCCAGCGCTTCACGAGCTTGCCGTTAACCAGGTCATAGGTCACCAGCACCGTACGCGTGTAGTAGCCGCGGCTGAACATCATGGACGGGTGTTCGCCGTCGAGGTACGCGACTGCGGCGAGGAAGCGGTCCACACGGTTGCCGTAGTTATCACCCCAGCTGGCAACCGATCCACGCTCAGGCTCATAGGCGACCGTGTCCATGATGGTTCCCGTCTCACCCTTGAACACCGTCAGGAACTCCGGGCCGGCCAGCACGTAGCCGGCGCTGTTGCGGTAGTCGGCGTTGGCGTCGCCGATCACTGTGCCTGAAGCATCCGTGGTTCCATCGGCCGTCTTGAACGAAACCTCGGCCTTGCCGTCGCCGTCGAAGTCGTACGCCAGGACCTGCGTGTAGTGCGCACCGGCGCGGATGTTGCGGCCAAGGTCGATGCGCCACAGCTTGGTGCCGTCCAGCTTGTAGGCGTCCACATAGACGTTGCCCGTGTAGCCGGACTGCGAATTGTCCTTCGCGTTGGACGGCGACCACGTCTGGATGACCTCATACTTGCCGTCGCCGTCGAGGTCCGCCACGGTGGCGTCGTTGGCGGAGTAGGTGTAAGCCTTGCCGTCGGGGGTGACGCCGTCCGCTGGCTTATCCAGCTTGATGGCGAGGTAGTTTTGGGCCAGCGGAGTGACAGCCTCGGTCAGCTTGTCCTGGCCTTGGCCATTGCCCACCGTCTTAATGACGTAGCTTGAGCTGGCCGTTCCCGTGGGATCCACGAAGAAGGTTGAATTGCGGATGGGTTCGGGCGTGATGTTGACGCCGTCGCGCAGCACTTGGAACCCGATGCTGTCCTTGTCCAGGCCCAGCATGCGCCAACTGACGCTCACGCCCTGGTCAGTCAGGACCGCCACCGGCGCGCGGTCCAGGTTTTCCACCTGCCGCTTGGGCGTTTGGTCCTTCTTCGCGCTTACGACGGCGGGTGCGTTGCCTGGCGCTGTTTGGGTGGTTGCCGCTTGCGCGAGGGGCACACCCGTGAAGGCCAGGGCTGCTGCGGCGAGGGTGGCCGTGGCTGTGAGGGAAACGAGTGGTTTTCGGGAGGAACATTTCGAGGGGTAAGCCAAAGAACATCTCCTTTGATGCTGGACAGCGGCCGCTTGTCTTTTTGGAACGTTTCACTAACGCACCCAGGTATCCCGCTCCACGAATGGCGAGATCCGAGGTTGCGCACCCAACCGGGTCGCCAAAGATGCCGTTTTCAGCGTTCATAACGAGATCAACTGCTACTTGACTGAGAAGTGAAAACGCTTTCCGGGGTCTATATTTACAGCGCTCCACACCTTGGTCAAGGGTTTGACTGGAAATTACTGGGAGTTTTCGATTCTTGATGTTCACTTTTGTTTCCCTTCTCTCCCCTCGCCCCACCCCACCCCACACCCACCGGACGCTCTCTCACCGAATACCCCTTCCCTCCCGTCCCTCTCTCACCAAATACCCCTTCCTGTTCAACGCTCTCCCATCTGACCGAGGGGCCGGAGTACTCGTTTATTCTGCAGTTCGAAAGAAGCTGGCGGACCAACGACCCCACGTGATCGAGTGATCCGATGCCCCGAGCGCACTACCGCTGGTGCCGCGTGTGACGGTCTGTTGCCCCCGGTTGAGCCGCATGTAGCCCCGTTGAGGACAGTGACACCAGAACTTGGGCGGCCCGGCACTCCTCCGTAGTGTGCTGCCATGCCGAAGCCTTCCGTGATTCCCTTGTCAGTCCTTGACCTCAGCCCTGTGTCAGCCAACCAGAGCTCCGGCGACGCCCTGCGCAGCACCATCAACCTGGCCGTCGCAACGGAAGCAGCAGGCTACTCCCGGTATTGGTTGGCCGAGCACCACCTCAACGACGGCGTGGCCGGTTCGTCCCCGCATGTGCTCGCGGGCCTCGTGGCATCGGCAACAAAGAGCATCCGGGTAGGCACGGCAGCCACGCTCCTGGGCAATTACCGGCCCCTCCAGATCGCGGAGAGCATCGGTACCCTGGCAGCGGTGTTCCCTGATCGGCTGGACTTGGGCTTTGGCCGCTCCGGTCCTCCCAAGTCACCCAGCGAGCCGGCGCCCGGTTTTATTGCACCGGACACCAGCGAACCCGAAGAACGCATAGTGGATGGACTGGTGGTTCCCGCCCCCCGGCCCATCTTTGGGGCGGTCCTGCCACGGAAGTTCCGCCTGCAGAGCGAACTCCTGGGCCGTTTTCCAGGAGACACCGACAACTTCGAAAATGACGTCCAGGACATCATCGGTTTCTTCACCGGCGACTATCGGACCAAACACGGCGAGGAGGTCACGGCAACTCCGGCGCTGGGTCAGTCCCCGCAGTTCTGGGTCCACGGTTCCACGGCAGGTCCAAGTGCCAGGCTCGCGGGCAAGCTGGGCCTCCCGTTCGGCGCGAACTACCACGTGGCACCGGCAACCGTCCTGGATTCCATCGCCGAGTACCGGGCACACTTCAAGCCTTCCGAAACTTTGCGGGAGCCGCATGTGATCGTCTCCGCGGATGTCCTGGTGGCACCTGACGAGTTCAGCGCCCGTCGATTGGCCCGCGGCTACGCGCAGTGGGTTTACGGGATCCGCAGCGGACAGGGCGCCATCCCCTACCCCTCGCCTGATGACGCCGCGGACTTCACGCTGGACGCCGAAGCCGAAGAGCTGGTCAAGGACCGCCTGGATACCCGCTTTGTGGGAGACCCGCATCAAGTCAGCGAAAACCTCCGGACCCTGCAGCACGCAACCGGAGCCCAGGAATTGCTCATCACCACCATCGCCCACCATCACGCCGACCGCGAGAGCTCTTACCAGCTCCTCGCCGAGGCCTGGGGTCTCTGAGTTTGTCCGTTACCCATCAAAGGAGCACCAATGACCACCGAAACCACGACTGAAACAGACACCCAACTCATCACTGCCGAACAAGCGGCCGCCCTGATCGCTGAGGGCGCGCTGGTCATCGATGTCCGCAGCGAAGGCGGCCGCGCCAGCACCGGCGCAGTGCCAGGCGCCGTCATTGTGAACCGCGAACACGTGGAAGAAGACTTCGCCCCCGGCTCCCCGCACCGCCTTACCCAGGTCACGGGAACGGAACAGAAAATTGTTGTGTTCTGCGGCTCGGTGAACGGCTCACGCCCCGTGGCGCAGAAGCTCAAGGTTCTGGGCTACGACAATGTGGTCCACGTCGACGGCGGGTTCCTGGCCCTGCGCGACTCAGGAGTCCCCACCACCGGACCCACGGCACCCCCGGCTGAAGCCGCGCCGACTGCCTGACCTCCCGGCCCGCCGAATCCGCTTAGGCGTCCACCGCTTCGGGGAGCTCCGGGCGGCGGGCATCTGCCGCCGTCGGGCCCTCCGAAACCGCACCCCGCAACGCGTGTTCCGTCGCCGCCGTCGTGCCTTCCTTTACGGAAACCACGACGGCGGCACTCGAGTTTCCGGGGCTGCGCGCCTCGCGGAGCCAGTCAAGGCCGCCCGCCAGCAGCGCGACGCCCAACAGGCTGCAGCACATCAGGATTCCGTGGTGGAAGGCAGCTTTGGAAGCCCCACCCGTGACGGCACCGTGCGCCTGCAGGAACATCCCTGCCGCCGCGGCCGAGCAGAGGGCCGCTGCGAATCGCTGGCTGAGCTGGTAGAAACCTGCGGCGACCCCCGCAGCCCCAGCCGGCGCGTGCCCCAGGGTGAGGGTCTGGTTTGGCGCCACGACCAGGCCCGTGGCCACCCCCTGCAAGAGCCCGACGGCGGCGACGGCCAGTGCCGCTGTCCCGCCGTCGAACCGTTGGACGAAGAAATCCTTGGCAATCAGCGTGGCGAGGCTCCCCGCGACCGCGACCACTATCCCTCCACGTCCGTAGCGGGCCACGAACCGCCAGCTGAAGCTCGACGCGAGCAGCATGCCAGCCGCCTGCGGCGCAAGGATGGCCGCTGCGGCGAGTGGTGCCATGCCTGTTCCTGAGAGGAAATAGAAGGCCGTTACGGCAGCCATGCCCGCGCCGACTCCGAACTGGCACAGCGCCACCACCGTGCCCAAGGCATACCCCTTTGAGGTGGCGAGACCGGCACTCAGCAAAGGTGTCCTGCCCCTGCGGTGGTACCCGATTTCCCAAACCGCGAAGGCCAGCAAGGCGCCGGCCCCGAATGCCAGCGAAGTTACGGCTACCGTGCCGGCTCCGTAAATCGTGGGGATGAGCGAGGCAACCACCACGCCACCAAGAAGGAGGGCGCCGACAATGTCGATGGATGTTTTGCTCCGTTCCGCTCGGACCGCCATGCGGGGCAGCAGCGCGAAGGCGAACGGCACAAGAATCAACACCAGCGGAACATTGGCGAGGAAGAGGATCCGCCACGCGATCCCAGGGTCGCCCAAGGAGAGCACCAAGCCACCGATGAGCGGGCCACACACCGCAGCCGAGCCGCCGGCCGCTGCGTAGGCTCCCAGGGCTTTGGCGCGGTCATGTCCTGTGTAGATGTCCTGCAGCAAGCCAAGGACCTGGGGATTCAGGGTACCTGCGCCCAATCCTTGGAGGAGGCGGGCAACCACCACCAGGGATGGGTCGGTGGCCAGGCCGCCGAGGAGGCTGGAAGCACCGAACACTGCGATGCCAAGGATGAACAGCGTGCGCCGGCCAAGGACGTCTCCGAGCCTGCCGGCCGGAACCAGCGCCACGCCAAACGCCAACGAGTAGCCCGCCAGGATCCATTGGACCGAGCCGGGATCTGCGCGCAGGGAAGCCGACATGGCCGGGACCGCAAGGACAAACACCGATTGGTCCAGCAGCGTGATGAATCCGGCGCCCAGGCAAAGCCACAGGGCAGATCGTTTGGCGTTTGTACCCATGGTTGTGACTCTAGGGTGGCTTGACGCGGCGCCGGGCATCGGGAGACACCCGATTAACGGGCGTGAATAAGGGTTACTGTCGGTGACCTGTTGTGACACTTTCACCCGCCCCCACTCCGGACGCTCTCTCACCAAACCACCCCTTTCAGCTGAACCCTCTCGCATTGAAGAGTCGCCGGTGGTCTTCGGCTCGGGGCCCGCGGTTCGCCGGTGAGAGAGGGTCCGCAGGAAAGGGGGGTTCGGTGAGAGAGGATCCGCAGGAAACGGCGGTCCGGTGAGAGAGGATCCGCAGGAAAGGGGGGTTCGGTGAGAGAGGGTCAGATTTGGAGGAGGCGCGTGCGGGCGGATGCGTGGGCTGCGCGGAGGGCCTCGGGGCTCGAAGAACGTTCCCTGTGCGCCACTTCCTGCTTCAGCTGCGGAATGACGTGCGTCCCGAACTCGATCGCGTCCGGGACGAAGTCGTAGCCGCGCAGGCCGAAGATCTCGAAACCGAGCTCGTGGTAGTCGAGGATCGCTTGGGTGACGGTGTCATAGGAGCCAACCAACGCCGTCGCACTTCCTCCCCCGCCGCCCGCAGCCTTGGCGAGCGCCGTCCATAGGGCGCGGTCGTGAAGGTCGCCGCGCTCGGCGGCGGCCAGGAGCCGCTGGGTTCCGGCGGCTTCCGGCTTCGTGGCATAGTGCCGGACGGGATCGATCACGTCGCCTGCGGAACGCCGGGCTTCAAACGTGCCCAGGATGGCATGTGCCTTCTCCCAAGCCAGCTGGTCAGTGGCAGCGACAATGGGCCGGAACGCAATCTGCCATCGAAGCGGCGATATCCTGCCCAGTGCGGCCGCGCGCGCGAGGATGTGTTGCTGCTGTGAAGCGGCATCGGCCAAGGGTTCGCCAAACAGGGCATAGATATCTGCCTCGGCAGCGCCCACGGACCAGGCAGCCTCGGAAGATCCACCGAAGGACATGCCAGGGCGTTTGCCGTTGAAGGGAGCCAGCCCCGAGGAAAAACCTTCAAAGCGGTAATGCTCACCGGACCAATCGAATGACTCCCCCGACCACGCCCGACGGACGATCTGCATGTACTCCTGCGTCCGGCCGTAGCGGGCGTCCTTGGCGAGGTAATCGCCTTCGCGCGCTTGGTCTGCCTGGCTTCCGCCGGTGATGAAGTGCACGGTCAAGCGGCCTTGGGCAATGTGGTCCAGGGTCAGGAAGGACCGTGCCGCGAACGTGGGATGCGAGACGTTGGGCCGGTGAGCCAACCGCAACTGGATCCGTTCAGTATTGGCAGCAACCCACGCTGCGTGGACGGCTGGGTCTTGGGTGGCTGAGTTGTACGCGAAAAGCACGTGGTCCCAGTTGTTGTTCTCGTGGATCCGGGCGATCTTCGCGGCGTACGAGGGGTCGAAGAAGGGCGTGGTGGCCGGCGAGGTCTCCGTGGAGTCGTTGCCGGCACCCATGCCGAGGAATTCGATGGGCATAAGGAATCTCCCGAAGGGTAGTTAGCGGCGGAGGATACGCTGGGCCAGCCAGTTGCCCAGCAATTGCGCGGCCTGGACCATGACGATGATGATGAGCACGGTGACCAGCGTGACTTCCCAGTTGAACTGTTGGTAGCCGTACATGATGGCGAAGTTGCCCAGCCCGCCGCCGCCGATGTAGCCGGCCATGGCGGACATATCCACGATCGCGATGATCATGAAGGTGTAGCCAAGAATGAGCGGCGCAAGCGATTCCGGAATGACCACGGCCCACAAGATGTGCAGGCGGCTGTCGCCCATGGCCCGGGCTGCTTCCACCACACCGGGATCGGAGGCCACCAGGTTCTGCTCCACCACGCGCCCGATCACCACTCCGGCCATGAGGGCCATGGGAAGGATCGCTGCGGTGGTTCCGATGGTGGTGCCCATGATGATCAGGGTCAACGGTGCGATCGCGGTGATGAAGATGATGAACGGGATGGGCCTGATGATGTTCACCAGGAAGTTGAGGACGGAAAAGACGGCCTTGTTGGCGAACAGGTTCCCGGGCCGGGTGGCGTACAGGGTCACCCCGAGCGCCAGTCCGGCCAGCCCGCTGAGCAGCACGGTGACCACCACCATGTAAATGGTCTGCTGGAAGGATTCGCCCAGGACGGGAAGGAGCGTGGTCCAGTCGGTGGTCATGGTTTCTCTCCAACAGTGGTCAGGTGGGGCACGGCGCTTTCGGCGGGTGCCGCCGTCGTAGTTTGGCGTTCGACGGCGGTGACGTCACCCAGTTCGGCGAGCGCAGCGTCTATCGAGGCGTCGCTGCCCGTGAGCTCGTAGGTGAGGGTGCCGAGAATGCGGTTCTGGATTTCCGTGACTCCGCCGAAGACCACGCTGGAGCCCACACCGTGGCGTTCGAAGGTAGCTGCCACCAACGGAGTGGGCGCAGCTTCCGATATCCCCACCGACACCAAGAGCCCGGGGTGCGCAGCGGAGAGCCGTTGGACGGTTTCGGGTTCGGGTGTTCCGTGCACTGCGGTGGAGACGAATCGCTGGGTGGAGCCGCTCTTGGGGTCGGCAAATACGGAGTACGTAGGCCCGGATTCAACCACGCGGCCGGATTCCATCATCACCACCGTGTCGCAGATTTCCCGGACCACGTTCATTTCGTGGGTGATGACCACCACGGTGGTGCCCAGTTCCTTGTTGATGCGTCGGAGCAAGCGGAGGACGTCTCGCGTGGTTTCAGGGTCCAGGGCGCTGGTGGCTTCATCCGCCAGGAGGATGTCCGGGGCGTTGGCCAGCGCGCGTGCGATGCCGACGCGTTGCTGCTGCCCACCGGAAAGCCGCCGCGGGTACGTCCTTGCCTTATCAGCGATTCCCACGAACTCAAGCAGTTCCTCCACGCGGGGCCGGATCTTGTCCTTGGGCCAACCAGCCACTTTCAACGGGTACGCGACGTTTCCGAACACGGTGCGGGAGGTGAGGAGGTTGAACTGCTGGAAGATCATCCCGATCCCGGCACGGACCTTCCGCAGCTGGCCTTCCGACAAGGCGGAAATGTCCTGGCCTTTGATAAGGACCTGCCCCTCGCTGGGGCGTTCCAGTCCATTGAGCAGCCTGACCAGCGTGGACTTACCTGCTCCTGAATAGCCCACGATCCCCACGACTGTGCCTTCCTCAATGTCCAGGGAGACAGAGTCCACGGCCCGTACTGGGGTACTTTTGCCCCCTGCCCGGCCCTTGGGAACCGGGAAGATCTTGCTGGCTCCGCGCAGGGAGACGATGGCGCCCACCGGGGCCTCCTTTGGGTGGTGTTGCTGCGGTCCGAGCCCGTCCATAGACCGGGCACAGGGGTGGTTTGAGTGCCCATTCCAACAGCGAGGCCACTCCCGGATCGAACCCCGTGACCCCTTGTGACCTGCGGTTTCTCCCGTTGACGGCAGGCGACGCCGTGTTGCGGACGCGTTCGTCCCAACCGTGCCGCGTGCTTAGCGTGAGGCGTGGGGGATACCCCGTACCTTTCATTCGCATCAAGACCCTTTGTACGGAGAAGCATCATGAAGAACCGCCTGTTAGCTGCCGCCGTCGGCCTTATCGCCGCCCTGTCGTTGTCCGCGTGCGGGGGTGCTGCCGGAGGCTCCCCGAGCTCCGGAAACACCAAGGTGGTTATCGGCGTGGACGACGGTGCGGAGGAGCACTGGACCATCCTGAAGAACAAGCTCAAGGACCAGGGGATCGACCTGGAGGTCAAGAACTTCACCGATGGCGCGCAGATCAACACCGCCACGCAACAGGGCCAGGTGGACATCAACCTGTTCCAGCACCTCAAGTACTTGTCCCAGTTCAACGTCAACAGCAACGGCACGCTGGTTCCCGTCGGGGCTACGGCCGTCTACCCGCTTGCCCTCTACTCCGAAAAATACAAGTCCGTGAGTGAGCTGCCGGCGGACGCCCAGGTTGCCATTCCCAACAACCCCACCAACCAGGCGCGCGCCCTGCTGAATCTTCAGACGGCGGGCCTGCTCCAGCTCAAGGACGGCGGCAACTCGTTGTCTACGCCGGCGGAGATCACTTCCAGCAAGATCAAGGTTGTACCCGTGGACAGCAACCAGACGGTGAACGCACTCAAGGGCACCACGGAAGCCGCCGTGGTCAACAACACCCAAGCTCAAAAGGGCGGCCTGGGCGATGACAAGATCATCTTCAAGGAAGACCTGAACTCGCCCTCGTTGGCCCCCTACATCAACGGCTTCGTGGTGAAGGCGGATCGCAAGGACGATCCCACCTGGAAGAAGATCGTGGACGCTTACCACACGCCTGAGGTGGAGGCTTCGGTGACCAAGCTCAACGACGGCAACCTGCAGTTCAAGGCGGATTGGACCGCGGCCAAGCTGCAGGAAGTGCTCACCGCCGAAGAAGCAGCCATCAAGAAGACCAAGTAGTTGTCTGAGGGGCGGCCCGCTGCGCCACACAGCCAGCCGCCCCTCAGCCGTTCCAGGAACAAGAGCCATGAACCAGCACCTCGCACGTGAACGCAGTC
The DNA here is from genome assembly GCF_044769205.1 of Paenarthrobacter sp. NPDC090520. Taxonomy (NCBI): domain Bacteria; kingdom Bacillati; phylum Actinomycetota; class Actinomycetes; order Micrococcales; family Micrococcaceae; genus Paenarthrobacter; species Paenarthrobacter sp. NPDC090520. Next base: position 65,669 of record NZ_JBIVXM010000009.1, read on the forward strand.
AGATCCATTTCTTCGCCTACCTGGTGGGTACGGGCATCCATGTGGCCTCGTGGCGCCACGAGACGGCGTTCCCGCAGGCCAGCATCGATTTCGCGCATCAGGTGAAGCTCGCCAAAGCGGCCGAGGACGCCAGGTTCGACGCCATCTTCCTGGGTGATTCCCTCGCCATCGACGAGACGAGCAACCCCGGCATCCTCAACCGGTTTGACCCCATCGGACTGGTCACGGCTTTGGGCGCGGTGACGGACAAGATCGGCCTGATCGCTACGTCGTCCACGTCCTATGACCAGCCATACAACTTCGCACGCGCCGCCCTCACTGCAGACCACATCAGCGGCGGCCGCGTGGGTTGGAACATCGTCACCACGCGGGACCTGACCAACAGCACGGCCGGAAATTACGGCGCGGACCAGCACTTCGAGCACAGCCTCCGGTACCAGCGCGCCGAGGAATTCGTGGAGGTTACCCTTGGGCTCTGGAACTCCTGGGAGCGGGACGCGTTCCTCCATGACAAGCCACGCGGCCGCTTCTTCGACCGCCACAAACTCAACCGCCTCAACCACAAAGGTGAGTTCTTCAAGGTGGCAGGTCCTTTGAACATCGGCCCTTCGCCACAACACTCTCCGCTCCTGGCGCAGGCAGGAACGTCCGGTCCCGGGCAACGGCTCGGCGCCCGCTTCGCCAACGCTCTCTTCGCAAGCCACCCGCATATCCCGCAGGCCCGCAGTTACCGCCACTCTGTCCGTCAACAGGCCACAGCCTTTGGCCGAAACCCGGACGAGCTTTTCGTGTACCAGGCCATCTCCCCCATCGTTGCCGACAGCCGCAAGGAAGCATTGGAGCGCATCCGCGAGCTGGACAACCTCATCACGGACCAGCAGGTACTGGACTTCCTGCAGGAGTATTTCGCAGGACAGCTGGACTTCGCCGGCCTCGGCCCGGAGGCCACTGTGGCCCAGTCGGGCATTCCCTCGATCGCCAACCCGCGTACCGATTTCCGCTCCGCCGGCGAACAGATCCGTGGTCGCGAAGGTGAAGTGACCCTCAAGGATCTCTACTCGATCCTCACGGGCGACAAGCGGAACCACGACTTCATCGGCAGCCCGGAACACGTGGCCGCTTCCCTCGCGCGGTGGCATGCCGAAGGCGCTGCCGACGGCTTCAACCTCATGTTCTCCCTGCTGCCCCAGGACCTGGAGCGCTTTGCCGCCGGAGTCATCCCGATCCTCCAGGAACGCGGACTCGCCCGCACGGAATACACCGGCACCACCCTCAAGTCGCACCTCGGCCTGGCCCCCGAAGCCGCGGGCACCCGCGACATCTGACCGCCGTCGTCGAAAGGACCAACATGACCACCCAAGCAACCGCCGCCACCGGCACCTACGTGATCCGCGAGGCCCGCCACGAAGAGTACGACGCCGTGGGGCGGCTGACGTACGAAGGTTTCGGCCATCACCTGCCCGGCGCCCGCCAGCCCGACGACGAGCGGCTGGAACTGCTCCTCAATGCCACGGCACGTGCACACGAAGGCGTGCTGTTGGTAGCCGAAGACGCGAGGACCGGAACACTCGTGGGAACAGCGAGCCTGCTTCCCTACGGTTCCTACCTCAGCCGCCAGGCCGCGGAAGGCGAAGTGGAACTCAGGCTGCTCGCGGTGCTGCCCGAAACCCGCCGGACCGGGCTCGGCAGGCGGCTCCTCAACGAGGCCGCACGCCTGGCCGCGGAACAAGGCGCCAAGCGCGTTGTGCTGGATACCGCCGTCGACAATGAACCATCCCAAAGCCTGTACCGCCGGCTGGGCTACATCCGCCGGCCCGAACGCGAGAAACCGCGTCCCGCGCCCAAGGTGCAACTGGTGGTCTACACGCTGGATCTGCCCGCGAGGGGTTAGCTCCCACGCCTTTCACACGTGCTTACTGCCGAGAGCCAACCCCCCGGTGTTAAGGACTCATCAAAAATCCTTCCAGCCTGGTACTAAGTACCCTTGGCGGTGCTATGTTCAGCTCAGATCGAGGAGCGTCGGGCTGGGAGGAAAGCCATGACCACGTTGAGCAGGCCGCCCGCGGACCCGTCGGCCCCCAAGCCCACTGGCTGGACATCGTTCCGTTCCTGGCTGCTGTTCGGTTTGCAGGACAGCAAAGGAAGCCATCAGGGTCCGGGCGGTGTCAGCGCAGCCCACGAGAAAAAGCACCACTGGTGGCAGGTCATGTGCCTCACCGGCGTGGACTACTTCTCCACACTGGGTTACCAGCCGGCCATTGCCGCCTTGGCCGCGGGTGTCATCTCACCCATGGCCACGATCGTCCTGGTGGCTGTGACCCTGTTGGGCGCCTTGCCCGTGTACCGGAGGGTGGCCGGCGAAAGTCCCCGGGGCGAGGGTTCCATCGCCATGCTGGAACGGCTGCTCCCCCGCTGGGGCGGCAAGCTCCTGGTCCTGGTGCTGCTGGGCTTCGCCGCGACGGACTTCATGATCACCATGACCCTGTCCGCAGCCGATGCCACCGCCCACTTGATCCAGAACCCGGTGATGCCGGGCTGGTTGCAGGGGCAAAACGTGCTGGTCACGCTGTTCCTGCTGGCCCTGTTGGCGGCCGTGTTCCTGCGTGGCTTCAAGGAAGCGATCGGCGTGGCCGTAGTTCTGGTGGTTCTCTACCTGGGCCTGAACGTCGTGGTGGTGGCAACAACGGTGTTCGAGGTGCTCACCCATCCCACGGCCGTCGGGGACTGGTGGCAGCTCCTCTGGACCTCGCACGGTAATCCGATCATGGCCGTGGCCATCGCGCTGATCGTGTTCCCCAAGCTCGCCCTGGGCCTTTCCGGCTTTGAAACCGGTGTGGCCGTAATGCCGCAAGTGCAGGGCGATCCTGATGACACGGATGCCAAGCCCACGGGACGCATCAAGGGAACCCGGCGGATGCTGACCACCGCTGCGCTGATCATGAGCACCTTCCTCATCACCTCCAGCTTCACCACCGTGGTCCTCATCCCGGAGCATGAGTTCGAGCCCGGCGGCCAGGCCAACGGACGCGCCCTGGCGTTCCTTGCCCACGAATACCTGGGCCTTGGTTTCGGCACGGTCTACGACATCAGCACCATCGCCATCCTCTGGTTCGCCGGCGCCTCCGCCATGGCCGGGCTGCTCAACCTGGTCCCGCGGTACCTCCCCCGCTACGGGATGGCGCCTGAGTGGGCCAAGGCCGTCCGGCCCCTCGTCATGGTCTTTACCTTGGTAGGGTTCTTCATCACCGTGGTGTTCAACGCCGACGTCGACGCCCAAGGCGGTGCCTACGCCACCGGTGTGCTGGTGCTCATGACGTCAGCCGCCGTGGCCGTGACACTGTCCGCCCGCCGTCGTCATCAACGCAAGCGGACCATCGGCTTCGGTGCGATCGCCGCCGTCTTCGTTTACACCACTGTGGCCAACATCGTGGAGCGGCCGGAGGGCATCCGGATCGCTGCGATCTTCATTGCGGGCATCATTGGGATCTCGCTGCTGTCCCGCGTGCGCCGGTCCTTTGAACTGCACGCGACCCACGTCCACCTGGACCGTCAAGCCCTTGAGTTCATCCTCGACGACGACTCCGGACCCATCAGGTTGATCGCCCACGAACCCCGGAGGCTCACAGCTGAGGCCTATCGGGAGAAGCTGGTCTCTGCCATCGAAGTCAGCCACCTGCCACTGAACTACCACGGGATCTTCCTGGAGGTAGTGCTGGACGATACCTCCGATTTCGAGACCGAGCTCTACGTCAAGGGCATCGAGCGGCACGGCTACCGGATCCTCGAAGTCCACGGCCCGGTCATCGCCAACACCATCGCTTCCGTGCTGCTCCATATCCGGGACGTCACCGGGCTCATGCCGCACATCTACTTCCGCTGGACCGAGGGCAACCCCATTACCAACCTGCTGCGCTTCCTGTTCCTCGGCGAAGGCGAGATCGCCCCGGTGACGCGCGAGGTCCTGCGCGAGGCCGAGCCGGACGTGAGCCGACGGCCATGGGTCCACGTGGGCTGAGGGGCACTGCGAGTACCCGGATCACCCGTCACTCCCGCAGCACGGCGGAGTAGCGTTCAGTGGGAGAGGACAACCCACCGAAAGGAACACCATGACCACCTGGCTCATCACAGGCTGCTCCACCGGACTTGGCCGGGCACTGGCCCGCGCCGTCCTCGCCCAAGGCGATAACGCCGTCGTGACCGCCCGCAGCACCGAGCCGCTTCAGGAGCTCACCGCGGAATTCCCGACGACGGCCCTCGCCGTGGCACTCGACGTCACCGTGCAGTCGCAGGTGGACGCCGCCGTGCTGCAGGCCGAGGAGCGTTTTGGCGGGGTGGACGTACTGGTCAACAACGCAGGGTACGGCTACCGTGCCGCCGTGGAGGAAGGCGACGACGCCGAGGTGCGGGCCCTGTTCGACACCAACGTTTTTGGACCCGTCGCCATGATCAAGGGCGTCCTGCCCGGCATGCGGGCCCGGCGCTCCGGTGCAATCGTGAACATCTCCTCGATCGGCGCCCGCATCTGCCCTCCCGGCTCGGGCTACTACTCGGCCACCAAGGCAGCCCTGGAAGGCATCTCCGGGTCGCTGCAGAAGGAACTTGCTCCACTGGGGATCTCGGTGACCGCCGTGGAACCGGGCGGGTTCCGCACGGACTTCGCGGGACGTTCCCTGACCCAATCTGCCGTCGCGATTGACGACTATGCCGAGACCGCCGGCAAGCGCCGCAAGGAGAACGACACCGTCCATGGCACCCAGCCCGGCGACCCGGACAAGGCCGCCCAGCTGATCATCGATGCTGTTGAGGCTCCCGAAACGCCCGCATTCCTCCTCTTGGGGGCCGACGCGGTGTACGCCTACAACGCCGTGGAGGAAGCCATGCGCGCACAGGTTGACGGCTGGCGGGAGCGCAGCGAAAGCACAGGTTACACAGAGTAAAGAGGAGCGTGTAATCGGTCACACTTGTGGCGTTTGGCTTGTCATTGAGGGTCCGCAGCATGAACCATGATGGAGGGAACCCGTTCCCATCCAAGCTGAATCAGCAACCTCACCGACGAGGATGCGGCCCCGGGCGAAGAGGCTTGGGGCTGTCAAACAGCCTGAGTGAAAGTACTGACAATGACGACACATACTGACTCCATCACGCTGAAAATCTGGGATAACACGGCCATCGACCACACCATCGATGCCGCAATCCGGGACCTCACACCCCGCGCCACCGCAGAAAACTGCGGGATCGCCGTGACGCTCAGCGGACCGAAAACCTTCACCGTCAGCCTGGCCCGCTAAAGCAGCCCCAGCAGACAAAAGCGGACGACGCCGGTACCCACCGGCGTCGTCCGCTGTCGTTTAAGCGCGGGTGCCCGGGGCGCGAGTTTGGGGCGGGGCTGTGAGCGCGGGCGCGGCTGTGGGCGTGGGCGGGGCTGTGGGCGCGGCTGTGGGCTCGGCTGTGGGCAAGCGCGGGTGCCGACTTCGCGGGAAGCGTGTCCAAGCCCCCGCAAGTTTCCGAACTCGCCGGCATGCTTCCCGCGACGTCGTGCCAAAGCCCACGCAAGTTTCCGAACTCGCCGGCATGCTTCCCGCGAAGTCGCGCCAAAGCCCCGCTACTTTCCCGCGAACCCGCTGGCGCACTGGTGCGTTTGGTGCACAGTTCGTGATGCCGGCAGTGCAAATTTGCAGAAAAGCTTGAGTATTTCTTGATCCTTTGGCGGGTCGCTTCTTGTGTTGGCCTTGGAAATCTAAGGGTGTCAGCACGCCAGGATGAACGACAAGGACCGCCATGTGCACGCAAACCCTGCAGGCAGCAAGGCCGGACACGGACGCCGAGCTGCGCCACGGTGCCCACCGCGCCGCCGGCGGAGTGGTCACGGTCCTGGTCCCGGCACACAACGAGTCCGCCGGCATCACCGAAACCTTGGTCTCGCTGGGAAACCAGACCCGGCGACCGGACCGCGTGATCGTGGTGGCGGACAACTGCACCGACGACACGGAGGAACTCGCACTTGCCCAGGGCGTTGAGGTTCTCCGTACCGTTGGGAACAAGGACAAGAAGGCAGGCGCCCTCAACTACGCGCTCAGCACCCTGCTTCCGGATGCCGATCCTGAAGACCTGATCCTGGTGCAGGACGCCGATTCCCAGCTGGCCCTCGACTTCATCGAGAACGCCACGGCGAACCTCCTCAAGGATGAGCTGCTCGGTGCAGTCGGAGGCGTCTTCAGCGGCGGACCCGGCGGCGGCTTCGTTGGACACCTCCAGCGCAACGAATACGCCCGCTATGCCCGCGACGTGAAGCGCCTCCACGGCAAGTGCCTGGTAGTGACCGGAACGGCAGCGCTGTTCCGGGTCAAGACCCTGCGCGACGTTGTCTCCGCCCGTCTGGAAGGCACCCTTCCTCCCGGCAATGGCAAGGGCGGCGTGTACGACACCTCCGTGCTCACGGAGGACAACGAGCTCTCCTTTGCCTTGCTGACGCTCGGGTACCGCATCGCTTCGCCGTCCAACTGCACCCTGGTCACCGAAGTCATGCCCACGTGGCGTGAGCTCTGGGCCCAGCGCCTGCGCTGGAAGCGGGGCGCCGTGGAGAACTGCGTGCAGTACGGCTGGACCAAAGTGACCCGCGCCTACTGGGGCCGGCAGTTCCTGTCCATGATCGGCGTCGTAGTTACCGCCGCCTACTTCGGTTCCATCATCTTTGCACTAGCCACCGGAATGGGCCTGAACCTGCAGCCATTCTGGGTTGCCGTCACCGGCATCTTTGTTTTGGAACGCATCATCACGGTGCGCTTCAGGGGCTGGAGGTACATGCTTCTGGCCGCCACCATGTACGAAACCGTCATCGACATCTTCCTGCAGGCCGTTCACGCCAAGGCGTACCTGGATGCAGCATTCAACCGCAAGAAAGTTTGGTAAAGACTCATGTACAACAACCCCGCAGGTCCCGCAGCCGGTGCATTCGTTGGCGCCACAGGATCCGGAACGCTTGCTATGACCGGTGCAGGCGATCTGTTCTGGTTCGCCCTCGCAGCCTTCGCCATGCTGGCGCTGGGCCTGGCCATCAAGCGGATCGTCCCGGTCCGTGCGGAGAAGAAGGCCTGAGCATAGAGGTCCAACAAGCCCAGCAAGCCCGCCGTTGTGTCGGATGCCCCCAGCGCGACACAAAGACGGGCTTGCTGCCTGCCGTGGCCTCAGCTCACCGCCGCCGTACTCGCGGAGTACTTGGCCACGGTGGTGCAGCCGGCCTTGCTTCCGGTGACGCGGACCATCATGGTGTCCGCCTGGTCGGCGGCAACCAGCGTGTAGGTCTTGGCCGTGGCACCCGTAATGGCGACGCCGGACCGATACCACTGATAGGTGAGCGTGGTTCCCGTAGTCCACGTACCCGTGTTGGCCGTCAGGGTGGATCCGACGGTCAGCGTTCCGGAGATCGTCGGCGTGGGAGCGGTCAGCGGGATGCCGGCAACGAAGGAGAAGTCGCGGATGGTGACGGACTCCGGAGCGACGTGGGCCGCATCGCCGCCACCTCCGCCGGTGACCCAGAGGTTGAAGTGGATCTGTTCCTTGGCGGGAACCGGAACGGTGGATCCTTGGAGGACTGTACGCTTCAGCAGCGTTCCGCTCGCATTCACCCCGGCGAACGTCTCAAAGGTAATCTTGCCCGGTTCCCACACCATGCGGTGGGTCAGGATCGGGGCGTTCGTTGTGTCGAAGTTGATGGTGTTGTTGCCCTGGCCAGGCGGCTTGGTGGCGTCGAACCAATATCCGTGCCCCTGGGTCACCGGCCAGTTCTGCCCGTAGGCCGAGCCACCGCCCCAGGCGGACGCTTCGCAAAGGTCAATCTCTGTGTATCCCGGAACTGCGTTGGGGTCATAGGTGAAAAGGCAGCCCCACACCACTTCCTTCTGCAGGGAGCTGACGTCCTTCTCAACAGTGGTGCTGTAGGTGCCGTAGCCGAAGCCTTCGCGGGTGGACTGGAACTCGGCGCCCACAGGTGCGGATCCCGTTGGATTCGTGATGGACAGTTTCACGTACCCGTTGGCGTCGGGGTTGCTGACGTTGTTGGCATCCCAGGATCCGTTGTACATGGGAGCCCCGCCCCAGAAACGCTTCTGCCAGTTAAAGCCTTCCCATGCGAAGCTGCCCACCGGTCCGGGATCTTCCGCAACCACTGCTGCCTTCGTTGCCGCTTGTGCCGATCCGATTCCTGCAAACATGGACAGCCCCACCGCCACGGTGAGGGCCAGGCCCATTACTTTTCTTCCCCCAGATGGAAGGAGCCTTACTGACTTGGACATAGCTGTAGCCTCCAATTGATGCGCCCAGAAAGACCTCCGACAATCACCGGAGGTCCGCGGCGACGTTCCACCCCCACGAGTAACGTCACTTCCGATGATTATGAAGTAGACAGGTACCTTCGGGAAGACGACTGGTAAACCAATTTCATCGTTACGCCATCGAGTGGATGTGCTGGCCGTTGCCTGGGGTAACGTTGGCTTGTCTGTCCGCACTTGGTTCCGGGAGGGCAAATCAGCATTCGAAGCGCAGGAATTCTCCTTTACCGGCACTCCCCCGTGGGCGGGCTGGAGCTCTGGATTGCCCACATGGGTGGCCCGTTCTGGGCACGCAAGGATCAACACGCCTGGTCCCTTCCCAAAGGAGAATTTCCCGAGGATGAAGACCCTTTGGTGGCTGCGCGCCGCGAGTTCACGGAGGAGATCGGCACTGCACCGCCCGCCGTCGAGTACCACCTGCTCGGCGTGTTCAAGCAGCCCTCAGGAAAGCTGATCACGGCCTACACGGCTCGGGCCGATTCGTTTCAGCCGGACCACATAGTCAGCAACACGTTCCCCATGGAATGGCCCAAGGGCTCCGGTTCCATCAAGGAATTCCCGGAGATTGACGATGCCCGGTGGGTGGATGAAGCCACGGCACGGACCAAGCTGGTCAAAGGGCAACTGCCGATCGTCGATGCGCTGGTGGAGCACCTGGCCGGAGCCTGAGCACAGCCCAGATGAATGGCTCACTGGAGGCCTCTTGGAACGACAGGACCTCTCAGATCAGCTTCATTTCCTGTGCGAGCGCTGATAGCTCATCGGCTGCGGCTTTCTGGGCTACAGCAGCAATGCCTTTGTACTCAAGCAAAGATTCAGCTTCCACCAGCCACCTGGAATCACTTTCTCTCCCCTTTACCTGACCGCTCGTGAGTAGGCCGAGTATGTGTGAGCTGGAGACGGTGAGCATTTCAGCCGCCTGTTGCACTGTCAGTTCCGCGTCCATGTCCAAGACGGTACAACACCGGCAAGACGACGCAATCGCATATGCCATGGAGACCACCACAAACCGCAGGCGCTTGGCGTCGGTCGACCACCTAGACGCTCGCTGCGACCACCTATTTTTTGGGAAAACAGCCGTTTTCGGTCCCGTAAACGCCAAAATCACCACCTAGACAAAATTTTTTGCCACCTAGACGAGATTTTCTAGGGCAAGCTCTCCCTTTGAAAGCACAACAGACATTGGGGGCTTAATTCATGGTTAGTACTGTCTCGTGAGTGGGGATTTCACGGCGGTGTGTTCGCCTTCCGGGGGTGGCGGGTCCGGGATTGATGTTGCCGCGTTGCCGCCGCTACCAGATCCCGATGTGCTGGACACCCATGTGGCGGACATGCTCGCCTCGGGGGCGGCGTTCCATAACGGTGTCCGGGACGCAGCCCGACACTGGTCCGGGCTCGAGGAGTTCTATAGGACCCCTGACGCCGCACAGGTCCTCGGCGCGTTCACCCCGATCGTGGCACGGTCCCAACGTGTCGCTGACCTTGCCTCCATGGCGGCGAAGACTCTGTACGCCTACGCGGACCGGGCCAGGGATTTCAAGACCCGGATCAATCGTTTGCGGGCCGAGGTCCAAGCCTTGGACGCGGTCATCCTGGCCAACGATGACTGGCACTCCAAAGCCCACATCGTCGACACCCACCAGCAAGTTATGGACGCGGCCAGTGCCCTGGCCCAAGCCATCCTTGACTCGGACGCCCAGTGCGCGACAGACATCTCCCGGTTGACCGGCGGCCCGGGCTACACCGCCTCGCACGTCCCTCGCGTCAAAGCGTTTGCCTCCACGGACCAGCTCTCCAACAGCTTCACTTGGCTGCAACACCAGCTCGGCACGGATGCGGCCTTGCCGGATTTGCCGTGGGGGAAGCAAGTCTCCATCCGCCACGAGGGCTTCCTTTCAGGCATGCAGGGGTTCGGCACCGCAGCCGTGGGCGCCGCCCAGGGCCTTTACACGCTTGCGGCGACCAAGGACAAGAACGAACAACTCCGGGCTTGGCATGGAATCGGAGCGCTCGGGCAGGCTGTGTTCACCACGAAAGCCGTGATCGACCGCGGCTTCACGGACGTGACCGAGCAAGACATCAACGCGCTCCTCACCACAGTCGACGCGATCAAGGACACCATCCATGCAGAGGAATGGGGAACCGACCCTTGGCGGGCGGGCGGACAAACCGTGTTCGACCTTGCTTCAATGGCCGCCGGCGGTTCAGGAATTGGAGCGGAAGCAGGAACCATGGCGGCGAAGCTGGGGCTGGCGGCCGAAAAGCTAAGCATCGCGGCGATGGACCACCCTGGCCTTGTCAGATTCTCGGAAACTCTGACAGATGTCGCAAACGGATTGCATAACGCTGGACTTTTTCTCGACAAACCAGGATCGACACTCCTCAAGCTGTCGGATGTGGCCATGCCGGAAACCACTGCAAGAGCCCTCGACGGTCTCACCCGGACAAGAATCAATGCTTGGAAAATGCTCGACAAGGCAACAAACGCCTCTGCGGATCTTTTCGAGGGCGCTCAACGGACCGCCGCCGACGGCATGGAGCGGTTCGTCGACACATTGCGCCAAGCAGATGCAGCACTTCCCCAAGCCGTCCAAACGGATCCCAGCGGGGCCCTGATGCGTACCGCTGGCTCCGGCGGCGCGGCGCCCGAATGGCTCGATGCCAAAGCCACGGCACTCCGCGAGCATAGCCAGCCATCGGCGCCTCCGCGACCAGATACCGGCAACCCGCTACCTCTCCCGATACCAGTTACGCCCGATGCTTTCCCTGTACGGAATAACATCGCCCACAGATTCTTATTGAGGCACGGAGACGCCTTCTTCCCAGTCAGCCGCAAGGATAACTTTGCAGCGAGAACCAGCCTGCATCCCAACAGCGAGTACATCATTGACCACCGCACAAAGACCACGGACGACGGCGGCAAACACACAGTGGATACCCTGGAAAAGTTCTTCACGGACGGGACAGGTCGAGTTGATCGGGTTGACACCTACGCCGGTGTAAAGGGTGCATGGTCCACCGAATTGAACAAGAGGATGCCCAACGTCACATATAACGTTGTGGCCAAGTGCGATGGAGGGCTGGAGAACCACTTCACTTACATCACCGATGATTTCGCGAAACCAGTCAGCGTAGAAGCTCATATCACCGGCCTCCTCAGAGGGGACATGAACCGCAGCGCCTGGCAGCAGTTCCTGTCCGGACGACGAGTCGGCGGCCCCGACTACGAAGGCGGGCACCTGATAGCTTCGCTCTTCGCAGGGCCTGGCGAAGGTGCGAATCTCTTGGCCCAGCTCATGTTCCAAAACAGGGGATACGGAACCCCCAACGTTGGACCTGGCGCCATGGCCTTCTACCAGCTGGAACGGGAACTGATGACCAAGGCCCTCGTGCGGGTGGACAACGGTCTGCCCCTTGACCTCCGCATCAAAGTAGAAGCCATTCCGGGGCCAAAACCAGGGCTGCCGGAGTCCCTAAGGGTGTTGCATGCATTCGACAGAGGCAGTTTCCTAAAGAACTTCTTCCCAAACCTCATGAAATCTGAATAGAAAGGATGGATCCAATGGACGGCAAGATCATTGACAGCGAGCTGATCAGGACGGGACTTGCTGAACTCCAGAGGCATGGGTTCTCTGAGGCAGGTATCGGTTACGGAGCTCAAGAGATAGTGAGTACTTCAGTCGTTACGATCGGTCATCACAGCCGTTTCGACGATATCCTCAAAGACGGAGAATGGGTGGATACATCGTTTAGGAAAGATTTTCCCGCAGCACTCCTTGACTATTGGCTTATGGAAGTCCGGGAAGAACTCTATGTTCCCGGCAAAGGAGCATGGAAAACCTTTAGGATATTTCTTTACCCATCGAAACCAGGTCGGCTAGAGGTGTTCGATCGGGAGATCCTCACGAAAGGCCTCTTCGGTGATCCTGCAGATCCCGTGACACCAGCCTCGGGAGAAATTCTCAAGTGGGATCTCATCGCTTTCCCCAGAACCGTCGACAACATTCCCGACTGGATGTGGACCGTGTTCCGCGCAGAAGACATCATACCGCCGTTCTACAACCCCGCCGCGAAAACCGTCATTTGGGACAACAAACGCCTCCCCGTCACCGACAAAGGCACTGATATCACCCTGAAACCCACCATCATCGATCCGTCCAAAGAACCCGGATTCTGGACAAACCTCAGCAAGAAAATACTGGGCAAATAGACATCAAAGCAGCCGGGTGGACAACGACCTGCCCCTCGATCTGCGCGTCAAAGTAGAGTCCATTCCAGGACCAAAACCTGAACTGCGGGAGCGATTTAGTGTCGCCGCGGCTTCGAGTCCAAAGCATCACATAATAAGGATTTTAACTATGCCGTTGCCACTAGCCTTGAATGCTTCTCGATGACCGTGCCTCGAATTTTATCAGGTTCACTTGTGCATGAAGGTCTTAAGCGCTTGACCGCGGAGACCTTCGCAATTGGAGGCCTCGGCTTTGGCGCCGAGGAGGTAGTGAGTACCTCGGTCCTGCACAAAGCATGGTCATCGCGGTTCGAAGATGTTAGACGAAATGGTAATTGGGGTGCACGCGCGTTTTCCGTGGACTTCAACCATCAGTCCATGGACGGATGGCTTGACAACGTACGCACCGCATCTTATGTCCCAGGGGTCGGAACATGGACGAGCTGCAGGGTCTACCTCTACCCCGATGCCGAAGGAAGGCTTGAAGTCTTCGATGGTGAGATCCTCCAACCAGACTCGGAAACAGTCATTCCGGACCGGCCCGCCGACGCAATGACGTTATCCCTGGATCTCATCGCGTATCCCCGAACCGTCGACAACATCCCCGACTGGATGTGGACCGTGTTCCGAGCAGAGAACGTCATACCGCCCTTCTATAACCCGGAGGCGAAAACGGTCGTTTGGGACAACAAACGCCTTCCTGTCGGCGAAAACGGCACAGACCTGACCCTGACACCCACCATCGTGGACCCATCCAAAGAGCCCGGCTTTTGGACGACCCTCAGCAAGAAGATCTTCGGCAAATAGAAGCCGGCCGGGGTCAAAACCTACCCGCTCTTCCTCGCGATGAACTCCCGGATCCAGTCGATGGTCCCGGGGTGGTCCAGGTGAAGGCCGTGCCCCGCGCCGGGTACACGCACCAGCACCGAGCCGGGGATGTGCTTCCGGAGGAGAACAGCGTTGGCCAAGGGCGTGAGCGGGTCCTCGGTTCCGTGGAGGATCAGCGTCGGGGCTTGGATGGAGCCGAGTTCGCTCCACGCATCATGGTCACGGCTCGCCTTGAAGTGCCGCGCCTTGGCCCAAGCCGACGCCCGGGACGTGAAGAAGGTGCGCACGGCCTCCGGATGGTCCGCAGCCCAGGCGGCATCAAAAAAGAGTGGAGCCAGTCGTGACAGATCCCCGCTGACCAGGGCTTCCATAGCATTAGGAGAAGCCCGCAAGGCTGGATCCGCTGAGCGCCCGCCACTCGTCGCGGCTAGTATCAAGGTCCGCACCCGGGACGGGTAGTCGATGGCCAGCCACTGTCCGATCCGGCCGCCCATGGAATGCCCATAAACATGGGCGGACGAAACCCCGGCAGCATCCAGCACCGCAGCGGCATCCTCGGCAAGCAAACGGGTGGTGTAGCGCCCGGCCTCCCCTCGGCCACTGCGTCCAATCCCCCGGTGATCGAAGCGGATGACGCGGAAAGAGCGGGACAGCAGCTCCGCCGTCGGGCCCCAACCGTCCATGGCCGTCGCCTGTCCGGCGATCAACAGCATGGGTTCGCCGGAGCCTGATTCGGTCCAGGCAAGTTCGGTACCGTCGCCGGCCGCAGCAAAGTTCACCGTGACACTGTAACTTTGCTGCGGCCTGCCAAACCCCCGAACGCGAACAACGTCACACAGCGGCAACCGTACGTGGGCCGATATCGAAGCCCGGGCCGCCAGGGACGGAATCGATCAAGCGGCGCGTGTAAGGATGCTGCGGATTCCCGTAGACGGCATCCACCTCGCCGGACTCCACCACCTCGCCGTGGAACAGGACCAGGATTTCGTCGCTGACGTGGTGCACCACATCGAGGTCATGCGAGATGAAGGCCATGGTCAGGTCCAGCTCCTTCCGGAGCCGGCCGATCAGGTTCAGGATCTCGGCCTGCACGGAGAGGTCCAGCGCGGAAGTGATCTCGTCGGCAATGATGAGCTTGGGTTGCACAGCCAAGGCACGGGCAATAGCGATGCGCTGCCGCTGGCCGCCGGAGAACTCGTGAGGATAGCGTTCGGCAACGTCGGGATCCAAACGGATTGTCGAGAGCCAATAGGAGATCTTCTCCCGGTGTTCTCTGGGGTTGGCCCGCAGGGGATCGATGGCCTCGGCGAGGGTCTGGCCGATGGTCCGCCGGGGGTTCAGGGACGAATACGGGTCCTGCGGGACCATCTGGACTGCCCGGCGCATGCGCCGGCGTTCAGCCCCGGACATCCTGGTTACGTCGTGGCCGGAGAATGAAATCACACCGCCGCTGGGCTTCACCAGACCCACGATCGCCTTGGCCATGGTGGATTTGCCGGAGCCCGATTCTCCAACGATTCCAAGGGTCTTGCCGGGCTGGATGCTCGCGCTGACGCCCTTCAGAACCGTGGCAGCAGAGCGGCCGGAGCCGAACGTAACCCGCACGTCGGTCAATTCCAGAACTGGCTGGTCTGTGCTCATTTGGCAACCTCCTTGGTATCACTGCCGGTTTCGTCCACAACCTCGTCCATGGTGAAGTCCGTTGCCCGCACGGTGATGAGTTCGGCCTTGCGTTCGGCAATGGACGGCGTCGCCGCCAGCAGGGCCTTGGTGTAGGGATGTTTGACCTTGCCTGCCGCGAGTTCCTCCCCCGTGAGGCGCTCCAGGATCTTGCCGCCGTTCATGACGATGACCTTGTCGCACAGTGCCTGCACCACCCCGATGTCGTGCGAGATGAACAACATGGCGGTCCCCATTTCCCGGTTGATGGTGCGGAACTGGCGGAGCACGTCGGCCTGGACAGTCACGTCCAGGGCAGTAGTGGGTTCGTCCGCGATGATCAGCCGGGGATCCGTGACCAGCGTGGACGCGATCATGGCCCGCTGCAGCATCCCGCCGGACAGTTCGTGCGGGTGCTGCTTCATGCGCTTCTCCGGCTGGGTGATCCGGATGTCGGCCAGTGCCTTGACCATGCGGCCGAACGCGGTATTGCGCGACTGGCCCAGGTGGACCCGACTGACTTCGGTCAGCTGGGATCCGATGCGCAACGCAGGGTTGAAGCTCGTTCCGGGGTCCTGGTACACCAGCCCAATGGAGGTGGCCAGCTCACGCGGGTTGTTCTTCTTCAGGAGATTCAAGTCCCCCAGGCGCATGGTCTTGGCGTTGACGCCGAGCTCCTCGGGCAACAGCCCCGCGATGGACATCGCCGTCAGGGACTTTCCGGATCCGGACTCGCCAACCAGTCCCACTACTTCGCCCGCGTGGATGCTGAGCGAAACGCCTTTCACCAGGGGAAGGCCCGACGGCGTGGTGACGGTCAGGTTGTCCACCTCAACGAGCGCTTCGGCGTCGGCCCGCAGGGAGGCGGGAACCTCGGAGGCCTTGCGGAGGCTGCCGAACTTCCGGCCGCCACGCGGATCTGTGGCGGCGGCGAGACCGTCGCCGATGAGCATGGCTGACAGGCCGGTGATGGTGATCATGATGGACGGCATCACTGCCTGCAGCGGCTGGGAGTAGATGTTGACCAGGGCCTCGTTGAGGAGCCGGCCGAAGTCGTATTCGGGGTTCTGCACCCCGAGCCCAATGAAGGACAGGCTGGAAAGGTCGATCAGGGTGGTGGCGAACACCGTGGCCGTGAGCACCAGCAGCGGCTCAGCCATGTTCGGGAGGAGGTGCCGGGTGATGATGTGCGGACCGGAGACCCCCAGGAGCCGCGCTGTGGAGACGTAGTTGCGCTGCGAAATCGAGGCTGCCATGTTCGCCGTTAGTCGGGCGAAGGCCGGGATGCTCGCAATGGAGATGGCCAGCACGGCAGACCACGTTCCTTGGCCCAAAATGGCGGCAATCAATAAGGAGAAGATGAGGCTCGGGTACGCAACGGCAGCTTCGATGACCCGGAGGACCGCGGTACGGATGCGGCGCGGTGCCAGCCAGACTGCGGTACCGATGGCGATACCTGCGACGACGGCGATCGCCGTGGTTGCCGCCGTCATGAGCAGGGTGAGCCTGGCAGCAACCAAGGACCGGGCCAACACATCACGGCCGAAGTCGTCCGTGCCGAGCCAGTGTTCGGCACTGGGCCCTTGGGAGGCCTGCGGGGTCAGCTTCTCGGCGGCATCCGTGAGGAACATCGGGGCGATGAGTGCCGTGAGGACCATGGCGGACATCAACACGATGCCGACAATGAGGCCCGTGGTCCAGCGGAACCGTCGGCGGGGACGGGCGGTGTCAGCCATTGGACTTTCCTCCAAGGGTGCGGGGGTCGATGAGGCCAAGGATGACGTCGACCAGCAGGTTGAGCACGATGGCCAGGAAGCCAAGGACCAGGATGATGCCCTGGATGACCGGGTAATCCTTGTTGACGATTGCCGTGACGATTTCGCGTCCCAGTCCTGGCCAGTTGAAGACGTTCTCCACGATGATGGCGCCGCCAAGCATGCCCGCCAGGATCAGCCCGGCCAAGGTCAGTGCAGTGGTCAGCAGGTTGGGCAGGGCGTGCCGCGCGTAGAGCCGCAGCGCAGGCAAGCGCCAGCCCCGGCCGGTGCGCAGGTAGTCCTGCTCCAGCACGGTGGACGTCTCGCGGCGGACCACGCGGGCAATCGAGCAGATCGGTGCGATGGAGAGACCGATCACGGGCAGGATCAGCGAGGTCAGCGAGGCCGCACCGGCTGCCGGAAGGACCTTGAGCATGATGGCAAAGACCACCACCAGCATGGTGGAGACCACGTATTGCGGGACCGCCTGGAAGAAACCCGTGAGCATCCCGAAGGACACGTCCAGCCATTTCTTGCGGCCGCCGCGGGTCAGGATGCCCACCAGCATGCCCACGGGAACCGAGACCAGCAGCACCAGGAGGATGCCCAGCAACGCAATCTCGGCAGTGAACGGCAGCTTGGTGGCGATGATCTGCGAAACCGAGGTGCTGTAGGCGAAGGATTCGCCGAGGTCCCCGGTGAACAGTCCGCCAACATAGTGGATGAACTGGATGTAGAGCGGATCGTTGAGGCCGAGGCTGT
The DNA here is from genome assembly GCF_044769205.1 of Paenarthrobacter sp. NPDC090520. NCBI lineage: Bacteria > Bacillati > Actinomycetota > Actinomycetes > Micrococcales > Micrococcaceae > Paenarthrobacter > Paenarthrobacter sp. NPDC090520. The sequence continues at coordinate 83,227 of NZ_JBIVXM010000009.1, forward strand.
TGCGGATGGCCTCGATCTGTTCGGTGGTTGCGTCTGCTCCCGCCACGGCCACTGCCGGATCGCCCGGGATGAGCGGAACCATGAAGAAGGTCACGACGACGAGCAGGGCTACGGAGAGCAGGACACCGCCGGCGCGGCGAAGGGCGTAGTCGGCCCACGGAGACAGGCTCAGGGCCCTGCCCCGGGGGCCTTCGGCGGCCCCCGGGGTTTGGCTCTCAAGGATCTGGACTTCCTTGGAGAGCATGGTTGGTTCAGTCATCGTGAAGCCTTTGCTTATTTGGTGATGCGCAGGGTGGCGTAGTCGACAATCCCGGACGGTGCCTGGATGGAGAATCCGGAGCGCTGGGCGACGATCTGCGGCTCACCAACGAACGGAACAATGTCGTTGTCGCTGAGGATGCTCTTCTGGGCCTTGGTGTAGGCATCGCAACGGGCTGATTCGTCCGTGGCCGCCTGGGCCGTGGCGATGTCCGCCAGGATGTCCGCATTCTCGCCACCGCCGATGTTGCGGCCGCCCTTTTCCGTGGGAACGCCGGCGATACGGGTCAGGGAGGCTGCCACGGTTCCTACGAAGTTGGCGTCACCCTGCACGGTCAAGTCCCAGGTCTCCGGCTTGGTCTGGGTCATGGTGGCCCAGGTTCCGTTGTCCACAAGCTGCAGGTCGACAGTTGCACCGGCGGCGCGGAGTGCTTCCTGGACGTAGGTGCTGCCTGCACCGTTCGGTCCGATGCTGGTGGTGCCCACCATTTTGAAGGTCTTCCCCGAAAGCACTGCCTTGGCCGCGGCAACGTCTTCCTTGGTGAGGCTCGAGTTATCCGGCAGGACGCAAGGCACCGTAGGTGCAACGATCGAGTTGTAAGTGATGCCCTTGCCCGCGTAAGCGGCAGCGTTGAAAGCCTGCTGGTTCATCAGCTGGGCCACGGCCTTGCGGAGTGCGGGGTCGGTAAAGGGGCTTCCTTCGCGCTGGTTGAACAGAAGGAAGATGCCGGCAAAAGGCACCGACGTGACGGCGTAATCCTTGTTGCCTTCGAAGCGCTGCACGTCTGCCGGAGCGATGTCCGAGACGTCCATTTCACCGGTGAGGAGCTGGTTGGCCACCGTGGTCTTGTTGACGCCGGGGAAGAACCGCACGGTCTTGGCCGGAACACCTTCCAACGGCTTGGAGTACTGCGGCCACGCTTTGTAGTCCTCGCGGAGCGTCATGTCGTAGCTGACGCCATGGCTGGCCTTGGTCAGCGTGTACGGACCGGAGAACGCACCCTTGACGGCGCCCTTGGCCAGTCCATCCAGGTCAGCGAGGCCGGCCGGGCAGATGATGCCTGTCTGCGCCAAGGTCAGGCCGCCGATCAGCTCCGACCACGGCTGCGCAAGCTTGATGTCCACTGTGCCGGCAGCGTCGTCGCCGGAAATCACCGGCTGGCCGGGACCGAAGACGAGCTTGCCGAAGTTGTTCTTGGTGGCGGGATCCGCGAAGTAGCTGAGGGACTTCGCCACGATGGTGGGAGTAATGGGGGTACCGTCCGAGCACGTTGCGTCCTTGCGGATGGTCAACGTGGCGTTGGTGGCAGTGGATTTCCACTCAGTGGCCAGTCCGCCGATGAACTTCCCGTCAGCATCCCTGCGGACCACGGTGTCGTACAGGAACCGGGCTACCTCGTAGTCGTCCTTGGCGTTGGCCTTGGCCGCGTTGAAGGTAGTGGGATCTGCGTTGAGGGCGGTCCGGATAGTGTCCGTGGACATCGCCCCGCCGGAGGCGTTTCCTGCGGGTGCCTGGCCGCCCGTGGTGCAGCCGGTCAAAAAGAAGGCGGCAGCCGTGAGGGATGCCGCTGCGGCCATGAAAGTGGAACGTCCTTGCATAAGGGGTGAACCTCCTGGTCGCCTTCAGGGCTGCCTGGCCGCGGCGGATGCGATGCGCCGGGGAGTGCCGAAACCCGAAGGATTGAACTGCGATAAGTTTCGCGAATGAGAAGAGATTCACACATTGACCGAACGAAGTCAACGCTTTTTTGTGAGTTCCCCCACAAGAGACCTGCGCCACGCCGAGGATTTACAGACCGGAAACATCCAGGGCTTGACGGGGTCGAGAAAAAACGCGAAACTTTTCTCATATGTGATTGGCGTCTCAGGGCGGCCAACCCGAAGAACCCCGGATCAACCCAAAGGTGGAACACATGGCAACGACTCTCGAGCTCACAGTCCGCAAGGCACAGTGGACCCGTCCGCCGCGGGAACTGGTCCGCGCTTTCGAAGAATTCCCCGTCGCCAACATCGGCGATGCGATGGAGCGCCTCGGACTGGTGGACGGCAACATCAACCCGGTGTGGGCCGGCGCAAAGTGTGTTGGTTCGGCACTCACGGTCCTCGGCGCGGCCGGCGACAATGCGGCAGTCATCGAATCCCTCAATTACATCGAGCCTGGTGACGTAGTAGTCATCAACGGCTTCGGCCACGAACACCGGGCGCTGGTGGGTGAACAGCTCTCCCAGCGCTTCGAGGCCGCCGGTGCTACGGGTGCCGTGATCGATGGCTACATCCGGGACCGTGCCACCATCACCGACATCAAGTTCCCGGTGTTCGCGCGCGGCACCACCCCTGCCGGACCGTTCAAGAACGGCCCCGGAGTCATCGGCGAACCGGTGGCCATCGGCGGCATTGTGTGCGCCGCCGGTGACATCGTCGCCGCAGACGATGACGGCGTCGTCATCATCCCCCAGGCCCGCGCCGCGGAAATCCTGGAGCTGGTCAAGGCTGTCGCGGTCCACGAGGCCGAAATGACCGCCGAAATCACCCGCGAATACAGCTAACTCCTTCTCCCCTCCCCAACAGCGGGACCTAAACTGAGAGAACCACCAATGTCTAGTTCATCGACGGAATCAGTGGAACTGAACACCGCACAGGTAAAGGTCGTCACGGCTGACGGCAAGATGGTGCGCAAGGCTACTATTGCCGGCACCATGGGCTCCTTCGTGGAGTGGTACGACTACGGCATTTACGGGCTCCTGACCACGTACCTTGCCATCAACATCATGGGTTCCAAGGACCTCGGGTCCCTGCTGCTGACCAACGTCGGCTTCCTCGTCAGCTTCCTGGCCCGCCCCTTCGGAAGCGTTATCTGCGGCTATTTGGGCGACAAGTTGGGACGCAAGAACCTGCTGTCCATGCTGCTGCTCCTCATCTCCGGCGCCACTGCCTGCATCGGCCTCATCCCGTCGTCGTCGGTCATTGGCTGGGCGGCCCCTGCGTTGCTGATCCTCTTCCGCATCCTGCAGGGCTTCTCCGCAGGCGGCGAAGTGGCGGGCGCCATGGCGTTCGTTGGGGAGTATGCGCACAACAAGCACCGCAACTACTCCATGAGCTTCATCGCCGTGGGCTCCTTCTGCGCCCTGCTGTTCGGCAGTGCCTTCTCCGCGACGCTGATCACCACCCTCGGTGACGCCACCATGGAATCCTGGGCCTGGCGGATCCCGTTCCTCTTCGCACTTCCGCTCGGCTATGTGGGCTACTACATCCGCTCCAAGATGGAAGACACCCCGCACTTCGCGGCACTCCGCGAACGCAACGAAGTAGAGCGCAACCCCCTGCGCGCGGTCTTCACCTCCAAGCGCCACCTGAAGGCCATCGCACTGACCATCTTCCTGCCGGCGTTGAACGGCCCCGGCTACTACCTGTTGTTCGCCTACATGCCTACGTACCTGAAGACCCAACTGGGCTCCGGCAACAACTTCTCCATGGTCCAGGCATTGCTGGTGACGGCCGTCAGCCTGGTTGCCATCATCATCTCCATCCCGCTGATGGCCCGCCTCTCGGACCGCATCGGACGCAAGCCGGTGCTGGCACTGTCTGCAGTCCTCATGGCCCTCGTCTCCTACCCGATGTTCGCCATGATCACCACCGGAAATATGGGCCTGGCCTGCATCGCCACCATCGTGATGGCCATTGCATTTTCCGGCCACGCCGCCGTGGTCCACACGGTCCTGACGGAAATGTTCCCCACCACCGTCCGTTACAGCGCCTACAGCATCGGCTTCAGCCTCAGCACCATCATCTTCGGTGGCAGCGCTCCGCTGATCATGACCGAGATCATCAAGGCCACCAGCAACAGCATGATTCCGGCCTACGCCTCGATCGGAACGGCCATTATCACCCTGGTTTCAGTGTTCTTCCTCAAGGAAACCAAGGGACAGCCGCTGGCCACCCACTAACAAAACCCCGTACGACGGCGGCCTGCCGCCATTGCTGCCAGGCCGCCGTCGTTGGACCATAAAGCACCACACGAAAACCATTGGGAGTCACCTTGGGCATCAACTCAGTCGCCGTCGTTGCAGACCTCGGCGAAAGCTACGGAAACTACACCATCGGCGACGACGACGCACTGCTGGGCCTGGTCACGGCCTCCAACATCGCCTGCGGCTTCCATGCCGGCGATCCCCGCGTCATGGACGCCACGGTCAAGGCCTGCGTGGAGCGCGGCATCGAGCTCGGCGCGCACCCGGGCTACCCGGACCTGGTGGGCTTCGGCCGCCGCCTGATCGAGGCCAGCGAGGAGGAAATCCGCACAGACGTGCTGTACCAGATCGGCGCTTTGGACGCCTTCGCCCGGATCCACAGCGGCAAGATCAGCCACGTTGCCCCGCACGGCCGCATGGGCAGCATTGCCCAGACCGACGCCAAGCATGCCCGCGCCATCACGGACGCCATCAAGGCGTACGACCCGTCCTACATCGTGATCTGCCAGAACGGCCTGCTCGCCGAGGAATCCCGCAAGCGAGGCCTAGAGGTTGGCTACGTCTTCCTGGCCGACCGCGGCTATGGCGAGGATGGGATGCCGGTGTCCCGCAACACCGACGGCGCCCTGCTGCACGACCCGGAGGAAATCGGCCGCCGCGTGGTCCAGGTGGTCACCGAAGGAACCGTTACCGCCGTCACCGGCAAGATTGTGCCGCTCGGCCACGATGCCGACGTCGTGCTCCTCCATGGCGACCACCCGCAGGTCCTGGAGAACGGCACCGCCCTCCGCGCCGCGTTGGACAAGGCCGGCATCAAGGCAACAGGACTGCAGGAAGTGCTGGCCGAAAAAGCCAAACTCGCGACGGTCTGACCTACCCCACCAACAAGCCAAGGACCCATGAGCACGCACCCAGAGCCCGGACACCTGCCGGACATCAAGGCCGTACCGTTCGGTGATTCCGCGCTGATGGTCAGCGTGGCGTCCGGCACGGTCGAGGAACGGCAGGCCGGAAGCCGCCGGATCCGTGAAATCCTCCTCGACGTGCGGCCACATGGCCTGCAGGACGTGGTGGCAGGCGTCGACTCCATCCTGGTGGAGTTCGACTGCCTCGCCGTGGGGCACGCACAACTTGCCCAGACCATCAGGCTCGCGGCGGCTGGACGGTTCCACCAAGAAAGCGGACAGGCCGACGACAAGCATTTTGTGATTCCGATGGTGGTCAATGAAACCTTCGCCCCGGACCTGCCGGATGTGGCTGCGGAACTGGGCATCAGCCAGGAAGCCGTCCTTGGCCATCTTGAGGATTCCGTGCTGTCCATCAACCTCCTGGCCTCGGCCATGGCGCCGATGATGGGCACCGTCCGGTTCCCCGGGCAGGTGAGCCGCTGCAGGGAACCGCGGACCAACGTGGATCCGGGATCGGTGATGGTGGCCGGAACCAACGCCATCATCCAGCCCTTCCCGGGACCCACCGGATGGAAGGTCATTGGGCGCACTCCCCTGACCATCTGCGACATCCGGGAAGATCCGCCCACGTCCTACACGCCAGGAGACACCGTCCGGTTCAAGGTGGTCCCGGATTCCGAGTGGGATCGCCTGGCAGGGCAGTTCCTGCGGACCGATTCATACACGATTGGAGGGACGCTCTGATGGTAGAACGCACCAACACCATCAAAGTCCGCGAAACGGCCTGGCTGGCCACCTTCCAGGACCTCGGCCGGGAACACTCTGAAGCTTTGGGCGTTCCCTGCGGAGGTGCCGCCGACCAGCACTCGGCAGCGGTGGCGAACATCCTGGTGGGCAATGACCGGACTTCCACGTTGTTGGAACTCATGGGCGGCCGGTTCGTTTTCACCACGTCCAAGCCTGTGCTGCTCGCAGTCACGGGAGCTCCCGCAGATGTCACGGTCAACGGCAGCGCCGTGGCCATGTGGCAACCCGTCTGCGTCCCGGCGAAGGGACGCGTGGTGATCGCCAACGCCCATGGCGGCATGCGGAACTTCCTGGCCTTCAGCGGAACGCTCGTCACCGATCGCTTCATGGGCAGTGCGGCCCCCGAAGCGCGAATGGGCTTTCCGCAGCAGATCGCGGCAGGCCAACACCTGGAACTCCGGACCACCTATTCGGGCTTCGAGCATCCCTACCTGACGCAGCCGCTGTTTCGTCTGCCGGTACCCGTTCCGTCCTTTGAGCACTCGGTGTGGACCATCGACATTGTGGAGGGTCCGGAAACGGACGCCGCGGAGGGTATCCGGGAACTGCTTGCTTCGCGGGAATACACCGTCACCGCCAAGTCCAACCACGTTGGCCTTCGACTGGACGGTCCGGTGGTGCATCCTGAGGGGCTCGGTGAAATCGTCTCCCACGGCGTGCCCATCGGCGCGTTCGAGATCCCGCACGGGGACGAGCTCATCATTCTGGGGCGCTACCGGACCCTGACGGCGGGCTACCCGATTGTCGCCTTCGCTACCAAAGCCTCTTTGCCCATGCTGGGCCAGGCCCGTCCCGGCCAGCGGATGACGTTCCGCTGGGTGGCCCAAGAGCAGGCCGTCGCGGATTACCACGAGTCGCAGCGCCTGCTCGGCGTCCTTGAATCACGGGTCCGGAGCCTTTTCGGCGCCGTGGACCTGCCGCACCATTCGTCAAGCGCTACCGTCCGGGCGGCAGCCTGAGCCTCCACGGCCACGAACACTTGACCTTCACACTTCGCAAATGAGAAACTTTTCGCATATGTGATAGCTATCGCAATACTTTCCACATCTGGAGGAACGGAACCTTGGGACTTCTCGAAGGCAAAGTCGCCGTCATCACCGGCGCGGGGACGGGCATGGGCCGTTCGACGGCGGAACTGCTCGCAGCCGAAGGCGCACACGTGGTGCTGGTAGGCCGTCGGCTTCCGGTCCTGGAGGAAGTCGCCGCAGCAATAGCGTCCGACGGCGGCAAGGTCACCCCGCGTGCCGCGGATATCGCATCCAAGGACGACGTCGACGCCCTGGTCGCGTGGGTTTCCGAAAACCTCGGACCCGTGGACATCCTGGTCAACAACGCCGGGAGCGCCAGCAAGGTGTTGAACGTTCGCTGGATCAGCCAAGAGGAATGGAACGGCGTCCTGGACGTCAACCTCAACGCCGTATACCTCCTGACGCAGGCCGTACTGCCGGGCATGCTCTCCCGGAACACGGGCACCATCATCACGGTCTCCTCGCTCGCAGCGGTCAACCCGAACCTTTTGGGCGGTGCAGCCTACGGCGCAGCGAAGGCCGCGGTCCGGAACTTCATGACCTACCTGCACAACACCTTCCGCAACGAAGGACTCCGCGCCATCACCATCCTTCCCGGGGAAACAGCGACTCCCATCCTGGACAATCGCGCCCGGCCTCCGCGGGAGGAGGAACGCGAGGCGATGGTCCAACCGGAGGACGTCGCCCGTGCCATCCAGCTCGTGGCCACCCTGCCGCAGCGCACCGTGGTCCAGGAACTCGTGATTGCACCGACCGTGCAGCGCGATACCTCCGGAGACATCGAAATCAGCCGCTGGACCGGCGCGCCCGCAGAAGACCTTCCCCAGTGCTAGCAAGCCCCTCAAACTTTTCCCTCCAACCAGCCGAAGCAGGACTGCCATGACCCCCGAACCATCCACCGCCGTCGCACCCTTCCAGCCTTCCGAAGCCGTGCTGCGCGTCCAGCGCACCTCGCTGCGCGTCCAGCAGCCCCAGTCCAAAGGCGACCTCGTCTCACTCGCCATGGGCGAACCGGACTTCGACACCCCCGAACAGGTCCGCGCTGCTGCCGCCCGCGCCCTGGAAGAGGGACACACCCACTACTCGCCGCTGCTCGGCGAGCTGGTGCTTCGCGAGGAGCTGGCTGCCCGTATCGGCCAGCTCCTCGGCGAAGTGGCCAGCCCCGGCGACGTGCTCATCACCCAGGGCGGAACGGCTGGCCTGTCCGCTGCGATCCTGGGCATCGTCAACCCCGGTGACAAGGTGGTCATCCCGGACCCCACCTACTCGCTGTACGCCGATCTGGTCAGCATGGCCGGCGGCACCACCGTTCCCGTTCCGTTGGCCGATGACCTCCACTGGGACCTTGAGGCCCTCGCGTCCGCACTGCAGGGCGCCAAGATGTTCGTCTTCTGCAACCCCTCCAACCCCACGGGAATCGTCCACTCCCGCCAGGAACTCGAAGCCCTCGCAGACATGGTGGCCGGAACGGACACCCTGGTCCTCTCCGACGAGGCCTACAGCGACCTCGTCTACACCGAGGAACCGTTCACCTCCGCCCTGGAAATCCCCGAGCTGGCAGGCAGGACCATCTACTGCCAGACGTTCTCCAAGAGCTATGCCATGACGGGCTGGCGGGTCGGATACCTATGGGGTCCCTCCGATGTCATCGCCTCCGCAGCGCGTGTGCACAATACCTTCAACGGTTCCATGAACACGGCCGTGCAACTGGCGGCGCTCACCGCCCTCAAGACGTGCGGCCCGGACATCAAGCGCATGCATGCCTCCTACGCCGAACGCCGTCAACTCATGTTCGACGGCCTCAGCAAGATCCCCGGCCTCACCGTCAGCTCCCCCGAGGGCGCCTTCTACCTCTTCCCCAAGTACGACGTGGACCTCCCCGCCGCCCAGATGGTGGCGCACCTGCGCGAATTCGGCGTCGCCGTACGTCCGGGCAGCGAATTCGGGCGCAACGGCGAACACCACCTGCGGCTTTCCTACGCCGCCAGTGCGGAGGCGATCGCTGCCGGCGTCGAACGTCTTGCTGCAGGCCTCGCGGCCCTCAGGCAGGACGCGTGACCCTGCTCGACCCGCCGGCAGGGCTGCGCGTTGACATGCAGCGAAACCGGATGCTTTTGGTTGACGCGGCCGGCCGGCTCTTCGGAGCCGGCCGTTCGGCTACCATGTCGCAAATCGCCGCCGAGGCAGGCATCTCCACGGCCACGGCCTACCGGCACTTCGCATCAGTGGACGACGCGCTGGCGGCGTACCGGTTCGAGGTGGGCCGTGAACTGCTGGAGTTCAGCCGAACCCAGACGTCGGCCGGACTGGAATTATTGGAAGCCGTCTGCGCCAAGTGGGTGCACCTTGTGGTCCAGCACGGCGAGTCCATGATCCACACGCGGTCGGCAGAGGGCTATCTGGCCCGCGTCAAGGCAGGCGCCTACTACCTGACAGTCCAGGCCGATGCCCTTGCCATGCCTCTGCGGGAAGCCTCGCGGGAACTCGGTCTTCCGCATCCAGGGGACGAGGCGCTCTTCCTGTGGAACGGCTTCTTCGACCCCCGCGAAATCAACGATCTCATCCAGAGCCTGGACCTCACGGCCGAGCAGGCCTCCGCCCGATTGGTCAGGACCTTCACGGCCGCCCTGACAGGGTGGTCCGCTTCCAGGACCTAAGCTTGAGGAGACGAAAGGGTGCCCATCAATGCGTAGTGACACACAGCGCAACCGCAGACAACTGGTCAAGGCCGCGGGTCAGCTTTTCGCGTCCCGCCGCGGTCCCATCAGCATGACGGACGTCGCCAAGCATGCCGAAATATCCACGGCCACCGCTTACCGGCACTTTCCTTCAGTCGAGGACATCCTGGCCGAGTACCGCTTTGGCGTTGGTGAGAAACTGCGCGACTACAGCCTGAAGCAGCAGGAGCTAACCGGCGTCGAGCTTTTGACCGCGGTGAGCCGCAAGTGGGTGGACCTGGTCACGCGCCATGGCGGCGCCATGCTGTACACACGATCCGGCGAGGGCTACCTGGCCCGGCTTCGTTCGGGCGCCTTCTACCTGACCGTCCAGGCGGACGCGCTGGAACGTCCCCTGCGGGAAGCGTGCGAGGAACTGGGCCTGCCGCCGATCGGCGACGAGGCGATGTTCCTGTGGAATATCCTGTTCGACCCCCGCGAAATCCTGGACCTCATCAACACTGTGGGACTCACGAAGGACCAGGCCACTGCGCGGCTGATTGCTGCATTGAAGGGCGCGCTGGCCGGCTGGAGTGCGGACCGCGGGCAGGCATAGCTTTCCCGGGACACCAAGAAAGCCGGACCTGCGGGTCCGGCTTTTCCGTGTCTATTGAGCCACTGGCTTGATCAGTTCGCGGATTCGTTCGGCCGGCAGTGACGTCAACGCCGCGATGCGGAAGACGTCCATGTGCCCGGCTTCCAGGCCTTCCAGGACGTCGCTGCGGAGGCTCTCCACGCTTTGCTCCTTGTCCTTGAGAGCGTGCTCGAGTTGCTTCGCGACGGCGGCAAGCCCGGAAAGGTGCCATTCCTGCGGTGCCCCGGAGAAGTGGAGGTCCTGGTAGGCGCCGCCGAGCCTCTTGACGTCGGCGGCCCGGATCCCCACAACAGCGGAAACAGCGGCCAGGGAAACCTTGTCCGCCAGCGCCGCGGCAATGGCCTCGTTCCGGCGGCCCAGGAGTGTGCGGATACGGCTGTCGATGCGGGCGCGGGGCACCCTGGTTCCGGCCAGCCGCAGTTCCAGGGATGTCAACCGGGGCTGATGGGGCGTGGTTCGCCTGCGCGGCCGCGCCTCAGCTACGTAGGTCACGGTGCGTGAGGCCCTGGACCAGGTGCCAGACAACTGCCTCATTCCGGTGCGTCGGCATGATGCTGCCTTCAAGTACCTGCAGGCTTGGGCCAACCTGGCCTATGGGAGTCCACAGGCCACTGACCGGGCAGTGGCTTCCGGTTCCGGCGACGTACCGGCACCGGTGCTGGTGGCCAACTGAATGTTCTCCAACGATGCGACGCATCACATGCCTCCGGGGATTGGGGAGTTTGCTGGGAAACTCGGGGAAATCTGATGGTTTAAGCGTATGTCGCAGGTCACTCAAAAGCAAGAAACTTTTCTCATTTGTTTAAGTTTTCTCATGGCGGAGTGGAGGGATTGGCGGGCTCCGCACCATAAGCTCAAGGCGTGGGCCAAGAGCGTTCACATATGGAAAAACCCTTGACCAGACCATCCATCGTCTGCGAATCTTTTCTCAAATATGATTTTTTGAATCATCCGTCTGCAACGGCGCGACCGGAAGGAACTTCCCATGACCACTGCTCCCCGCCCACCCATGGTTGTCATGGGCGTCTCCGGATGCGGCAAATCCACTGTCGGCTCACTGCTTGGCGAGCGGCTCGGCATGGTCTTCCAGGATGGCGACCACCTGCACCCCGCCGCCAACAAGGCCAAGATGGGCGCCGGCATCCCGTTGGATGACACGGACAGGAAACCATGGCTTGAAGAAATCGGCCGGGCACTTCGGGATTCCTCGGACGCCGGCACCCCGATGATCATCGCCTGCTCCGCTTTGAAGCGCAGCTACCGCGACCTGCTGCGGCAGCACGTTCCCGGCGTCGTCTTCGTCCACCTCAACGGCGACCGCGCGACTCTCCTGGCCCGCATGAATGCCCGCGACCACGAGTTCATGCCCTCCAGCCTCCTTGACTCGCAGCTCAGCACCCTCGAACCACTTGAACACGATGAGAAGCACGTGCTCGCGGACATCACGCTCGCGCCCAGCGCGTTGGTCGACGCCATCTGCGATCGACTCTCCGTGCTCACGCTGCCGGTTGGGGCTAGCGTTGAGGGATGACCTCTGAGTACAGGTACGACGTCGATGTGCTGCACCTTTTGATCTCTCCCGCGCACGCCTACTTTGGGCGGGCACGGGAGGGAGCAGCCGACGTCCCTACCGCGGATGCCGCGACCGCTGAGCTGGTTGCCGGAAAAGGCATCGTGGGCGACCGGTTCTTCGGCAAGGCTGCCCACATGGACGCAGCGGTGACGGTGTTCGCCGTCGAAGCGTTGGAGGCAATCGCTGCAGAACTCGACGCCAGCCCTTTCGATCCGCTGCTGACCCGCCGGAACGTGGTGATCCGCGGGGCCGAGCTTGCTCCGTTGCTGGGCCAGGAGTTCGTCCTCGAGTCAGGCGGGGATTCCGTCCGCCTGAAAGCCGGGCGCCCGGCCCACCCCTGCGCCTGGATGGACCAGATGCTGGCACCCGGAGCCCATAAAGCCATGCGCGGACGGGGTGGTGTTCGCTGCCAGGTAATCTCCGGCGGGCTGCTCCACCGCGGTCCTGCCGTGCTGGTGAGCCCAGTGGTCCTTGACCCCGCACGGGCGGGCGAAGCGACGGTGCTGAGGCCATCGAGGCTGCCGTAGCCCAGGTCCGTCGGCCGCCGCCAATCCCGCATCCGGCACGCGCGTACCCCCGCGACCTACTCTGGGCCGGACCCCAATGCCGGACAACAATCCCGCATCCAACAAGCGCGTACCCCCGCGACCTACTTCGGGAGCGGACTGGTCCAAACTCAACCCAAGACGGTTGGACAAGGCTGACTTGGGTGTCAATGTAGGTCGTGGCGGCACGCGGGCCACGACGGAAGACGGTTGGACAAGGCTGACTTGGGCTTCAATGTAGGTCGTGGAGGCACGCGGGCCACGACGGAAGACGGTTGGACGAGGCTGACTTCGGCGTCAAAGTAGGTCGTGGCGGCACACGGGCAGCAACTCTCACCGGAAGTTGCGACCAGGCTCTGTCTCATTCGGGTGGCCCACTTCGACCCTTTCAATCTGCACTCGCCCCGACCCCTTGCCCTTCTTGGCCGGCTCTACGACCGCGTACCAGATGCGGCCACTATGGGTGAACTTGTACTGATACCGCGCGTAGACCAACCCTTGGTACGTCAGGCTCTGAAACCTGCCTCGCAGGATGTAGCAAAGTCCCGGTTGTTCCAAAGTTGGCGTGTTTGTCAGGTAGTCCCATGCATCAGTCAGAGCATTGCGGGCGGTGGCTCTGGCGTCCTGCCACCCTTTCTCCGCCTCACGGGTGATGAATTCAAGAACGTAATCGGTGCTTTTCCCCGGCCTTGCAACGCCGTCAGTCTTCTTCGACAAACTAGGGACCCTCGACCACAACGGGCCGGTCGAAATAGACCAGGTCCACATTGCCAACGGGGATTCCCTCCGCCACGGCCGAGGCAGTTGCCTCCCAGGCTGAAATCACCACGCCCAACCGGCCGAAATAGCCGACAGCCGCACAGCCTCGGGCCACGTCCACAACCTCCGCAGCGAATTCCTCCTGCTCTTCGCGGGAGAGGAAGGTCAGCCACGGGAACGGGAGCCGAAGCCGGGTTATGAAGTCCCCTTCGCCGAGTGAGGCCGCAATAAGAGCAGAAGCCAACTGCAGGCCTTGCCGATCATTGCGATGATCGCTTGCCTTGGAAACGATCAGGTCTTCTTTGCCGCGGCGGGTCACCACTATGTCACCCTCATCTATGTGCGACAGGACCTCCTTCGGCTCGCGAAGAAGTTGTGTGAAGGTGGCAGTTGTAGTCATGGAGATAAGCTTATCTGATAAACATCAGATAAACATTCGGAGGGGAGGGGCTCAGCACCGTGAACCCGGCGCCTCAAGAACGTCAGGAGGGCTCGCGCATCCTCCGCTCAGCCTCGGGGAGCACGATTTCCCGGTTGGCAAGCAGCCAGCTTTCGGCCCTTGGCGAATCCGAGAAGGCGCCGTCGTCCTGGGCTTCGCGGCTCTGTTCCTTGATGAAGCGCCACATCCGTCCTGGCGGAATTCCCAAGAGTTCAACGCGGGAACCCCAGAGTAGGGTCTGACCAACAACGCGTTCGCTTCCCAGCCTCTTCGCGATGGCCAGCCAAGTTGGCAGGTGATTGACACCTTGTTGCGCACCTTGACCCCGGCCCTCCTTGTCAGCTTCAACCAACCGGGCCCAATCGTGAATCGACGGTCCGCCACCCACATGGTCCAGCCGACGAATCAACCTGCGCACGGCAGAGTCGGTAATCTTCCCAGCTGGACCTTCCGGTGTGTGGCACATGTGCTCGCGGATGAGGGGCAAAATGATTCCCTCATAACGCCGAGGTGCCCCGATCAGTCGCAGGAACTGTTTCGCGGGCTCAACACCTGTGACGTTGTGGCCATTCGATGTGATCCTGCCACTGTCAGAAATCCTGGTTGATATGGCTTTCCCAAAATCATGGGTGATGGCAGCCAAGACCAAGATGGCAGTCTCATCCGAATCCAGCCCGTCCCGGCGCGCGATACGTGCCGCCTGATCGCCCGCGAGCCCAAGATGAACATTGACATCCCCCTCTGGGTGCCATCCAGCGTCCTGCGGAACACCCCTGGTTGCCGCGAGCCCTGGAAAATGGGCTTCCCAACCAGTGGCCTGGAGAGTCTCCAGGGCACGGGAGATATGGGTTCCCTTGGCGGAAAGCTTGAAGAACTCTCCCCAGATCCGCGACTCAGGCAGGTCATGGAAAGTCGGGAAAAGTTGGGCGCAGACCGTGGCGGTCTCCGGGGCCAACTGGAAGCCGAAACGGCCGCTCAGTTGGACTGCCCGGAGCACACGCAACGGATCTTCGGAGAACGCACTGCTTGTGTGCCGGAGGATTCCTGCCTCCAGATCGGCCCGGCCTCCATGCGGATCGACCAAGTGCCCGGTCGTGGCATTCCAGCCCATCGCATTGATGGTGAAGTCCCTGCGGGCGAACGCTTCCGCTTCGGAGTTCCGGGCCGACAACGAAACGTCGAAGGTCTGCCCGTTCAGCGCAACGTTCACGATGCCGAAGTGTTGGCCCACTTCCATGGCATGCCCCGGCAGGGCAGCAATAACATCGGCCGACGATAAGCCGTACACCTCAATGTCGACGTCCTTCGATGCCACGGACGCGCCGCCGTCGAGCGAGAGCAACGCATCCCGGACGGATCCACCGACTACCAACGGGCGTCCGCCGGCGTCGCTCAGGCTTGCGAGTACTGTCTTGGCTTCGGGAGTGAGCTGGATCAGCTCAGGGATGGTAGTGATGATTGCTCTCGGTTCCTTGGGAGATCTTGCTTGGCACAAAAGGGCTCGTCTCTGACTTTCTACCCCAAGTGAAGCCGCTGTGGCCGCGAATCCGCCATAGCCGCGTACCGCCGCGACCTACTTTGAGAGCGGACTGGTCCAAACTCAACCCAAGCCAGTTGCATAGGGCTGTCTTGGGCCTCAAAGTAGGTCGTGGCGGCACGCGGGCCACGACGGAAACCGGTTGGCCGACGCGGCATCCGGCCTCAAAGGGGGTCGCGGCGGCACGCGGGCCACGACGGAAGACGGTTGGCCGACGCGGCATCCGGCCTCAAAGTGGGTCGTGGCGGAGCGGGGAGTAGGTCTGGAACGTACGGTCCGGCGACCAGGCAGGCGACCGGCAGCAAACGGGAGCCCTCACACCTCCGCAGCCGGCGCCGCGAACTGGGCCTCGTACAGCCTGGAAT
This sequence comes from Paenarthrobacter sp. NPDC090520, assembly GCF_044769205.1. NCBI lineage: Bacteria > Bacillati > Actinomycetota > Actinomycetes > Micrococcales > Micrococcaceae > Paenarthrobacter > Paenarthrobacter sp. NPDC090520. Next base: position 98,726 of record NZ_JBIVXM010000009.1, read on the forward strand.
ACGCCCCACCCGCAGAAAGCAACTCGGTGTGGGTCCCCTGTTCCACGATCTGCCCAGCCTCCATCACCAGGATGAGGTCGGCGTCCCGAATGGTGGAGAGCCGGTGGGCAATCACAAAGCTGGTTCGGTCCGAGCGCAGGGCATTCATGGCTTTCTGGACCAAGACCTCGGTACGGGTGTCCACTGAGCTGGTGGCCTCGTCCAGGATGAGCACCGAGGGCCGGGACAGGAAGGCCCGGGCAATGGTGAGGAGCTGCTTCTCCCCTGCCGAAACGTTGCTGCCCTCGTCGTCCAGGACGGTGTCGTAACCCTCCGGGAGCGAGCGCACAAAGCGGTCAACGTAGGTGGCCTGTGCAGCTTCCACAATCGAGGACTCCGAAGCATCAGGGCGTCCGTAAGCGATGTTGTCCCGGATGGTCCCGCCGAACAGCCAGGTGTCCTGGAGGACCATGCCCATCCGCGAGCGCAGTTCCTGCCGGGACATGGTGGAGATGTCCACGCCGTCCAAGGTGATCCGGCCGCCGTCGAGCTCGTAGAACCGCATCATGAGGTTCACCAGCGTGGTCTTGCCCGCGCCGGTGGGCCCCACAATGGCGATGCTCTGGCCAGGCTCGGCCACCAGGTCCAGGTCCTTGATGAGCGGCTTGTCCGGCGAGTAGCTGAAGGAGACGTTCTCGAAGACGAGCCGCCCGCGGCCGGCACCGGAACCGGAAGGAGCGGGCTCAGCCGACTCCTCCTCTTCGTCCAGCAACTCAAAGACCCGCTCCGCCGAGGCCACGCCGGATTGCAACATGTTCGCCATGGATCCGAGCTGCGCCAAGGGCATGGTGAACTGGCGGGAGTACTGGATGAAGGCCTGGACGTCACCGAGCTGCATGGCACCGGAGGCAACCTGCAGGCCGCCCACCACGGCAATGCCCACGTAGACGAGGTTCCCGATGAAGGTCATGGCCGGCATGATGAGGCCGCTGACGAACTGGGCCCCGAAGCTCGCTTGGTACAGCTCGGAGTTCTTCGCCCTAAAGCGTTCCTGTACTTCGTTCTGCCGCCCGAACACCTTCACCAGTGCATGCCCGGTGTAGGTTTCTTCGATCTGTCCGTTGAGTTCGCCGGTGTTCTTCCACTGGGCGACGAAGAGCTTCTGGGAGCGCTTGGCAATGAGGACGGTGGTTCCAAGCGTCAACGGGATGGTCACCAGGGCGATCAGTGCCAGCAGCGGCGAGAGGATGAACATCATCACCAGCACGCCCAGCACCGTCAAAAGGGAGGAGACCACCTGGCTGATGGATTGCTGGAGGCTTTGCGAGATGTTGTCGACGTCGTTGGTGACCCGGCTGAGGAGTTCGCCACGCTGGATGGAGTCGAAATAGCGCAAGGGCAGCCGGTGGATTTTGGCTTCGATCCGCTCGCGCAGCCTGTAGACGGTCCGCTGAACGACGCCGTTCAGCACGTACGCCTGCATCCAGCCGAACGCTGCAGCCAGGACGTATAGCGCGAGTGCCCAAAGCAGAACCGAGGACAACGCCCCGAAGTCGATTCCGACGCCGGGTGTCAGGGTCATCGCGTTGAGCATGTCGGCTTTGGCGTCGTCGCCGGAGGCCCGGAGTCCTGCGATCACGTCGGCTTTCGAAACGCCCGCGGGCAACTGCTTGGAGACGACGCCGGCAAAGATCAGGTTGGTGCCCTCGCCCAACAACCGTGGGCCAATGACGTTCAACGCCACGCTGGCTACGGCAAAAACCACCACGATGGTCAGCCACATGCGTTCGGGCTGCAACGTACCCAGCAACCGGCGGGCCGATGCACCGAAGTTGGACGCTTTCTCGGCGGGGACGTTCATTCCGGCGAACGGGCCGCCCCTTCCGGGACCCATCGCCGGCCGCTGCGGACCACGGGCGCCGGAAGGTCCAGTAGCAGTAGCAGTGCTCATGCTGCCTCCTCCGCTGCGAGCTGGGAGGACACGATCTCCCGGTAGGTTTCGGAAGTCTCCAACAACTCATCGTGCGTTCCCTGCCCAACGATCCTGCCGCCGTCGAGCACCAGGATCTGGTCCGCGTCCGCGATGCTGGAGACCCGCTGGGCGATGATCACCAGCGTGGCACCGCTGGTGTGGTTCTTGAGGGCCTGGCGGAGCCGGGCATCCGTGGCGGTGTCCAGGGAAGAGAACGAGTCATCGAAAATGTACAGCTCGGGGCGTTTCACCAGGGCCCGCGCGATCGCGAGCCGCTGGCGCTGCCCACCGGAGACGTTGGTTCCGCCTTGGGAAATGGGAGCATCCAGCCCGCCCTCCATCTGCTCCACGAAATCGCGGGCTTGCGCCACCGTGAGCGCTTGCCAGAGTTCTTCCTCGCTGGCATCCGGCTTGCCGTACAGCAGGTTGCTGCGGACCGTCCCCGAGAACAGGTAGGGCTTTTGCGGCACCAGGCCAATGTGTCCCCACAACAGGTCGGGGTGCAGCTCACGGATGTCCACGCCGTCCATGCGCACTGAACCGGAGGTTGCGTCGAAGAGCCGCGGCATCAGGTTCACCAGCGTGGTCTTTCCGGCTCCGGTGCTGCCGATGATCGCGGTGGTCCGGCCAGCCAACGCTGTGAAGGACACTCCGCTGAGCACGGGCTGCTCGGCACCCGGGTAGGCGAATCCGACGTCGTGCATTTCCAGTTGGCCGCTGCGACGGCCGGTGGGGGAAACAGGGTTCGACGGCGGCAGGACGCTTGAGTCGGTGTCCAGCACCTCGCCGATGCGGTCGGCTGAGACGGAGGCGCGCGGGATCATGACGGCCATGAACGTTGCCATCATGACGGACATGAGGATCTGCATGAGGTAGCTCAGGAACGCGATCAACGTGCCCACCTGCATGGAACCGTCCTCGATCCTGAAGGACCCGAACCAGATCACCGCCACACTGGAAACGTTCATCACCAACATGACCACAGGAAACATGAGGCTCATCAAACGGCCGGCCCGCAGCGCAACGTCCGTGACGTCGTCGTTCGCTTTGCCGAAGCGGGCCGACTCCATGTCTTCCCGCACGAACGCGCGCACCACACGGATGCCGGTGAGCTGTTCGCGGAGGACCCGGTTCACTGCGTCGATCCGGATCTGCATCTTGCGGAACAGCGGCACCATGCGCGTCACGATCAGGCCGACGCAAACAAGCAGCACCGGCACGCACACGGCGATCAGCCACGACAACTGCGCATCCTGGCGAACGGCCATGATGACGCCGCCGATACTCAACATGGGCGCCGCCACCATGAGCGTGCAGGACATCAACACGAGTTGTTGGACCTGTTGAACGTCGTTGGTGGACCGGGTGATCAGCGACGCGGCACCGAACCGCGTGACCTCCTGCTCCGAGAAGTCACCCACACGGCTGAAGATCGCATCCCGGACATCGCGTCCCATGCTCATGGCCGCCTTGGCTCCGAAGTACACCGCCACAACGGCGCAGGCGATTTGCAGCAGCGTGATCAGCAGCATCAGGCCGCCCATGCGCAGGATGTAGTCGGTATCCCCCACGGCCACGCCGTTGTCGATGATGTCGGCGTTAAGCGTCGGAAGGTACAGCGAGGCGATGGACTGCGCGAGCTGGAATACGACGACGGCGATCAGCAGCCGCTGATGCGGCCGCAGGAAACGAACAAGGACTTTCCAAAGCATGCGGTCTCCCAAGCCCGTGGCAAGGGTCCGCCAGAACGTGGTGGACCGAAGGCCAGTTTACGTCTGGTTGCTGTGGGCAACTAGAGGGAATTCAGTAGGCTGGAAACGTTCCACCCCAGAACCGCTACGAAGGGACCGAAGTCTTGGCTTACATCACCGTCGGAAACGAAAACAGCACTGAGATTGAGCTCTATTACGAGGATCACGGGTCGGGACAGGCAGTGGTTCTGATCCACGGCTACCCGCTGGATGGTTCGTCCTGGGAGAAGCAAACCGCAGCACTTCTGGAAGCCGGTTACCGGGTCATCACCTACGACCGGCGCGGCTTCGGCAAGTCCAGCAAGCCCACCGTTGGCTACGACTACGACACGTTCGCCGCGGACCTCAAGACCGTCCTGGAAACCCTGGACCTGAACGACGCCGTGCTGGTGGGCTTCTCCATGGGCACCGGCGAAGTTGCCCGGTACATCGCCACGTATGGTTCCGCCCGCGTTGCCAAGGCCGTGTTCCTCGGCTCGCTGGAACCTTTCCTGCTGAAGACGGACGACAACCCGGACGGCGTTCCGCAGGATGTCTTCGACGGCCTGGCCCAGGCAGTGAAAGCCGACCGCTACGCGTTCTTCACCGAGTTCTTCAAGAACTTCTACAACAGCGATACTTTCCTGGGCACCGATCGCCTGAGCCAGGAATCCGTAGACGCAAGCTGGAACCTGGCCTCGCAGTCCGGCGCCTTTGCGTCCGTAGCCGCCCAGCCCACCTGGGTGACTGACTTCCGGGCGGACATCCCCAAGATCGATGTTCCCGCGCTGATCGTCCATGGCACGGCGGACAACATCCTGCCCATCGACGCCACGGGCCGCAGGTTCAAGGATGCCCTGCCCAGCGCCGAGTACGTGGAAATCGAAGGGGCACCACACGGCCTCCTCTGGACGCACGGAGCGGAGATCAACGAGGCCCTGCTGGGCTTCCTGCAGAAGTAGACCCTCCGAACGGAAGATGCCCCCGAAGCTGCTGCTTCGGGGGCATCTTTACTACTTCCTGAGCCGGAGTCTGCGCGCCTTCTTTCCGCTGCGCAGATACTCCTTTTCGAAAGCCTCCGCCACTGCCCGTTCGGCTTCGTGGAGCAGCCCGTACGTGAAGGCCGCAGTGCCCGCGTCCGCCGCCGATCCCAGTTTGAGGAGTTCGGCCCGGGCCACGGCACTGTCCTGGTGCTCGCCGAGGATCCGCTGGACGTCATGCGCGGCATCGGACAACTTGGCGGCACGCTTGCCATGGATGCTCTCGACGGCGGCCGCCGCAAACCGCAGCTTCTTGGCCGCCTTCCGGACATCGTGGAACGCTTTGTCACGTGCAGGCCCGACGGCGGTACCCACGGCCGCGTCGTGACGCTTGGCCAGGCGCTTGGCCGCCTTGTTGACGAATTTCCGGCTGGCCTTCCTCGCCCCGGGGGTTACCGACGGGGCAACAGGAGGGGCCTCGAGGAAGGCTTCGAGCTCATCGAGCAGCCGGAAGTAGCGCGGGCTGTTGAGCCGTGCATGGATGGCGGAGAGGGAGGTGTCCTTCCGGACCTTCATGCGCTCGTCCAGTTGGTTCTTCAGCGGACCGAGCACCAGTTTTCCGGGCAACTCGTCGAGGGACTTCGTAAGCCGCTCATGGAGCACTTCGGCATCCCTGTAACGTCCCAGGGTCTTGGCCAGCGATTTCAGCCCGAGTTCGAGCTCAGCCACGGGATAGGGCTTGAACAGTTTGCGGTAGCTGTGCAGCACGGAACGGATCCGCCGGGTGGCCGACCGCATCTGATGGACGGAGTCCTCGCGTTCCAAGCGAACGTGTGAGTCCTGCAGGAGTAGCCTGGCCACCTGCATGTCCAGGTAGTTCAGCACGGGAACCACGGCCGGACCCTTGCGCTGGGGCATTTCGCGGCCGGTACCCTTGGCTGCCGGCCACAGGTCACCGAAGGCCGTGGCCAGCTTGGACGTGCGCTCACTGGGGTTCGCCCCGGTCTTGGCCAGGAGCGCTGCGGCGGCATCAAGGAACTTGTCCCCAGCTGCATCGTCATGGCCGGGTGCGAGCTCCACTTCCCATTCCCGCCAGCCGTGGGCGTGTCCGTCACCGAGGGAGACCAGCGCGTGCACGTGGTCATCAACGAACTCGGCGAGGCGTCCGCCGTCGGATTGGTACAGCTGGTAGCTGGTGCGTTCAGTGGTGAGTGTTGCCACGGCGGACACGGCATGGCCCCGGGTGTACGCAAGGATGCGGGCCATAAGGTCCGGGGGAACCGTTTCGGGCTGGCCCAGCGGAGCGTGGATTTCGGTTCGCTTGCCAGGGCCGTGCGGGAGCTTCAGGTGCCAGCCGGCGTCGGGTCCGCCGGTTCGTCGCCGCAGGGTGATCCTGCGCCCGGCCAAGGCCAGGTCCTGCGTATCGAAGTAAACGGCTTCCAGCTGATGGGTGGCGGGTTCACCTACCTTGCCGACGCCCTCGATCCGGTGGAGTTCCGGGAGCGGCGTGGAAGCGTCGGCATCGAACTTTTGCTCTGCTTCCACACTGGTGGACTGGGCCATGACTGCGGATCCCCCTCGTTTGGAGTAGGCGATGGAAGGCGCCCGTGAAGGCCGGCCCGTTCGCTTGGCCGGCCTTCACGAGGACTTGCGTTATAGCAATGCTCCTCCGCCTTCGTCCACATCGCCACCGGTAACAGTGCCCCGCCATGCTCCGGTTTCGTGTCCTTGGGCTTCGATGAATTTTTTGAACTTGTCCAGGTCCGCGCCAACCCGAAGGCTGTCCGCCCCCAGCGCGGATCCGGCCTTCTCGGCCAAGCCTTCAGGCTCCCAGTCGATAGCCACATTGACCCGGGTCCGCGCGGCGTCCAGTGGCTCGAACGTCACAGACCCGGCGTTGCGGGGGCCATCGACGCTGGCCCAGCTCACCACGGAATCCGGGACTTGCTCAATGATCTGCGCGTTGTAGTCACGCTTGACGCCGCCGATGTTGGTGGAGAAATGGAGCGCCGTCTCATCGATCTGCTGGACGGCTTCCACCCCGTTCATGAACTCCGGAAAGCTCTCGAACTGGGTCCACTGGTTGTAGGCAACAGAAACGGGGACGTCTACTTCTACTGATTTGTTGACCGTAGCCATGAAATGCTTCTCCTTCAGTGCTGTGGTGCTTGTCCGCGGGCACGCTTGTTGCCTGGGGTCGGACGGCTAGCCTGCGTTGAAGTCCTCTTCATCGTCATCGTTCGGGGATTGGTCCTGCGGCAGGTTGTTCCCGCTGCCGTCGGGCAGGTCGCCGTCCGGCTCCAGGTTCTGCTCTTCACGGGCCTGCTCGTCCACCCCGCCGAAGCGGCCTGCTCCCGGCTCGCCCGCGCTGTCCGCGTCTTCCGGGTCGAGGTGGCTCAGGTTGGGAGCTCCCGTGGCATACGTTTCGCCGTCGGGGCTGTCCTGGCCCAGGCCGGCCTCGCTGAGGTCTTCTTCCACGCGGGGCTGCGCCTGGCTGCCTCCGGCTTCCTGCTCTGCTGTCGGCGTGCCGTAGCCTCCAACTTCCTCTTCGGGTGTCGGATTCTGCGTGTCCATGAGACCTGTCCTTTCCATGTGGTTGAACACTTGATGGAACATTTCGAATTTATAAGGGCACTTGGCGTTATGTCCACCGCTTACAGAAAATACTCAGCAAACTTATCATTTTGGCCTTTGAGGAACTATGGTGTGAGCTCGGATTCGTAGGGTGTGAAGTCCGGCCTCAACGTGACAGCGTCCTCTCCCACCTTGGCGATGTCTTCCCAAAGCACCATGAACGAGCCCCTGTGGCGCCACCGCAGCAACTGCGCCAGGGGCCACGGTTGGGACAGGTTCTGCCGCTCAAACCCCAGGAATGACGACGCCGTCCGGGGACTGACGATGATCCCTACCAACCGCGCCTTGCTCAAGAGCCGCGACGGGGCGGAATCCAAGGCGAACCGGAGATCCGAAACCTCACCCAGCCTCTTCCCGGCACTGTCCACCACATCCGTGCCAAGCACGTCAGTCAGGATCATGGCGACCTCCCGGAATCCGCCCGATCACGTGGTTCCGCAGCCATCGTTCCACCCACGAGGCATCCAGGGAGTCAGACCGGACGCCGACGGTCAGCACCGTGTCCACGCCGGAGACAACTTCCCATGGGATCCTGATCAACCTGCTCGACGGCGGCCTGCCGCCAAAGATGCGCGTCCCCAGGACAGGGCCGGTCAACAAAGCGGTGATGTGCGGAGGATCGGAGCCTTCCGGAATAGGCTCATCCGGAACCGGGCCACTGAGTTCGATGTCGTCAACCGTGGTGACCGGGACGCCGTCGACGTCCGAAACCTGCCGGTCCAGCAGATGCAGCTGCGCATCGAGCACCAAGCCGGCAGTCCGCGGTGCCGGCCTGAGTTCGCTGGCGTCTATCCCCCTGGGCTTGGCCATCAGGCACCTGCTCCCGTCGCGATCATCAAGGGGATGGCCGCGATCGAGGCGGCAAGGATGATGACCAGGTAAACCATCCCTGCCACATTGACCGCGCGTTTGTTGACGTACTTGCCCATGTATTGCGGATCGTTGGCCACAATGAGGATGGGCAGGTAGGTCAAGGGCAAGGCGATTGCGGAAAAGACCACGGAGTACTCGGTCACCAGGATCGGGTCCACGCCTGTTGCCAGCACCGCCACACCCACCAGCAGTACCACGATCATCGACACGTGGAAGCGGGCTGCCTGCGCCGGCCTGCGGAACTTCCCCCAGGACCATCCGAAGTACTGCGCCAGCGTATAACCGCTGGACAACGTGGTCTCCAGGGCCGCCCCGAACGTGGCAGCAACCACGCCAAGGATCAGCACGGCCAAGGCCAACTGGCCGCCGGCCTGTGCCACGGGCATCACCACCTGGGACAAGGTGGTAACGCTGATGCTGGCGGGCAAGAGAACGACGGCGGCGCACGCGGCAATGGCGAGCGAGAGGAATCCGCCAAGCGGGAAGCCAAGGAGTACGTTGAGCCGGGCCTGTGCCAGGTCCTTCACCTTCCACCGTTCCTCCACTGCGCCCGAGGAGAAGAAGAACACCTCATAAGGCGTCATCGCGGCACCGAAGAGTGCGATTGCGTAATACCAATACGTCCCGCCGCTCTCCTCATGCGAAATCGACGGAGCGAATGCCTGGGTGGCCAGTTGGCCCCAGTCCGGTTTGAGGAGGAACAACGCCACCGCGAAGACCACCAGGGTGAGGCCCATGAGCCCGGTGACGTTCTCCATGATCTTGAACTTCACCCGCCAGATCACCAACCACACGGCAAGCAAGGCAACAGGAACCCACAGCAGGTACGCCACTCCGCTGGCCAGCTGGAGGGCTAGGGCAACGCCGCCGATTTCGGTAGTCACCGTCATCAGATTGATCAGGAAGGATGCGCCCAGGTTGGCCAACCCGGCGCGGGCGCCCATGCGCTCACGGATCACCTCGAACGTAGCCCGGCCCGAGACCGCAGCCACCCTGCCGGACATGTTCGCGAAAAGGCAGATGCCCACTACACCCACCAGGACTACCCAGGCCAGGGACATGCCAAAGCGGGAACCCACCACCGCGTTGGTCACCAGATCCCCGATGTCAACGAAGCCCCCGATAGCCGTCAGGATGCCGAGCGCAACACCGGGGCCGTTTCACTGGATGCCGGCCTTGGCCATGAGTGCGTCGAGTTGGCGGGAGGCGCTGTGCAGTTCGTCCAGGACGGGAGCCAGCTTGGACTCTCCCGAACCGGATTGGCCATCCTCGGGCCCGCCCTGCGGCGCGGTCAACGCATCACGGGCATGGAGCATGGCCCGGGAAGCCATGGAGAACGTGGCCAGGACATCCTCACGCAGCTTACGCTCGTCGGATGTAGCGCCTGACAGGGCTCCTACTTCATCCGTGGCAGATTCAAGCTGCTTCACCATGTCGTCAGCAGCGGTGGAGCCGGCTGCCGCCGTCGTATGTTCTTTAATCCGCAAGTCCACGGCCAAAGCGGTGGTCCGCACGGCTGACACCGCCTCTTTCAGGGGCCCCTCCAACGCCTGGCTGGTGGGAGACTGCGCGCAGGACGAAAGCGCTCCGGCCAACGTTGCCAGGGCGAGGAGAACCATGGCGAAATACCACCGAAAGCGGTTCACGATGGTCGCGGAACCTCGCATCCACCCTGCGGATTCAAACCTGTGTAATTCAGGGGCCCGGCAACAATATTCAGGGCGATGGTGGCAAATTGTGAGCACTGGGCTGGAGGTGCGTTGTAGTAGCCACGTTGGCCCGCGGCTACCGCGCCTATAACGAGCCACACAACAACGATCAGCCCGATAAATGAACCGATGCGCATTTTGTCCTCAATCGATTCAGGGACTTTCCGCATAAGGCGGAATCGGAAACGGCCGCGGGCAATATGTCCTTGCCCGCGGCCGCCAGTTCCGATCAGTCCGTCGGATTGGTTTCAGTCGTCAAACCACGGTCATCCGCAGTTTGGTCATCCTTTTCTTCAGCCGGCCCGGGCGGGTCCGCCGACTTGTTCTCTCCAACATCGGCGGCGTCATCCGGTTCTCCGCCGGATGCGACGCCCACCGGCACCTGAGCTGGTGAGTCAGGTGAGCCAAGATCCCTGGGGATCGGCTGGCCGGGCGTCGTGACGCCGTCGTGGACCTGGCTAAAGCCCCCAGATTCCACGGGATCCGAAGTCATACGCGCGACCGCCCCCGTCCGAGAACCCATCCCAGCAAAGCCAGGACAAGCAGGATAATTCCTACCCACAGCAAGAAACTAAGGGCTTGGTTGAATCCACCAACCAGCAGCAGGACGATCGCAATCACGCCTGCAATAACCAATAGTGTGTTCATAAAGCTACGCATCCCTTCAAACAAATATGTCCAGTGAGGAAGGCGTCCGCTGGAACTCCTTTCGAAGCTCCACCCCATGGCAACGGGCACCGTACGGAGATTCTCGTCTCCTTGTTCCGTGCTTACCCATATCGGCTGCGCTTCAAACGAAGCACTATTTATGGGAAGCACGTGCACAGCTACATGATAAGCATGCTTTGTGTATTGGCGAAGGGGCTCGCAGGGATATTTAAGGATCACTTCACGCCGTGGCGCCATAGTGATCTGCACCTCAATCCGGCACGGGTCGGGCCGCTCCCCCGTTGGACATAAGACGAAGGGAGGCCCATGCTCATCGTTCTCACCGGTATAGACGGTTCAGGGAAAACGACGGCCGCACACGCCCTGGTAGCCGCAACCCGGGATTCAGGTCGCGCGGCACTGCTGCTCAGCAACCACGCTGCGCGACGTCGCCTCTCGAACATCAGCCGACGCATCGGCTGGGGCCTTCCGCCGCGCCTCGCAGACGCCGTGGAGACTTCCATCCGGGTGTCCAACGTTCTTGTGTCGCACGCGCGGGCCTGGTTATTCGCCTGCCGCCACCCCCGTGGGCTGGTGGTGATGGACAGGCATCTCCACTGTCAACTAGCCCTACGCCGAGCACACGGCCTGCGGGCGGGCCGCGTAGTTCCCTGGCTGCTGGGCCGGCTTCCGGCACCTGATGCCGTGGTGTTCATCGATGCCGCGCCCGAACTGGCCCATCACCGGGTGACCATCCGTGGCACCGACCAGGAAACCCTGGACCATCTCACGGCTCTTCGGACTGCCTACAGCTCGATCCCGGGTTTTGCGGAATTCGTGGTTGTGGACGCCAACGGCACGCCAGGCGAAGTCTTGGCGGAACTCGAACGAGTGATCGGCCCGGCTGGTGCATAAGAGGGTGCCGGCAGACCGCCGCTTTCCTCAGCCAACGCGTAAAGGTAGCGGCTCAGCGGCACCTCATCCGGGTATTCCGGACGCCACACTGGCAAGATCATCAGTTCCCCGCCGCGGTCAAGGATGATGGGGAACGTCTGCGCCTCACGTGACGTCCCGATCGCGCCCACTTGCCGCCGGTAGCGGTGCTCCAAGGCCGACGACCCAATGGGAACCACCCACGATCCGTGGGCGGCCACCCGCACTTCGTGGAACAACGCAAGCCGACCCGAACCATCCAGGGCTACCTCCGCAAAGGCGGTTCCGGCGTCGTGCTCTTTGGGACTCAGCTGCCCCAGAACGAAGACGCGCGGCCAACCCGCCGACTGCCCGGTATCCACCACGGGAACCGGCGCACGGCCGGACTGCCGCAGCATCGCCACCACGCCACCCACTACCTCGGCAAGCTTGGGTACCACGATCGAATCGGCGGCGGGCCGGGGCGGCGGCGCGCTGGAAGGCAACGGGTTTCTGTGAATCCTGGCGTCGAAGAAGTCTCCGAACCTGCCCATGGCGGCCTCCTGGGAAGGCCCCACTGCTGAAGCCCATACACCAGATTGCAGCCGAAGCCGCCAGCTGTCCAGAGCGAATTCGGCCGATAGACCCGCGCTTCAAGGCAAATCAATGGCGTTCTTACGGTCGCCGGGCCAACAAGGCCCGCACCCTGCTTCGATCGTCGATCCACGACGCAAGCTGGGGGCTGATATAGCCAGCCAGTGCAACCAACTGCGCGTACTTTGTGGCGACGTCAATCGACCAGATCCTGTGATGGTGGCCGATCCTGTTTCGCAGTGCCCGCAGCGACTCCACTTTGTCCGCGACAGTCCTTTGGCTTCGACCGTTCATGTACGGGAAAGCTCCCGCCAAATCCGGCCATAGGGCCATCTGCCCCTTCGATACCATCTGGTGCCAGAACCCGAAGGAAATCTCGGAGATGATTTGACCTGGGTCTGTAGGCATCTTGTTCTTGCGCACGCGTTTGATGGCGGTGTCGATGTCGGCGTAAGGATAGGCGTGTTTGGCAGTCCCCTTGCCACGGCCCCGCCCTAGCTCCCTGGCGTCGTCGTAGATCCAGTGACCTGGGCGACCTTTCCCCAAATGCCGAGCCGACATCTGTTGATCAATGGCATTTCGAAGGGCTACTTCCAGATGACCCAAAGACTCCCGGAACGCTGCGGAGAGTTCGGTGTTCCATTGGTAGAGATGCATAACCCTCCCAATGTCTCCCTGGCACTCATCAAGGTAATGCTGCAACCGGGCACGGCCGAAGTTGGCTTGGAAGAACCGCATGTCGGACGAGTTGACCATACGTCGCTACCCCGCGTAGTCTCGTAGTGAACATCCCGGAACCGTCCCTGTAGTCCTCTTCGAAGGACCGATCACACGGCCGGGATTTTGCTTTAACGCAGCATTCCACGTCGCACAGACAATTTTGTCGACGCGCATAAGCACGTGGACCTCATCTGGCCACGCATATTCACGTCGCATCGGCAGATCGGAGAGTGGAAGTAGCGGGTACCTCCGGCAACTCCGCTACTTCCATCCAGTTCCGCCTCTAAAGCACGGCCAGAAGTTGCTGCATTTCCTTGATCTCGGCCTCTTGGGCGCTGACGATGTCCTTGCTGAGCTGGATCGCAGCGGCGTTCTTGCCATTGGATATTTCGGTCTTGGCCATGGTGATGGCGCCCTCGTGGTGGGTGATCATCTGGGTCAGGAACAGTTTTGCCGCTTCCGTCCCCTGGGCTGCCTCGAGCTTGGTCATGTCGTCGGCACTCATCATGCCGTCCATACTGTGGCCGGACGGCATCTGCATTGACTGGTTCCAGTCCTTGAGCCAGCCGTTCATTGTGTCGATTTCAGGGGCTTGGGCGGCCTTGATCCTGGTGGCCAGGCCAGTGACGCTGACGGGGATGTCCTGCTTCTTGAGGATCACGTCGCTCATCTCGATCGCCTGGATGTGGTGCGGGACCATCATCTGGGCGAACATCACGTCCGCGGCGTTGTGGTCCGATGCCGCAGATTGGCTGCTGCCCATGTTTCCGTGGTCCATGCCGGGCATTGACGATGCCGTAGAGCCAGGGGTTCCCGAACAGCCGGCCAGGGCAATGGCGGCTGCGATGGCGGTGGCTGCTACGGGCAAGAGCTTCTTGGTGTGCATGACAATAGGGTCCTTCGTGGTGGGTGCAGGGACATTTCCTGCTGGGGTGGTCAACATCAGCGATGCGCGATTCGGCGGGCAACCGCGGCCCAATGGCGCTGTGAAGGTACGGTCCTCATGCGGTCCGTACGCGGACTACATGAGGCCGGGCGGTCCGCTCGGGACGGACGCCGTGGATTGGCCTACGTTCTACTGATGGACAAGTCCCCGGGAGAGGGTCCGTCGGGGCGGTACTGCCAGACTTTGCCCGAGGCGAAGGCTACGGGCTGTAGCGTAACCGGTAGGGCCGCGCTGCTGTCCGGCGCCGGAGCTGCGAGGGCACCGGTGGCAACTGTCGGGGTACAGGACACGGTCTTGACGTGCTGATCCGTGCAGTCGGTGGCGCAGGAACAGTGCTCAGCGGAGGGAGCCTCTACGGCGTGCTTTGCATGTGTTGCAGCCGCCGTGGCGTGCAGTGAGTGCGTTCCCGTCATCACGTGCATGCCAAGAATCCCGGCAATCAACGCGAACACGGCGGAGAGCAGGCCCGCCGTCCGCAGAAAAGAGCGAGTCTTGGCACCAAGCATTTCCACGGCCGACCTCCTTCCATCCCGGTGGTTCCACCCTACCGGCCCGGGTTGCGCCAAGTTCCTGCCCCGGGGGGCAACCGTGCAGGCACAACACTTCCGCCGGGGGAAGTATTCTGCCTATGTCCGCTGACATCCTCTGCCTGTCCACGCGAACCGTGCTAGCATTCCCGGAGATCGTGACAAATCCTCAGGAGGTGAGACCCATGTACGCAGTATCAGCAATGGGCGCTCCCCAGGAGTCCACGGTTTCGCGGCTGAAGTAGCCGCCATCGGAGCGCCAACCACGCACATCGCGAAAGGCGACTCCAATGAACACAACACATCCTCAAGGAAACACCCGCGCCCTGGTCCTCGGTGGCGGCGGTTCAACAGGTAACGCATGGCTGATCGGCGTCGTTGCAGGACTGGTCGAAGCCGGCCTCGACGTCACCAAGGCAGACCTGATCATCGGCACGTCGGCGGGTTCCACGGCCGCAGCCCAGATCACCGGTGGGAATCCCGCCGAACTCTTTGCCGCCGTCGTCAATGCCGACTACCGTCCCCGCACCAACCACGCTGACCCCAACGAGGGGCGGGTTCGCAGCGCGTCCGACCACATGGAACGCACGGCCCGCATCATGGCCGAATCCGAAGACATGGCGGACATGCGCCGTCGGCTGGGAGCTTCGGCCCTTGAACTGCAGGCAGCACTGGACGCCTCCACGCAGGACAGATGGCGCTCTACCGTGGCCAGCCGGCTGCCCGATCCCGAGTGGCCGGATACGCCGATCCTCATCACTGCCGTCGACGCCCGGACGGGCGAACCGGTGGCGTTCCACCGGGACAGCGGGGTGGAGTTGGTGGACGCCGTAGCCGCGAGTTGTGCCAGCGGCTTCGCGTACAGCATCGGCTCGGGCGACTATATCGACGGCGGCTACCGCGCCAACGCCGAGAACGCGGACCTCGCGTCCGGGTACAGCGCGGTCCTGGTGCTGTCACCATTCGGTGGAAGGACGCGGACACCGGCCGAATGGGGAATGGATCTCGCCACGCAGGTGGACGGTTTGCGGGCCTCGGGAAGCAAGGTGGAGACCATCTTCCCGGCCCCTGACGCGGAGCACATGTTCGGTGTTAACGCCATGGATCTATCCCTCCGCCCGGCCGCGGCACGGGCAGGTTACGAGCAAGGGCGGCAGCTCGCACCACGGCTCGGGGACTTCTGGGACTGATCCGGGAAGCAGCCTAAATACGCCGAAGCCCGCCAAAACTCAACCGTTGTTCCCCTCCTGACCCCGGAGTAGGGTGGCCGGACCGCCAACCCTCAACCCCGTCTGGGAAAGATCTGGGAGACACCATGACACAGGTGAGACGTCGAATTGCTGCGGTCACTGCAGCCTTGGCCCTGAGCGTCACGGGCGGAGCAGTAGCCAGTCCGGCGTTCGCTGATCCGCGCCAAACGGAGAAGAATGCCACGGCAACAGGCTACGGAGGCGCTGTTTCCACGGTTGACCCGGAGGCTTCTGCGGCGGCTATCGAAGTACTGAGGAAGGGCGGCAACGCGGCCGATGCAGCGGTCGCGGCTGCCGCCACCCTCGGTGTCACCGAGCCCTACAGTGCTGGCATCGGTGGTGGCGGGTACTTCGTTTACTACGACGCCAAGACGGGCAAGGTGGGGACCATCGACGGTCGCGAGACCGCTCCGGCAGGCATCACCAAGGATGCCTTCATCGACCCTGCGACGAAGGAGCCGTACAACTTCACTCCGGAACTCGTGACCAGCGGCGTCTCCGTGGGTGTCCCCGGCACGCCCGCTACATGGGAACGGGCGCTGAAACGGTGGGGAACCATGGATCTGGGCGATGCCCTGAAGCCTGCCATCCAGGTAGCCAACCGTGGCTTCGTGGTGGATAAGACGTTCCGCCAGCAAACGCTCGACAACCAGCTGCGCTTCAACACGTTCACTTCAACCCAGAAGCTGTTCCTTCCCGGTGGCGACGCTCCCGCCGTCGGAAGTGTCTTCAAGAACCCCGAACTCGCGGCCACTTACAGGCTGCTCGCCAAGGAAGGGACCTCCGCGTTCTACGGCGGCCAGCTCGCGAAGGAGATCGCAGCCACGGTGCAGGCGCCGCCGAAATCTGGAGCCACCGACCTTCCGGTCCCGGTGGGTTCCATGACCACCCAGGACCTGGCGAACTATAAAGCCATCGACCAGGACCCGACGCACATGAACTACCGCGGCTATGACGTCTACGGCATGGCTCCCTCGAGCAGCGGCGGAACCACGGTGGGCGAGGCGCTCAACATCCTGGAGCCGTCCGACCTCGCGGGCATGGGAACAACGGACGCGCTGCATCGCTACTTCGAGGCGAGCGCCCTGGCTTTCGCCGACCGCGGCGCGTATGTCGGCGACCCGGCCTTCGTCAACGTCCCCACCAAGGCGCTCCTCGATCCCGTGTTCGGCAAGGAACGCGCGTGCAGCATCAACCCGATGGCGGCGGCCGCCAAGCCAGTCGCCCCTGGCGACGTCACAACGTACGACGGCGCGTGCCCGACTTCCGCTGCACCCCTCGCCGACGAGAAGGACACCGAAAACATCTCAACCACCAACATGACGGTCGCGGACAAGTGGGGCAACGTTGTTGAGTACACGTTGACGATCGAGCAGACCGGCGGATCGGGAATTGTTGTTCCCGGCCGTGGATTCCTGCTGAACAACGAACTCACCGACTTCAGCACGGTGTACAGCGCCACGGATCCGAACAGGCTTGAACCGGGCAAGCGTCCGCGCTCGTCGATGTCCCCCACCATCATCCTCGACGACGGCAAGCCCTTCCTGGCACTCGGTTCACCCGGTGGCTCCACCATCATCACCACGGTTCTGCAGACCATCCTGAACCGCGTGGACCTGGGCATGAACATCTCGGAGGCGCTTGCGGCACCGCGCGCGGCACAGCGGAACACGGCGAACGTTACCGCGGAGCCGGACTTCATCACTGCTTACGGCCCACCGCTCACAGCGCTGGGACACAAGCTGGTTCCGGCCGGCGATGCGTTCACGTCGGCTGCCGAGATAGGTGCAGCTACCGCGATCGAGTTCGGCCAAGACGGGAAGCTGACGGCGGCCGCCGAACCTGTTCGCCGCGGCGGTGGCTCCGCCATGGTGGTGTCCACGGAGCAGCGCGATCACGGCAAGGGACCCAAACCCAAGTAGGTCATGCACGTGCGGACCGCGTTCAGTCTTCTTCTTCGCGGTCCGCCCTGACCTCCACCATGGAGCGCCAGAACGACACTCCCGCGCCAACTGCGCAGATGGTGCCGGTAACGATCGGCCATGCGGTCTCGCTTCCGTTCGAGAGAAAGACGTAAAGCGAGTAGAAGGCCAGAATCAGGGCCAGCAACAGCCATACGAGCGATTTTTGGTTCACGATGAATTCCTTTGCGTTGATCCGTTTCTGGTCATGTGCCGGGACCGCCTAATCCCCCGGCCAGAGTGGCGAGGAAGCAACCGCGCTCCACAACCACTCCCCCAGGCTCAGCTGAACGCGGCTGGTAATCTCTGCACGTCCGGCAGACGGCAGGTATCCGGTTTCCCGGATGTCAGCGTCGTAGGACTGAGCGGGGACGGCCAGGCCACCAAAGGTCACCGGCACCAGGGCCTCAAGCGGCGCTTTGGATAACGACGGCGGCAGCGAACCGATGGTGGCCACGCCCAGATCGCGGTGGATCACCAAGCCCTGCGACTGCAGGGAGACGCGGTCGCCTTCCGCGAACGTGGCCAGGGTTGAACCAACAGGGGTGACGATGTTCAGGCGCCCGTCCACCAAGGTGTAGCCCGCAACCTGGCTGGATGTCACCGGGACCGCGGCCAGGATCACGGCAAGCACCCCCGTTCCTGCTGCGCCCACGAGTACCCGCCGCCAGAATGGACTCCCGTTGCGAGCTGCAGCAAGGAAGAAGCGCACGATGCTCGCGGATACCACGGCCAGGAGCAGGAGCAGAACTGCCGCCACCACCAGATGTCCAGCGAAGCCAAACTGCAGGAACACCGGAACCAGTCGCTGGAAACCGATGGCCATGAATGCCAGGCCGGCCACGAAGCTCGCCAAGCCAAACCACGGAAGCAAACCCCGCTTGGGCAGGGAGTGTCGTGTCCCAAACACGTGGACCCTGACCAGTTCCCCCATCGCGTCCATCGACTTTCTCCGAAGATAGGGAACATCCAGGGCAGACATCAGTGCCACGTAGCCGTCCAGCTTGATGAACGGAAACAGGTTCAGGACAGCCACGCAGTAACAGAGCACCCCATAGAGAAGGACACCGTCTTTGGCAGTGGAGCCGGTCATGAATCCCTGCACCGACAGGGCAGCGCTGCCCAGCCCGAGGTGGACCATGGGACCAGCCAGCGCCACGAGCACCCTTTGCCTACGCGAAGGAAGGCGCCACCCATCGGTCACGTCGCAGAAGAACGCGGGCGAGAGATAAAACAACATGATGCCGATGCGCCTCGGCTGACCGCCAAAGTACGCCAGGGCCATACCGTGGCCCAGTTCGTGCAGCAGCGTCGAAGCGAACATCGCTGCGGCCACCCCCAGGTAGGCCTCCACGGGAAGTGGCGTCGACAGGACCCGCAGGATCTCATGCCCCGCAGTGCTCAGGCCAACCATTCCGCCGAGCACCAGCAACGCGGCCAGGACCAGCACTTCGCGTCGGGCCAAGGCCGCTACCACGGGACGAAGGGAGTACAGGAACACGGTTGGGTTAAATAGCGTCAACTGGACCGTCAGTGGAGCCCGGAACTGGAGCCAGCGGACCTTCGCTCGGTGAGTGCCGCCGTCGAAAATTCGTGTGTTCGCAAGCTGCTCCACCACGCCCGTGACCTCCCGGGCAGTCCATGGCTCCCCCAGCTGTGCCGCTATGTGTTCGGGTCCCTTCACACCGTCCACGGTCCGCAGGACAGCAGCCACATCACCCGAGACCCTGGCTCTGGGCACGCCGTTCAACGCTACGATCCACGGAGCGCCGTCCTGCACCGGAGGGTCGAGCGATGCCGCCGGCGCCAGCTGGACGGGCCACACCGGCGCATGGGTGGAGAGCTTCTTGGCCGATCTCATATCAGCGGATGCGGGGTCAGCGTCAGTCGCTCGGCAACGGGGCCGAACAGGGACAGGTTCTTCGTCTCGTCCATGGTCAATTGCACGGCACCCGGACAGACCACTTTCCCAGTGACCCAGCCGAGTTCCGCGATTGGGGTGGGAAGCCTGTGGGTGAGGTCGACCCAGTGCGAGTCGATACCTCGACTGGCCAGATGCCTCACCAGGACATCGACACCCGGCACAGGTTTCACGGCTGGGACCGGTTCCGTGGGGAAGGACTGGAGCCACGCCTGCAGGGTGGATACGGCTTGTGGCGTGCTCCAGAAGTCGGCACGGGAAGAGTCGCCGGTCACCGAATCACCCGCCCCAAAGGGCGCTGGCTTCCGGGACAGGAACAGCTCCCGGATTTGCAGCCCTTCCTGCAGCGCACCGAGCATTGCGGACAGTGGATCGGCGGACGCTTTGAGTCCCACCGCGCCGAACGAAGCCGAGGACGTGGCGCCGATAATGACGCAGACCGCGGTGTGGACCGGGCTGTCGTTCCCAACGAAGGCCAGCGTGAGGTGGACGCCTGCCGTTCTGGCCGCCTCAAGAAGGACAGCCAGGCTCCGATCACGGGCCGACTGCGGCAGTTCCGCGAGGTCCACCTTGCGCAGGGGTGCCTGCGAGCGCCAGGCCGACAGGAAGGCGTCGCGTTCCAGCACCTCCACGAGGGCCGACGCCTGGGCCAAAGCTTCCGACGGTCCCGAGGCCGCACCGTTCGGGGAGGGGTCGAAATAGCGCTCCCACCGGGATGGGGAGGGACAGCCTGGCCTGTAGTCCACCACGGGCGCAGGCACCTGCGACTCCGCTCCGGTCAGCAGTTCGGTGGCACGGTACCAGGGGAAATCGCAGGCCAGCGCGGACGCCCTGCCCAGGCCAGTGGTGACGAAGTCGATTGGCTCAGCACCCGGACTCGCCACCAGGTAGTCGGCGTCCGCCAGAACCGGGGCCAGTGCAAACCGTTCCACGGCTTCGCCGGCGCCCCGGATCAACGATCCGCGCCGCCGCACGTCAAAAGCGCCGACGGCGGAGGCGAACCCTGACGTGGCAGACCCACCATTGGCGAGTAGTGCGACAGTCCGCCAGAGCCCGGACTCGTTCGGTGGGTAGACGGTAGCCTCTGAGACCAGGCCGTAGGTGGGATCCAGGGTCAGGACAGGATCGAGGGTCAATTCCGTTGCGGTACTCACTTCCCACACACCCAGAGTTCGATGTCCTTCAAGCCAGGACTCGGAGTGGCAATCCGGACGGGCCGTCGTTCCAGGACGGTCAGTCCCTCTCCGGTGAGTTCCTCCTGTATGAGGTCATTGCTGACGAACGCAATCTCGCTGGCGTACGCCGACGAGCGGTAGGTCCCGCCCTCGTTGAAGCTGACGTGGATCATGGTCACGTGCCGCGCACCGTTGACGGGATCCCGGCTTTCCGCCGTAATGAGGAAGGAGTCTTCCCCCAACGCCGAAACCGTTGTGCCGCCGTCGTACGTTGTTCCGCCCTGGTGGCTGTCAGCGTTCAGGACGGTGAGCAGGAACCGGCCGTCCGGGGCCAAGGCCTCCCGGACCCGGCGGAAGAGCCGGCGGCGATCGTCACGGTCCAGGAGCGTCACGGAACTGGCTCCGAGAACGACGCAACCGAAACCGCCGTCGACCTCCACCCGGGACATGTCCGCTTGCAGGAGTTCCACTTCCGCGCCCCTCGGGTTGAACGGAACCGTACCAACCTTTGCGGCGAGCAGCTCCAGCATCTCTACGGAAGAATCGACGGCGGTTACCGGACGCCCCAGCGCCAGCAGCGCACGCGTTATCCGCCCGGACCCGGCTGCCAGTTCAAGGATGGGGCCCGTCGTCTTGCGGGCTGCTGCCTGGATTTCGGGTAGTTCGGTGAGGTCTTTGGCGGTGATCTGGTCATAGAGGCGGGACCCCGACACGCTGTAGAGGTCTTCGGGCGGGTCCAGGTGTCCGAGGACGCGAAGGATGGCATCGGCAGTCTGGTCAGGTGCTGGGTTCATCGGCATGTGTCCTTGGGAGTTGCTTCGGGAGGAGCACACGCGGGCAGTTGAGGAAGGAAACCACCCGCGTGTGCTGGCTTGGGTAGCGGCTAGGTGGCCGCGATGCCGACGACGATGCCGGCAATGATGATCACGTCACCGACGCGGATGTACCAAGGGGTGTCATCCGGGGTGTCCAGATTTTCAAGTTCTTCGATGCTGAGTTGGAGCGTCATTGCTGCCTCCTTTCGCGTGTTGTGTTTGCTGGTGTTACCGGGTCTAGGTGATGCTCACGGCGATGAGGCCGATGGCCACTCCCTGTGTGACGCCGACAAACCAGTTGTTGAAATCCGGAGTGTCCAAGGACTCGACTTCCTGAATGGCCAGATTGAGCTGTTTCTGCATGTGCTTTCACCTCCTCTCCTGCGATTGTGCGGTCGCGGTCACGATCACGGTCACGGTCACGTGATGGTGACGACGATGCCCACCAGCGCCAGGCCTACGGTGATTCCGTGGATCCGTTCGGTCCAGTCGTCCGGCAGGTCGATGCTTTCCAGTTCCTGGACGTTGAGGTCCAGGGCCTTGGGAGTGCTGATCATGTGCTCACCTCCTCCCTCTTGCTGATCGCGGGTGATCCGTCGGGCAAGTCTTGGATGGTCGCTGCGCGGAGGACATGCTGGACCTGGAAGACGTCGAGTCCACGCAACATAGGGAGGACGCCGCCCCAATTGCGGATGGCGGCGGCAGCGGTATCCCTGATGGTTTCCTTGCTCGCGGGCACCACCCGCGGAACGTCCCATTGCTGGATGAGGTCCGCCATGCCCCTTGCCGGGTTGGGGTTCAGACGCGTTGCGCCCTGGGTGACCTCGGCCCAGAGCCGGTTCAACCGCTGTTCGCTGCCCCAAGCCGCGTTGCCCTTTCCGATCTCGGCCCACACAGGCGGGATCAGCGCGGCGGTTGCGGTCATCTTTCGCGTACCCGTCAGGTATGCCAGTTCGTTGGCGACGTACCAATGCCTGGCGCCATACGGATTACGGCCCATCAGCGACCAACCCGTGTGGGTTTCCATGCTGAGCCTCGCCGCCGCCAGCCGCAGATCAGGGGTATCCCGTGATGTCAGTTGCTCCCCCACGTGCAGGATCCGCCGCAGCAAGTGGTGACCGTCGTCGTCGAACATGCTCGCGCTGCTGCCGATCATCGTCCCGGCCACGCGCAGGAACGCTTCGAGAAGCCCCTCCAGAACCAGCGTCCGCGGCAGGGTGGTGAGGTGCCCGGCGTCGAGCACTGCGGCGTCGCCCGCAAGGTGCGGCGAGGCCAGCAGGCGGCGCCCGACGGCGGTATCCAGGCACGCTACAGCGCTGACTTCCGCTCCGGTCCCCACGGTGGACGGGAGGAGGATCGTCTTTAGGCGCTTGTTGGAGAACGGGATGGGAGGCAGCACGAGCAAACCCGAACGCTTGGCGTGGCGCTCCACGAAGATCGCCAGGCTGGGGTCCGCGGAGAACATCGCAGCGAGCTTGACGGCGTCGAGAATCGAACCGCCACCCAGCCCGACAATCGTGTCCAGCCGGTGGACCTGGATGAATTCGATGACATCCCTCAGGGTTTGGATGCTCACGGGCGTTGCCTTCAGGTCGAGGGCTGGAGCGCCGCGGAGATCGCCCTCCCTGAGCCGGTTCCGATGTTCGGTGAGGGAAGCATCGGCAACGATCCCTACGCGTCCGCGGGTCAGTGAGCCCACGTACTTGGGCGTCATTCCGGCACCCAGGATGACGCACCGGGTCTTCCATGTACGGTCGGCGATCATGCGAAAACTCCGTCGGCGCGGGCTTCGGTTAAGCCGTGAACGATGGCCACATGCAGTTCCCGGAAGTTGTCCTCCGTATACGTGAGCGAGGGCAGGAGCTGGATCCTTCCCGGGCCGGGTTGGACGATTGCACCGGCCTGGTGGATGCGCCTCACCACGGCGAGGGTGCCGTTCGCCGAAAGGGGCGAACCGTTGTCCGTGTGGAGCTTCACGCCCCGCATGCAGCCGCGTCCTGTCGTTCCGCCGATACCTCGGACGTCCTTGAGGTCGGCGAGGAGCCGGTCCAGCCCGTCGGCAACTTCCTTGTTCAGCCTCTGAAAATCCAGGCGCTCCATCTCACTGATAGTGGCCAGGACAGCAGCACAGGTGGACGGGGTGCCGGCTTGCGTTTCACCATGGACGAAGACGGATTCGGTGGCGTCGAAGACGTCCGTGATGCGATGAGCGATGAGGAGCGCGGCACAGGCCGCCGTGCCATTGGTCAGGCCCTTGGAAGTGACGATGATGTCCGGTGATTCCACCCATTCGTCGGACACGAACCAGGAACTGACCCGGCCGAATCCTGTTGCTACTTCATCCGCCACCAGGAGGAACCCGTGTTCCTGCCGGTGGCGCCGGAGTGCTTGGAGGAAGTCTTCCGGGACCACCTCCGCGCCGGAGCCAAGCACAGGCTCCACCACAATTGCCGCGATCCGATGACCCTCGCGGCGCATGAGGTTGTCCAGCTCCTGGGTGGTGTCGAAGCCGATGTGCCGGACGTTCCGGGCATCCACGCCGTACACCGCTTGGCCAAGCTCGTCACCGCTGAGGGCCTGGCTGCCGTACGTCAGGCCGTGATAGCTGCCCTTGAGCCCGACAATGAGTTTCCTTTCCGGCTGGCCATTCAGGACGCAGAACTGGCGGGCGAGCTTCATGACGGCGTCGTTGGCCGCACTTCCGGACGTGGAGAAGAGAACCTTGCTGAACGTGTTCCCGGACAGACCCAGCAGGGCGCCTGCCGCCTCGATGGCGCGTTCGTGTGCTGTCCGGAAAAGCGACAGATAGGAGGCCCTCTTGAGTTCCTCGGCCACGGCCGCGGCGATGAAGGAGTTGCCAAAGCCGAGGTTGGCGTTCCACAGACCACTCTTCGCGCACAGTCTCCGCTGCTTGTCGGCGAAGGTGACATGAACGCCGTCGGCCGCTGTTGCCGTGAAGCTGTCCTGGTCAAAGTCGTGCTGGGTGACCAGCGGGACCCAGAGCGGAAGACTCACCGCAGTTCTCCGAGCAGGTCGATGCCGAGCTGGTCGAACTGGGCCACGACGGACCGTGCCGAACCCTCGGCTGCGGCCGGCGAAACGCCCAGCGTGGTGGCGGTGACCGTGGCGGCTGCCTCGACGTCCCTGAGGTTGGAGATCGCCTCGATCAGGGTGGCCGCGTCTGCGCCGATTTTGAAGAGCCGGCCGGTCTTGGTGTCCAGGAGCCTGTACTCACCGTGCCGTTCGAGGATGAACGGTGCTCCGGGCAGTGGATGGTTGTGGCTTTCCGTGGCCCCGTACAGGCTCAGTCCGAAGCCGACCAGCCGGGTATCCGCGTGGTGGTCCCGCAGGATGAACTTCCATGCGTCCAATGCGGCGAGGTAGCGCGGAATCCACGGACGATCGCTGAGCTGCGCCCTCATCTCCGCAGCGTCGCTGATGGAGGCCACCGCCGATTCGGGTTTCAGCGGGACTGCTTTGATGCGGAGGTCATGCAAGGGATCGCCGGCCCAGCCGATCACTGTTCCATACGGTCCGTTGAGAATGGTGCCGTCCGCTGTGATGTGGATTCGCGACAGGCTGCGGTTGAGGCTGCCGTGCCCGCCCAGCAACCCGCGTTCGCTCAGCACGGCGTTGACCTCCGTGAGCTGGACGATGAAGTGCCCGGAACTCCGCGCCTCGTCTGCATCGTCGAAGAACGCCTGCTGATCTTCCAGCCCCGTGATCCGGACTACCGTCGCACCCACCAGGTTGACGAAGGGCAGGGCAACGTAATCCTGGATTTCAAGGTTCAGCGTGCCGCCCACCAGCAGTTCGCCACCCGGTTCATCAAAACTGCCCTTGACCAAGACGATGTCTGGATCGTCAGCGTCACCGTCGACCACCAAGACCACCGAGCCCTCCACGGCCAGGTCCTTGGCGTAACCGGCATGCGCGGGGTTCTCCGCGAAGACCACGTGACCCGGTATGCGGCCCGGAATTCCCGTCACCCACTGATCCACCGCCGCCGCGATGGTTTGCTGCTGACTCAGCGTCAAAGTGCCAACCCCCAATAGTTGTGCTGTTGTCCCCTGAGCGGGCCCTTCGGACGGGCTCGTTCATGGGAAGGACACTATGGGCGCGAAGGGCCTCCACGATTGGGAAAATCGAAATTAGGTGGTGATTTTGGCGAAATTAGGTGGTGAAAACGGGGAACTAGGGGTTTTGACAGGGTCGTCTAGGTGGTGGGTTTTGGATGTTCCGCCGTTGGTGTGCGCCCTCCCAACGCGAAGGACCCCGCCCACCCAGACACAAGGCTGGTGAGCGGGGCCGTGATTGCAGAATCCGAAGAGTAGCCTTAGAAGTTGAGAGGTCTACCTTTCTTCAGCGCGGTGTGTCAGAGGAATCGATCGTCTTGGTCTGCGCCTTCTTACGCGTCATCCAGATCTCGTTGGCGGCATAAGGAATGATCGCCAGGAACGGAATCACAACGCCTTGCCACGTAGGCACCAGATTCAGCATCAGAGGCATGAACGATGCCACGAAAACCACTTGGTGTACGTATCTGTACCATGTCACGGTCAGCCGGGCTCCTCCTCATCCAGGTGGGGTGACGGCGGTTGCCGCACCCACCGTGCATCTAAAGGGACGAAGGTGCTCTCACGAATGGGATTTCTGAAATTAGGTGGTGATTTTGGCGAAATTAGGTGGTGAAAACGGGAAACCAGGGGTTTTGACAGGGTCGTCTAGGTGGTGGGTTTTAGTGGCCGAACATCTCCAGGCAGCCACCGTCCATGATGCTGCCACCGGTCTGGATGGTGACTTCACCTTCTCCCGGGACGAAGCCGTACAGGCAGCCTCCGCTGGGCACCGAAACCCCGAAACGGACACCGCTGCCGCCGTCGTCGGTTTGAACTTCCTTGAGGTTGAGCGACGCGAAAGCCCCTTCGACATCGGCCGGGGTGGCCGGCCTGTCTAGTGCGTTCAAGGCTTCTTTGGCTGGGTCCAGGTGTGTGTTTAGCTGCGCCTGTATCTCCGGGCTGAGCTTCCGACGCTGCCTGTACATCTCGTTCTGGGCCATGGCGGCGTTGCCGTCGTAAGCGACGCAGTTGTTTGGCTGCGGTTCCGTCCCGGCACTCGGACAAGCTGCGGTTGGGGTGGGGCTTTGCTGCGGGGGTGCCGTGGTTGGTGGAACGCCGCAGCTCACCAGCGAGAGAAGTACGACGGCGGCAGTTGCGAGGGCTGGTATCGAAGGTTGTGTATTCCCCATCAAGGGGACGATACGGTAAGGATCCTGATTTATCCATCGATTAGGCTAAATGACGTGAAGGCTCCGATATGCCACTAGCATGTGGCCATGCAGACTTTCACATGGGCAGATGCGCGCACCGACAAAGCCGAAACCAAGGTCGCCGTTTTGCTTCCCGGCTCCGGGTATCCCGTCGAGGGCCCGGTCCTGTTCTGGGTTGGTGAGATGCTCGCTTCGCTTGGTTGGCACGTGCAGGCCGTTCGGTGGAAGCCTGAGGACAAGCCGCATCATGATCCGCATTCATTGGTAGCGCGGGCCGCCGAACAGGCCTTCGCCGATTCACCGCTCGCAAGTCAGCGCGTCATTGTGGCCAAGTCGCTGAGCACGCTGGCGATTCCATGGGCCGAAGAAACCCTAACGCCCGGCGTCTGGCTCACACCATTGCTGACAGACGAGCGAGTTCGGAATACGATCCTTCGTTCCGCGAAAAACGACCTCTTCATTGGGGGTTCCGAGGATGAACTTTGGGACGGCGGCCGCAGGGGCGAGTCGAATGGGACATTCCTCGAGGTGGCCGGAGCGGACCATGCTTTGCAGGTCGGAAACGACTGGAGGGCCTCCCAGGAAGCGCAGGCAACGGTCTTCGAAAGGATCGAGAATTTCATCCTGGGACTCGGCGACGCTTGAGCCCAGCGCCACCTAGACGAATTCCGGCACCACCTATTTTTTGTGAAACAGCACCTAATTTTGCCCGTTTGGGGCCGTGGAGCCCGATTTCCGCCACCTATAGCCGATTTTTGGCGGCATGCTGGGACCGACGATACGTCTACCGATTGGTCTCAACGATGAAAGTCTTGTATCTAAGCACAGCAGGTTTGCAGGGCCTGGCGGCCGTTATATCGCTCGCCCATAATTCGCTCATTGGTGTCCTCAACGTGATCGCGGCAGCTTGCTCTGTAGCCATGTGGGTCCTTGCCAAGAGGAGTGAGGACAAGTCCCTCAAGACCCCGTCTTCGCGTTAGAGGGCGGAACAGAGGTGCCGCGCCTGAAATCCGAGCAGAGTTACTGGCTGGGTCTATCCGCTGCCTATGGCGTTGCCCTGGCCCTGCTGACGATGACCGATTTGCCGTGACCAGGGTCGCTGGCTATCTTTGCCGCCTTGATTGTTTTCCTCATTGTTCAGGGACTGCTCTACGGGCAGTTTGATAAGGCTGTTCTGTACGAGGTGGACCCTAGGAAGGGCACAGCGGGAGCCCTCATGACGATTTTCCCTCTCGGAACGTACCTGATTCGAGGATCAGAAATTGCTCTTTGGGCCGGGCCTCTATACGGTTTGATCGCTTCCGCCGGCTCGTACGCGATTCTCAAGAAGTACGGCTACTTCTACCGATCAGCTGTGCCTGCGACGGAACCGGAGAGTACAAAGTGACGTGCCGCGGGATGAATCCGGGTGGCGCCTCGTCCTCGTGAAAGCCGGTGCACCGACGTCGCCAAGCGCCGAGCCGAGTTCCGGCTTGGGTTGAACCTGCTCTCTAAAGCCTCGACTCCGGCGACTCCCGGGCAGCTATCCGTGATTCCCCGGATCCTTCGAACCGTGGTCATCTTTCTTGCCGACTTCACCCCATTCGCCGTCTTCTCACCCATCGTTGCCACGGTTGGTGCTTTCGGCCTGGGTGTCGTTGTTGCAGCGGTGGCAATCGTTGTGAATGCAGTTCGGACCTCTCGGCGTCGTCGGCAGGGAGTCTGAGGGCCTCCTTCAAACATCCGGGACCAACCCCCGTCAGGAAATGGTCGAATCGACCACTGAATAGTGGCAGCCACGACTTTTCCTAAAATGAGAGCCAAAAGTCCATGAAACTAAGGGAACCAATAACTGGGCTCACATCTGCTGATTCCAGCTCGCGCAGGCTCCGATTGGGGTTCGGAATAATGATGGTCCTCCTCTTGTCCATCGCCATCCGTGTAGTCGTAATCCAGGGCTTCGATCCCGATCACCTGACTTCGGCTGCTGCTGCGATCCGAACAAAGACAACAGTCTTGGCATCAAAACGAGGAAGAATTCTTGACGCGGATGGAACTGTGCTGGCCGACACCATCGAGCTGTACGACATCGTCGGTGACCCCAGCGAGAACACGGCCAATAAAACTTTCGATCGAACAGATCAGGACGGAAATACCTACGAGCTGAACAGGGAGGTGGGACTGCGTGAACTAGCCAATATCCTGGGGCAACCCGAAACCATCATTCGAGAACTGCTGACCGGCGAGGCCAAATTCGCTTACGTTGCCCGATCTGTGGACCCGCCAATACAGCAGCGGATTCAAGATCTGCACATACCCGGTATCACCTCGCGCCCCGTCCAAAAGCGCACGTATCCGCTGGGTGCCGTAGGCGGAAGCGTGATCGGCTACGTCAACGACGCTGGCGGAGCGGCCGGCGTCGAACTTTCCCTCAACGATCGTCTGTCCGGGACCAATGGTCATAAGACCTACCAAACCGGCGCGGACGGCATCATCATTCCCATGGCACCAGTGGACGTGGAACCGGCAGTCGACGGGCAGTTGATCAAACTAACCATCGACAGCGATCTTCAATACCAAACGCAGCTTGCCATCGAAACCCAAGTGGAGAAGTTGCACGCCGACTGGGGCAACATCATCGTTGTGGAGGCCAAGACTGGAAAGATCCGTGCAATGGCTGAAACGCACAGCGTTGACCCCAATGTCCCCTCGGCAACAGCCGCCGCGGACCGCGGAGCAAGATCAGTCCAAGCTGCGATCGAACCAGGTTCTACGGAGAAGGCCATTACAGCGGCCGCGGCAATCGAAGAGGGAAAGATCGCGGCTGACAGCCATCTCGTTGTTCCTCCGACCTTTACCATCAACGGGCAGACCTTTAGTGATTCTTTTGCCCATGGAACAGAGAGCCGTACATTCGCTGGCATAATCGGGTCGTCCATGAACACGGGAACTGTGATGGTCGGTAAGTCCCTGAGCAAACAGGAGCGATACGACTACCTCAGGAAATTCGGAATCGGCGAGACTACCGGCATCCCTCTGCCTGGTGAGTCTCCTGGACTTCTCGCCCCGCCAGAGAAATGGGATGGTCGACAAGAGTTCACCATTCTTTTCGGCCAGGGCGTATCCCAAACGCCACTCCAGACAGTGCTGGCCTTTCAAACCATCGCCAATAATGGACTTCGACTCAAGCCTCAACTGATTGAGTCGTACATCGATCCCGATGGCACCGAACACAGGGTAGACCCCGAGCCGGGCACTCGTGCAGTAAGCAAAGACACCGCCCAGCAGGTTCGGGACATCCTCGAAAGCGTTGTCACTGTGGGCGGGGCAACTGACATCAAAGTCCCTGGCTATCGGGTTGGCGGTAAGACTGGAACGGCTGAAGCCGTGGGCGAACGGGGAGGCTTCGACGGCTACACCGCCTCATTCGTTGGAATGGCGCCCATGGATGATCCAAAGTTCGTTGTGCTGGTGAATGTGCAGCGACCCCAAGGGAATATATACGGCATCTCAACAGCACCAGTATTCAACGACATCATGGGTGAGGTGCTCGCCAAATATCATGTAGCTCCGTCGGAGAAGCCGAGTGTCCAACTTCCTCAAAAATACTGAGATGCGGTCCAACCTGTGGACGTGGAAGATCGTGGCACGTGGTGCCTGACTGGCCGGTGACGCCGCCGCGTCAGAACAATACCGTCATCGGTAGACTTTTGACATGCGGAGAACCTACCGGAAGGTACTGCGTGAGATCGCCTACGGCAACCATGGCTACGTCACCACCGCGAAAGCAGCAGAGGCCGGCGTACCCGTCGTCGAATTGCCGAAGCTCACGGCCCGCGGAGGCCTCGATCACGTTGGATATGGTCTCTACCGCATGACTGACATCCCGCCGACCGACGACGATCAATTCGCCGAAGCGACCTTGCGCGCAGGAGACGACGCCTACCTCCGCGGAGAATCCGTCCTCGCCCTCCTCGGCCTGGGGGACGTGAATCCTACGAAGATCACAGTGGGAACCGGCCGTCGCGTCCGCCGAGCAATGCCCGCGTACATGAATGTCATCCAGACTCAAGCCGGAACGAAGGTCACACGCTACCGCGGGATCCGCGCCCAACAACTCAGCGAAGCACTCCTCGAATGCATGGGGCGTGTCCCGGCCTCACGACTGCGGGATGCCGCAGCCCAGGCGCGAGCGGAGGGACTACTCACGACGGCGGAGTGGAACCGTGTGCGCAAGGAGCTCGCCGCATGAGCTATGACACCCCGCCTCGTAATCTCGCCGCTCGGAACCACGGGCTCCCCGGCGCTTAAAGAAAATCAGCCCGAGCCTTGAGGCGAGCGGGCTGATCCTGATGTAAAGAACACTACCAAGTTGACGCCGTCAAGGCGGGCCGATCTTGGGCGAAGTCGGCCGGGGTTGGCGGTGAGGCCTGGCCTCTCGCAGATTCAGTACCCTGAGCTACCCCCGTCACCACACTCCTGTTCCGCGCCGACTCCTCCACGGCGCCCAGCACCCGCTAGATCTGCAGCCCGTCATCGAACGACGGCGACGGCGCGTCACCAGAGCGGATGGCGCACAGGAAGTCCCGGATCTGGTGCGTGAACGTATGCTCCCAGCCGATGATGTGCCCCTGCGCCCACCACGCCTCGATGTATTGGTGCTCCGGCTCATTCACCAAGATCCGCCGAGACCCCTGCTCCCGCACAGGAAGCGTAGCGTCCAGAAAGCCGAGCTCATTCAGGTTCTCCAGATCAAACGTCAGTGAACCCAACGACCCACAGATCTCAATCTTCAAGGAGTTCTTCTGCCCGGTAGCCACTCGTGACGCTTCCACCGAAGCGCCCAAGCCGCCGGTCAGCCCCAAAGTGGCCCACGCGGCGTCGTGCATCAGTAGTCAAGTTGCTTAAGTGCCAGTTGAGTGAGCTTCGTGACGCGCCTAATGCAAAGTTTTTCTGAATAGTTAGCTATGACTAAGAAGATCCAAATTATTACGAAGCAAGTTGCTTCAAACTAAATGCCTGCTAGCGTACCGAGCACGGGCAAATGAATTTCCGTTATCACTCCGTAGTGATTTCGAAATCTTTCCTGAGTAGCCCACTTGAGACCGGACGATGACGTTTGGAGGTCGGTATATCTTTTACGCAGGCATTTTTACAATCATTGGCATTATCGCGTTGGTTTCACTCACAACCCTCGGAGCATGGTTGATGATTTTGGGAATCGTATATCTCCGCATAATAATAGTTCAGCAAAGATCCAAAGCAGCCGACAGAGACAACAGGGAATAGGCTTATTGCCTGAATTTATGCCACGTTATGCGATTTGCGAAAAAATGGATACTAATAGGAGGACAAATTGAAAAAGAACATTTCTCGCACGGTGGGCGCTGTCGCGTTGTCCGGGATGCTGGTACTCATGGCTAGTCCGGCTCATGCCGAATCCTGCCAGGTGCGGACGCTCTACTCATGGGGCTGCGGTGGGGTGCAGGTGACGGGTAACAGTTGGCATCAAAATTCTTCCACTGCAGTCGCATCGACATCTGTGGGCTGGGGATGCGGCAGTTTCTTCACAGCTAAAGTCGGACTTTCTGACGGCTCACGGATGGCAAACAGTTCCTACCTCTTCGGCACCTACATCACACAGTCCCTCCAGACCGGATGGCGCGTCACCGGTAACCATGGCATTGACGACAGCACGTTCAACTCCTGAAGGATGTCACTAGCAAGAATTACTGGCGTCAGCATCGGTATCGGACTGATCCTGAGCGTTTCGGCGTGCTCAAGTTCAGCAACGCAGCTTCCGCGTACTGGGTCACAAATTATCTCGGCTGAGCAAGTGCGCGAACTAGCAAAGAAGCTACAGTCGGAGGGCAAGACCGAGCAGGCCGACGTCATGAAATCAGGCAGAGTTAGCACTAGTGACTATGAGGCAGCCTTTTCGCGACTCGATAAGTGCGTAACTGATCTGGGTTACTCACTCTCTGCACCCCAAATCAACCCAGTAGATGGAATTGGATATTCATATGTTTTCCTTCTAAATGGCAAGCCAATGGAGGCAGCATCAAAAGACTACGAGAATTGTCAAGAGAAGTACTGGAACGCAGTTAGCTCAGTTTACATAAACACGACCGAGAAGAAGATGGACCAAACGCTATGGTCCGCAACTCTTTCCTGCCTTGCGGCTGCCGGCTATCCATCGACTTTGAAGGAAGGTAGCCTCGCAGATTTGGTGGGAGAAAACCCCCTAGACGGCGCTGGCAAATTATCCAGTCAGGCAGACACTGCAGTGAACTGCGTTCGAGACAACACTGTGAAGCTCTTTCCAGACTTACCCAGCATCTCAGTTAGTTTCTAGGCAGGCATGAAATCAAAAGCTCTTAGGGGCGCGCTGGCGTTGGTAGTCATCGTTTGGTTGCTGGCGCCAGCGGTCGCAATATGGCTGCTGGAAGATGGCCTTCATCGTACGAGGGTCGAAGCCCGCGAGGAAGCCGTCTGGGTTCCTGTGGAAGGGGACACGGTTCCAGTAAGCCGGGCAGTTCAAATCAATCTTCACTGGGTAACGGGTACAAAGATACTCTCGCCGGCATGGACGGGCACTGTACAGAGTGTTCTGAGACAGCCAGGTGAAGAAGTACGCAGCGGTGACGTACTCCTTGTCATTGATGGAGTCGGAAGAATGGCGCTCCATACTCCCACTCCATTCTTCGGTAACCTCAAGCTGGGTGATCACGGGGATGAAGTTGAGAAGTTGAATGA
Organism: Paenarthrobacter sp. NPDC090520; assembly: GCF_044769205.1. Lineage (NCBI taxonomy): Bacteria > Bacillati > Actinomycetota > Actinomycetes > Micrococcales > Micrococcaceae > Paenarthrobacter > Paenarthrobacter sp. NPDC090520. Next base: position 132,076 of record NZ_JBIVXM010000009.1, read on the forward strand.
TGTGCTGCGTGAGTTGGGGTTCGGCAGTCCCACAGGCACTGAATACAACTATGTGACGGTCGACGCAGTTCGTCGACTAAAGAGGGTCCTCGGCGACAACCAGTCGGACGGACGCGACTTGTCGGCTTCGTTGTTCGTATACCTCCCACAAGCCTCACTAACCATAGAGTCAATGACAGTCCAGGCCGGCTCCTTGGCCCCCGCTAGTGGTAGCGAACTTATCGTTGGTCGCAGGGAGCTAGTTTCGGCAAGTCTGTCCGTTTCCAGTTCCTCCGCTGGCCCGCAGGGTGTGGCCGCTGATCCGTATCCGGGTGGCAGTCCGTCTGCAGCGTCTGAGGGTAGCCAAACTGCGCGCGACCCCGATCCGCTGAGTGCCGCGCCTGATGAAGATCTCTACGTTCTAAATCAGCCCATGAAACTCATGGACGACCGTTCCCTTGTCGAACTTCCCGCATTGCGTACTCTCCCCGAAGTAGCGGCGGCAAAGGTGAACACTCTGAATGCCACTCTACAGCGAAGATTGTCGAACGCTTCATTTCGCATCCCATCATCCGCCATCTTTGCTGATGAATCTGGCCACGCATGCGTCCGCCTCCGACGTGAAGGATATGAAGGTGCCGAAAATGTGAATATCATATACACAGATATAGGTAGCTCCGTAGTCTCCGGAGATTTCACTGAAGGTGATGAGGTCATTATTGCTCCTAGCATTGAGGAGCGGAAATGCGCTTAACAGTCGACCGAGTCTCCATGACGTTTGGCAAGAAGGAAGTGCTTTCGGAGATTTCTTTTGAGCTGGATAGCCCTTCTTTTACGGCCATTCGTGGACCATCTGGATCAGGGAAAACAACTTTACTTTCCATAATTGCTGGACACATGCAACCTACCGAAGGAAAAGTTCACTTCGACTCATCGGGTGAAGACCTTTCGGTTGATTGGATCATACAATCAGCTCCCTTGCTGAATCATCGAAGTGTCCTTCACAACATCATGCTGGGGGCCCTCATTCAAGGGCGGAGCGATGTGGCTTCTGTGGGTGCCGCCGTGCGTGCGGCCAGGTCTGTCGGCATCTCAAATCTACTGCGTCGGAAGGCGTTTGTACTTTCGGGGGGAGAACGTCAACGTGTTGCCATAGCAAGGTCCGTGGCCAGCGAACACCCTGTCATCCTTGCAGATGAGCCGACCGCGTCCCTTGACGCCACGTCACGAGAGAAGGTCTGTCAGAGTCTGGCACTCGCTGCGAGGTTGGGCTCCATCGTGCTTGTAGCCACACATGACGATTTTGTTGCCACATTTGCCGACAAGATCATTAACGTCAGCCCTACAAGCGTCTAAGCGAGGTGAGGATCCTGGCTCGTAAGTTGCACCTCTCCCTTTTCATTCGAGAGGGTCTTGAAAATGTGCGCCATAGACCCGTTCAATCTTCCATTTCGATTGTTTTGGCAATTGCCGTCGGTTTTTGTATTACCGTTTTTCCAGGGCTTGAAGTGGAGCGAGTAACCCGTTTGGCGCTGGATGAGGTTAATCGGGGCCTGCACGTTGCCGTTGTCACCGACAAGCAGCGAAACCCCCTGTCCGCGACGCGGTGTGAGTCGCTCACCAAAGTGGAAGGCATAAAATACGCCGGGGGTGTCTTGGCGAGTCACCGGGTATATTCACCGATGTTTCCCGTCGATGGCGTCGATCTGCTTGAAGTGTCACCATCTTGGGTGAAAATCGTGTGGCCATCCCTCTCAGAACCCGGTGAGATACTGGCAGGTCCACGTTTAGCCCAAACGCTAGGCCTGGTTTCAGGAGCAAAGTTGCCAATTGCTAACACTAAAGGCCTCGCCGACCTACACACACTCACCATCACAGGCATGCCGGCAGCCACTCCCCGATCAGAAAGATATGACAATGCCCTCATTGCAGTTGGTGCAGTGCGGGGCACAGTGGGAGAGTGCGTCGTGCAATTTGAACCCAGCAAATTTTGGTCCGCCTCCGCCATTCTTACTCACTGGTTTGGGGGTAGCGAAATAGTCACTCGGATGCTCTATACACGGCCAGATACGCAACCTTCGCCTCAAGTTCAATTGGAATCAATGCTGCTGAAGTACTTACCTGTAGCTGGATTCGCAATTATTGCTCTTGCATTTTTAAGCCAAGTGGCTTCGCGCCGTCAGGAACTAGCCCTTTACCGAGTTATTGGAAGTAATTCCCAGCAAGTCCTGACACTGCTCTGTTCTGAATTTTTTCTCCGCTTTTATGGACCTCTAATATTTGGCACAACCACAGGATCATTTCTTTTCCTCACTCATCTCAAGGATTCTGCACTCCCGTCGAGTTTCTCGTATATAGAAGGATTGGTGTTACTTGCGAGCCTTTTACCTATGCCAATGGTTGGATTAGCCGCGTTATCTTCGGTTTCGGTACCCGAAACCTTTCGTGGCCGTGAATAGATATTCAGCACCATCACGGCCTAAGTACCTTATTTCGTTGAGAAATTCACTCGCGTGGGAGTCTAGACATTCTGGAAGGAAAGAACCGGCATGACCTCACTCCTGTTCCGCGCCGACTCCTCGACGGCGGCCAGCACCCGCTGCACCTGCAGCCCGTCATCGAACGACGGCGACGGCGCCTCACCGGAGCGGATCGCGCACAGGAAGTCCCGGATCTGGTGCGTAAAGGTGTGCTCCCAGCCAATGATGTGCCCCTGCGGCCACCACGCGGCAGCGTAGGGGTGCTCCGGCTCATTCACGAGGATCCGCCGGAACCCCTGTTCCCGCACAGGAAGGGTAGCGTCCAGGAAGCCAAGCTCGTTCAGGTTCTCCAGATCAAACGTCAGCGAACCCAACGATCCATAGATCTCAATCTTCAAAGAGTTCTTCTGCCCGGTCGCCACTCGTGACGCTTCCACCGAGGCGCTCACGCCGCCGGTCAGCCCCAAAGTGGCCCACGCGGCGTCGTCCACTGTCACCTTCTCCACGCCCGACGGACCGGGCCGTTCGGCAACAAAAGTCCGCAACGTCCCGGTCACTTCGGTCACGGTCTGCCCGGTGAGGTGCTGGACCTGGTCAATGGCGTGGGAGGCGATGTCGCCCAGGGCCCCGGAGCCGGCGGTCTCCTTTCGGAGCCGCCAGCTCATGGGGGTTTCGACGTCGGAAAGCCAGTCCTGCAGGTAGGCGGCACGTACGTGCCGCACAGTTCCTAGACGGCCTTCGGCGATCAATTCCCGGGCCAGGGCGAGCGCCGGGACCCTCCGGTAGTTGAACCCGACCATCGACTGGACACCCCTGGCCCGAGCGGAGGCAGCAGCTGAAGCCATCAGCTCAGCCTCACCCAAAGTGTTCGCGAGTGGCTTCTCCACGAGCACATGCTTTCCGGCTTCCAGCGCGGCGATGGCGATCTCCGCGTGCATCCAGCCCGGCGCGCAGATGTCCACGATGTCGATGTCGTCCCGCTCAATCACCGAGCGCCAGTCAGTAGCTGACTCAGCCCAGCCGTATTTACCTGCGGCGAAAGCGACCTCAACCGCGTCCCGGCCCACCAGCACTCGCTGCTCGAAGGCCGGGACGTCGAAGAAGCTGGCCACATTCCGCCACGCATTCGAGTGGGCTTTCCCCATGAACGCGTAGCCAATAGCGGCCACACCCAAGGGCCGGGCAGTGGCCAACGGGCGGCCCGTAGGAAGAGAAGTGGTCATGGCTAAGCCTCGAACCAGTCCCGCGCAGGGTTGGAGACCTCGGGCGCCTCGCGGAACACACCCGGCTGTGCCACCCAGCCAACGCCGTTGGCGATGACCTTCTGGATCTGCGGCTGGTGGTACACCGGGTATTCCTGGTCGCCGGGGCTGAAGTAGAAGATCCGGCCCTTGCCGCGCGAGAACGTCACGCCTGAGCGAAACACCTCTCCCCCGGTGAAGGAGCTGATGAAGATCAGGTCATCGGGTTCCGGAATGTCGAACAGTTCCCCGTACATTTCCTGCTGCGGAATCACAATCGGGCTTTCAATGCCCGCCGCGATCGGGTGCGACGGCTTCACGGTCCACACCAGCTCCCGCTCGCCTTCATTGCGCCACTTCAGCGAACACGTGGTGCCCAGCAATCGAGTGAATATCTTGGCGAAGTGCCCGGAGTGGAGCACTACCAAGCCCATGCCGCCGAGGACATGCCGCTGCACGCGTTCCACCACGTCGTCGGCGACTTCCTCATGGGCAATGTGTCCCCACCACAGCAACACGTCAGTCTGTGCAAGGACCTCCTCGGACAGCCCGTGGTCCGGATCAGCCAACGTTGCTGTAGCGATCTCGGAGTCCGGGTAGAAGCCGCGAAGCCCAGCCGCGATGGCGCCATGGATCCCTTCGGGGTACATCTCACCGATGGTGGCGGGCTCGTTGCGCGCCTCGTGGACGCCTTCGTTCCAGACGACAATTTTCAACTTGGACTCGGTCATGTCAGAGGCTCACTTCGCATTGTTCCAGGGCGGATTTGTAGCAGGCATCGAGCACCAGCGCGCGGCTGAGCGCGAGCGAACCGTCGTGGCTTCCCCACACGGTCTCGCCGCCGCGCACGGCAGCAACAAAATCGTCGACGACGGCCTGGTGCGCCTTTCCGGGTTCGGCCACCACCTCGAAGTCGGCATTCTCGCCGTCCTTCTCAGTGAAGATGTGCACGTCTGCGACGGGGTTCTCGGAGGCGCCGATCGAGCGCAAGTCCGCTCCGCCGTCGGTCCCGTAAACGGTGAAGTCCATCAGGTCCCGTTCGTCACGGTAGCTGGCCCAGCCTGCTTCGAGGATCAAAGTTCCGCCGCCTTCCAAGCGGATGAACGCGGAGGCGAAGTCCTCCACTTCAAACTTATGGCTGGAGTTCGACGCCGTATACCTCGCGTTGCCGCCGAGGCCACGCGGACCGAGCTCCGAATGGGTCGAGGCGGAAACTGCCAGGACTTTCGGCTCGCCCAGCAGGTGAAGCGCGTAGTCCAGGACGTGAACACCGATGTCCGCCAGCGGGCCACCGCCGGCGAGCGCAGGGTTGGTGAACCAGCTGCCGAGCATCGGAATGCCCTGGCGGCGCAGCCACGAAGCCTTGGCGTAGTACGGACGTCCGAGGGTACCGTCGTCGATCACTTTCTTGAGCGCCTGGATATCGCCTCTGCGGCGGTGGTTGAACGCGACGTCCAGGACGCGCCCGGCCTTGCGGGCGGCGTCCACCATCTGTTGACCTTCGACGGCGTTGCGCGCGATCGGCTTCTCGCTCAGCACATGCAGTCCACGCTCCAGCGAAGCGATGGCGATGGGCGCGTGCAGGAAGGTGGGCACGGCGATGCTGACGGCGTCGAGGTCTTCGAGCTCGATCATGTCTTCCCAGCGGGGCAACGCGTGCGGAATGTTGTACTCGTCCTTCAGCTGGGCAAGGAGTTCCGGCTCCATGCCCGCGACGGCGACAATTTCGACGCCGTCGATGTTGCTGTACGCCTTGAGGTGCTGCTGGCCGGCCCAACCGATGCCCACAACTCCCACCTTGAGGGTTGCGGATGGGGCCTGCTGCTGAATGCTCACTTTGTTCCTTTTCTTTCTGGGTTTCTTGATGGTTTGGGTTAGCCCTTGACCGCGCCCGCGGTCATCCCGGAGACGATGCGTTTCTGGCACACGAGCACCAGGATCACGAGCGGGACGGTGATGATCACGGATGCGGCGCTGATGGTGCCGAGGGGCTGGTCGAACTCGCTGGTGCCGCTGAAGAACGCGATCGCCACCGGCACGGGTCGGGCCTCCGGCGAGGTGGTGAGCGTGACGGCCAGGAGGAATTCGTTCCAGACCGAGATGAACACCAGGATCGCCGTGGTCGCAAGGCCTGGGACTGCCAGCGGCAGAATGACCTTGCGGAACGCGGTGAACGGCGTGGCACCGTCCATGTACGCGGATTCCTCGAGCTCCCGCGGGATCTCCTTGAAGAACGACGTCAGCGTGTAGATCGCCAGCGGCAACGCGAACGTCAGCTTCGGGATGATGAGGCCGAGCAACGTGTCGTACAGCCCGATTTCGCGCCAGATGGAGAACATCGGAGCCGCGATCGCGATGGCCGGGAACGTGGTCACCGAAAGGATTAGCGTCAGGATCATGGCCTTGCGGCGCATCTTGAGCCGGGCCAGCGCATAGGCGGCGAAGGATGCGAAGACCAGCGCCACGGTTGTAGTTACGACGGCGATAATCACCGAATTGCGCAAGGCGAGGAGAAATTCGGGGTTCTGGAAGACCACGAAATAGTTTTCGAGGGTCGGCTGGTTCGGGAAGAGCTCGCCCTTGGACAGGCTCGCGCCCTTCTTCAGGGAGGTGTTGACCAGCCAGTAGAACGGGATGAGCGAGAAGCCCATGACGGCCACCACGAACACCCACACCAAGGGATGGAGTTTCGCTTCCCCACGCAAGCGACGCTTTCGCGACTTGGTCCCGGTGGCGGGTGCCGCCGTCGGGCGTTCTGCAATCAGTGTGCTCATTGTTCCTCCTTTGCGACGTCGCGGATGTTGCCGCCGCCGAAGCGGATGTAGATGACCGAGACCACCATGACGGTGAGGAAGGTCAGGATGGAGAGGGCCGAGCCTTCGCCCACAAGCCGGTTTTCGCGGAGTTCGCCGTAGGCCAGCATGGACATGGATTCGGTGCCGTTGGCGCCGCGGGTGAGGACGAACGGCAGGTCGAAGACGCGGAGGGCGTCCATGGTGCGGAAGATCGCGGCGAGGACGATCGCCGGACGGAGCAGCGGCAGCGTGATGTGGAGGAAGGTCTGCCATTTGCTGGCACCATCGAGCTCGGCGGCCTCGTAGGTTTCCGAGGAAATGACCTGCAGGCCGGCCAGGATGATGAGCGCCGCGAACGGGGTGGTTTTCCAGACGTCGGCCATGACGATCACGGCCATCGCGTAGCCGTGCTCGCCGAGCCAGACGACGTCGCCGCCCGGCAGTCCCAGTGCGGAGAGGACGTTGGTGACCAAGCCGAGGTTGGGCTGGAACATCGTTTGCCAGGTGATGGCGCTGACCACCGTGATGATCGCGTACGGCAGCAGAACCACTGTGCGCAGGACCGCGCGGCCCTTGAAGGCGAGGTTCAGGAGCAAGGCCATGGCTGTGCCGAGGACCAACTCCAGGCTGACCGAGAGGCCAGCGAAGACGAAGGTCTGGCCGAAGGCGGCCCACCACTCTTGGCTTGCGAGGGCGTTGATGTAGTTTTCCAGGCCGACAAAGCGGGAGAGCCCTGCGGTGCGGACGCTGTACTGGTTCAGCGAGAGCCAGAGTGCGTAGCCGATCGGGACCGCGGCCACGAGCGCCATGAGGATCAGCGACGGGGCCGTCATGCGGAAGGCGAGGCGGCGTTCGGCCTGGTCGCGGCCGCTTGTTCTTGGCGGGATGGTTTTGGTGGTCATGATTTAGAAGCTCGCCTTGGCGGTGGTGATTTCGTCGGCCATCTTCTTCACGGCGTCCTCGGTGGAGGCGGTGCCGGAGAGCACGGCGTAGACGTTCTTGTAGATCGCCTGCGAGATCTGCGGGTAGACCGGCGAGATCGGGCGCGGCTTGGCACCCTTCACCGAGGCCAGGAGTTCGGTAGCGAACGGCATCTTCTGGAGCACCGCCGGGTCCGAGTAGGCGGCCTCGTTGACCGGGGCCTGCGAGTAGTCCATGGCCACGTGCTTCTGCCAGTCCGGCGTGGTGGCGAAGTCGATGAAGGCGACAGCTCCGGCCTGGTTGCTGGAGTGTGCCGAGATCGCGAGGTTCCAGCCGCCGAGCACGCCCGAGGCCTTGCCGCCTTCCCATGCCGGCAGCGGCGCGACGCCGAAGGTGGACGTCAGCGGGGTCGCGTTCAGCAGGCGGTATACGTGCGGCCAGTTGCGCTGGTATCCGAAGTTGCCGGACTCGTAGGCGAGGCGGGCCGGGTCTTCGTTGAAGGTGAGGACGGCGCGGTCGGCCGAGCCGTTCTTGAGGCCGTCGGTCATGAAGTTGAGGACGTCGCGGGTCTCCTGCGAGTCGATCTTGACGTTGCCCTGGTCATCCAGGACTTCGCCGCCCGCGCTGTAGAGCATTTCGAGGAAGTTCACCGTGAGGCCCTCGTACTGCTTGCCTTGGTAGACGAACCCGTTGCCCGGAGCCTTGGCCGCCTCTGCGTAGAGCTGCTGCCAGGTTTCGGGTTTGGCCACCTTGTCCTTCTGGTAGTAGATCAGGCCGGCGTTGGTGAAGAACGGCGACGCCCAGTACTTGTCCTGGTACTTGGTGGTTTCCACAGTGGAGGGGATGAGCCGGTCCTTGTTGCCTTCCACCAGCTTGGTCTGGTCCAGCAGCCAGCCCTGCGAGGCGAACTCGGAGGTCCAGATGACGTCCGTGAGGAAGATGTCGCACTCGGTGGACTTGCCCTCGAGCCGCTGCACAATCTGCGTGCGCGCCTCATCCGTGGTGGCGCCGATCTCGGTGTACTTGGCCGTGACCTTGCCGTTCGCCTTGGTGAACGCTTCCGTCGTGCCCTTGTAGATACCGCTCGCATCCTTCACGCCACAGATGTTCACGGCACCGCTCGCATTAGCGCCCGACGACGGATCGGCAGCTGCCGCTTGTTCCGCACCTTGGGGCGCTGCTCCCCCGCCGCACGCGCTGAGGAGGAGGGCTGTTGCGATTGCGGTGGCGGCCAAGGCTTTTTTGTTTCGTGCTTTGTTCTGGAGCGGAGAAGCAGGTCGGTTCAAGTCCACGAGTGGCTCCTTTGGTGACTGTGGGGATGGGTGGCTCAGGGCGGGCTTTGGCTGTTGCTGGTCCTGAGCCTGGCTTCATTGCCGTGCCTTGGTTGAGTTGTGGAATCGATTCCAAATGTTGCTTGTAAAAAAGGCCTTGTGGCCCCTGGAATCGATTCCAAAGTAGTTTTGCAGTGGTTGCTCCGGGCTGTCAAGCCTTTTATTTGGTGGAGTCCCGGATGACGAGTTGGTGCGGGAAGAAGGTCCGACCCTTGCGGTGCGCGCCCTCGACAGTCATCCGCTCCAGGAGTTCAGCGAAGGCCGCTCGGCCCATCTCGTACGCCGGCTGCCTGACCGTGGTCAGTTCCGGCACGCACATTTCTGCTTGGGCTGAGTCATCGAAACCCGCCACTGCGACTTCTTGGGGAACCCTCAGGCCGGCATCAGTGAGCTCGCGGACACACCCTGCAGCGACGACGTCGGTCCCGCAGAAGACGGCGTCGGGGAGGTCTTTGGTCTCCAGGAGTTTCTTGGTGAGTGCCCTGCCCGAATGGAAGCCGAAGTTGCCTTCGCCGAGTAGGACTTGGTCTTCTTGCAGGCCTGCTTCTGCGAGTGCTTGGCGGAACCCTTCTTCCCTAAGCCGGCCCGAGCGGGCACCCCTGTGGGCGAGCATGGCCAGCTTCTTGGCTCCTGTGTCGATCAGATGCTTGGTGATGTCGTAAGCTGCTTGGCGGTCATCGATGGACACTCCAAAGGCTGCCTCGGCGTCGACGATTTCACAGACCTGGATGACACTCAGTTGTTCGGCGACGATGTTGACGTCCTCGTCCGGCATGGTTGGCGAGAAGATTACAAGGCCGTCGACTGAGCCATTTCGCAGCATGTCTACGAGTTGCTGTTCGCGGTCACGGTCTCCGTCTGTGGCTGCGATGAGGCTGACGTAGCCGTTGTCCGCTGCTGCGTCTCCTACGCCTCGGAAAACTTCGCTGATAACGAGCGAGTCCAGGTTCTTGGCGAGCGCAAGGACGCGCATTGTGCGATCTCTTCGTAGGTCGCGCGCCGAGGCAAGGGGGCGGTAGCTGAGCTCCTTGATAGCTGCGTTGACCTTCTCCTTGGCCGACGCGCTGACAGCCGGGCTCCCGTTCAAGACGCGCGACACCGTCCCCACGGACACGCCCGCCGTCTTAGCGACGTCCTGAACTGTCGGCCGAGCCATTTGATTGTCCTTCCACGAACAATGAGGATGATCCTTGCCGCCACGCTACTGCCGTGCCCGCCGGCGCTCCTGAGCTTAGTCGCATACGGTCAAACGTTGCCCCGTATCCTGCCTAGGCATGGCAGTGGCTTCGATCCAACGTGCCAACGGAGTCAGAGAGATCTAACATCTTTCACCGCAGCAGATCGGAGCCACACGGCACCTCGGCCTCATCTACCGGCGAACTCAGTAGAGCGATACTATGACGCCTCTAGACAAACGTGCCGAACTCAAGAGCTCGATCACGGAAGCAGTATGGCGGATCGTTCAAGGGCTAAGGGGAGGCCTGACGCATCGTATCCCGAAAATGTCAGTGGACAGTGTTTCAGTAGTGACGAGATGAAAGGGGACCATGTCGGTGACTACCCACAGGTGTTACAAGGTGCGACATAGAACTGCACCTTCACCCAATGCGTGCAGGTGGTGCGGTCGAGACGAACGCGAGCACGCAATCGAATGGGCTAACTCCGTCGGTTATCACAACTGGGTTGCCCCGACGCTGGCCCAACGTCGCGCCCGGATGCTGGCCCGTCGTAGTCGTCAGTAGTCGGCGCGTTCAACAAGCTGCCTAAAAACCTCTCGAAGTTCTTCCGGGACTTCCTCAGCAGACCGAAGACCCAGGGCAAGCGTCGTCATGATCTCAGGTTTTCCACTGACTTCAACGCTACTGTTTTCGCGAATCATTGACTCAATTTTAGAACTGAACTTGGATGCGCGGTGTTGAGAAAAGTCATCGGGGACCCAGGCTCGACCGTCTGCACGGGGCCATACCCTATTCGCACACTCCGCCCACTGCTGGTCTCGGAAGGTGTCTTCAAATTCGCGGACTCCGACAGTCAAGACATGCTTCCCTAACTGCAGTCCGTGATTTGCCAAGCGCTGCTCTGAGAACATCTTTAATTCTCGTGAATCTTCGTCCACAACGAGTAAAACGTCCCTTTCTCGTGCTGCAAGGTACTGCGCGAATCTGAGGGCTCCATCATTGTTGTCACAGGGCCAAAGGGCGATTCCACACGCCTGAAGTTGACGACCGGTGGCAAGTTTGAAAAGTACAGGAAATGCTCGACTCTCCGTGGGTCCTTCAACACCGACAAAGAGGCGTTCGTGCAGCAAAACGGTGTTCCTAAGGCCCAGCGATGCCGCAATTGCTCCCAGATGAGCCCCAACGTCTGAGTCGTCAGTAATTTCGTCGGCCTTCGTTCGATTGTCAACGTGACGAAGATGGACCACTTTAGAGATATCGACACCGTCAATAAGGTTCATTGAATGGGTAGCGACCACAGTACGAACATTAGGAAGCTTGGACTGCTCATCCAACAATTTCATGAAGCCTCGTTGGTTGCTGTAGTCAAGATGAGTATCCGGTTCATCATATAAAAGCACCGTATCCTGACTAGATTCACCTAGTAGGCCCGCGTTAAACTCCCAAACAGCTAGGGCAACTCGTCGCGAACGACCGGTACCCGACTGTCCAAGATGAATTCGCTCTCCGCGTCCGTTTGCAGCACTAACCTCAAGTGATTTCAGTCCGCTGTCTAGTCGAACTACTGGATGTATCTCGATGTCACCGATATCAATGCATTGACTTTTGATATGCTCACGTAGCTTCTCGGCGTCCTGAGCTACCCGACCTTGAAGGGCATCCGTCAACTCACGGATGTCACCCTTAATACTCGCATCTTCCGTGTGACCAGTATAGGAATTTCGTAGCGTCGCCAGTATTGCTTCTTCGGGATTTTGGGAGGAAGTTGCGTCGAAGCGCTGAATCCGCGGGAGTGCTCTCTTCAGGTCGGCCGTAGCGGGAATCCATATCGGCTCTTTCACTGCCACAGAAATAAGTTGCTCTAGGCGTTCAATGAGCTCGGATTTGTTGCCAGCCTGGGACAGGCCGAGTCCACCAAGCCTGAACTTAAATGTCTTAACATCCTGTGACGAAATATCACGCAATCGCTCATCTACTGGGACCTCACTGAACACCTCAAGCGCCGTACCACTCTCTCGATAAGCCCTTCGAACTCTAATGATTTCAGGAAGTCCAAGCAGAATTTGTTCTTCATCTCGGAGGGTAAACGTTCCCTCAACCATAGTCTCCGAAACACGTGAGGGCTCGCCGTCGGGTCCTGCGTCGCCATAGGTTCTATCACGATCTGTAAGCTTCACCGAGTCTAGAAGGAAAGCTATAGCATCCAAGACTGCGCTCTTGCCTGCATCATTGTGGCCAGCAAGGATTGTCGGAGACCCAACCCGAATAGTTAAATCCGACTCGATCGAACGAAACCCAGAAACCGTCACTACATCAAGAAGCAAGCTTTACTCAACTCCCTATACTCGAAAATCAGTCGCACTGTCCGCTACTCCGATCTCACCATAGCCTCGCAAATCCTGGTCACGCTACATGGAGTTCGATCAGACTGCCAGAGATGATTACTCACGAAGCTCAAAGATCGCTCCACAGCACCACTGTGTCTCCGCCACCTCTATGGTCAAGCGCCCGAGCTGAACATTCGATGGGTTGACACCGTTTGCAATGTGCGTCTTAGCGCGTTTTGCTGTAAGAATGAAATGTCGCCATTGGTTGCGGACTTCGTCCCACCGGGTTTCAGGGAGAGTACTGCCGTGTCCTTATTTGATAGTTGGTGCTTAAGCAGCCCGCTGAATTCCGTCGGCACCGAATCTCCCGGGCGCGTTTCCGGCACGATTTCTTCTCATAACGACGCCGAAGGAATTGAACTCCTAGCCAGCAGACTCCCCAGCGCGTACGCCGACACGACGGCTCTATCGTTGATCGCTGAGCGGTATGGAAAGCCGGGTTTGGCGAACTTCTTGAGAGACAGACTGCCAACCAAGAAGAGTGCAAGATCCGGCGACGCAGGTGAGATCTTAGCAACGGCGTACCTTGAGGAAGAACAAGGTTACGTTGTCGGACCTAGCCGGCTCATAGACCGAGACCATCAGGAGTGGGCGATGAGAGGGGACGACGTGTTAGCGGCCAAGATTCGGGACGACTCCGCCCTCCACCTTGTCAAAGCAGAGGCCAAGAGCCGCGTCTCGCTCGGTGAAGCTACAGTCAAGGAAGCCCGGGAAGGTCTTTCACGGAACGACGAACTACCGTCACCACATTCGCTGTCTCAGTTCGCTGCACGGCTCCTCAAGACTTCGGATCGCGAAATTGGTGAGGCTGTGCTCGATCTTCAATTGACTAACGGGGTAAGGGCAGATCGAGTGGGGCACCTGATGTTTCTGCTAACGAGCGGAGACCCTAGTGCTCACGTAAGCGCAGATCTTGATGCCTACAGCGGCAAGGTTCCGCAAGTTACGGTTACCCTTCAAGTCCAGCAACACCAGAAGTTCATAAATGACGCCTACGACGGGGTAGTAAGCGATGCCCCGTGACCTGGAATCTCTGCTAACTCGCCTCCAAGCCGCCACCGACCCCAGCTTCCGAGGGCGTTTGCTAGCTCGCGGACAGGCTCAATCGATGATTCGCCGCAATGGTGCACTACCGACTGGATCGCCAGAATTTAGCCCCTATATAGACTCTGACCTTCTCAACTACGGCTACGCACTACTCACCGACGGGCTTGATCTCCTTCAATCGGCGGAAGAAACACGCAACGGCGAAAGCGAGAATCAACTCCGTGTCGCACGTCAAGCTTTCATCCAGAGTTCTTACGCATTGGAAGCCGCGACCCGCAACGCCTCGGAATCTTCCGACTCCGTTTTTCATCGACTCATAGCCGGAGCCGCCAGCCACCTAGGCGGTTACAGCGCGAGGGCCTTTTCGTTGATGAAAGGAAGTCAGGAAACTGGCCAGCTATCGCCGATGGAGGCTACTTTAGCGGACTTGGCAATGCGAGACCTCGATGCCATCGAGGAGAGATCACGACTCATGCGAACCTCGCCGGGGGTAGCGGATGGCGCCCTTCTCGCGTCCCTTTCTGACGACGATCAGCGTCAGACGAGTGGGCTAGGCCCTGTCGCATTGCTGCTCAGCGAAAGCTACCTCTCCGCCGTTTGTGAAGGTCTCTACGCCCTGGAAGTAGCCGACCGCCAACTCTTAGACAGCGCGTTAGCGAGCTTGGATCTGGGTGAACGGGCCGCAATGGACGTCGGTGCTCCCAGCCCGTGGTGGGTGTACAGACTGACCAGAAAAATACTCGAAGATTTGTTCGAAAGCAGCATTAACGAGAACATCCCGGTTGAACCGCCCACGGGCAGTGAGGCAGACGCGACGCGGTGGCGGTACTTGCGCCGTACGTTCGTTGAGGCTCTCTTAGCCCGCAAACGCTCAGAGATTGATCTATGGCCCTCTCAGCTGCGCGTGGTGTCGCGGATCTTCACCGACTCCCGCGATCTCGTAGTCGCACTTCCAACAAGCGCTGGCAAGACTCGCATCGCCGAACTTGCCATTCTCGCGTGTCTGGCAGGAGGAAGACGGATTGTTTATGTAACCCCGCTCCGGGCTCTCTCTGCACAAACAGAGCAGGCACTCACGAAAACGTTCAGCCCTCTCGGCGTTAGAGTTTCCTCCCTCTATGGCAGCGCGGGAATCAGCGATGTTGACGAGGACACCCTGCGGTCTAGTGCCATTGTTGTTGCTACCCCGGAGAAGCTGGATTTTGCGCTTCGCTCCGACCCTACGGTTCTCGACGACATCGGGCTGGTTGTGCTTGATGAAGGGCACATGATCGGCGCCTCTGAACGGGAGGTTCGGTACGAAGCTCAAATACAGCGGCTACTGCGTCGTTCGGACGCTTCTACACGCCGGATAATTTGCCTTTCCGCAGTGTTCCCCTCCGGGCAGGACTTGGAGGACTTTGTTGCTTGGCTTACTGACGATGACCCGCAAGGCCTACACCAAGAGGCTTGGCGTCCAACGCTGCAGCGGTTCGGAGTTGTCGAATGGCGGACTGACCATGCACGTCTGACCATCACGCTCGGACCGGACCAGCCGTTCATCCCACGCTATTTCGAAGCAAGTCGTCCCTCAGGTAGGCGCAAAAATGCCTTTCCCACGAGTCAGCGAGAACTCGTAATCGCCACCGCATGGCGGCTGGTGGAGGAAAGCCAGACAGTCCTCATTTTTTGCCCTCAACGCAACTCGGTCGAGCCCTACGCCCGGGAAATAATCAAATTACACAAGCAAGGTCTGATCACTCCAGTACTGCCCAGCGGTGTTGACATAAGCGCAGCAATGGCAGTGGGCGCCGAATGGTTCGGCGCAGATCACCCAATACTGAAGTGCTTAGAGATGGGCGTCGCAATACACCACGGTGCACTCCCAGGACCATTCCGGAGAGAAGTGGAGAAGCTGCTCCATGAAGGCATTCTGAGGGTTATTGTCGCCTCCCCGACGCTTGCTCAAGGGCTCAATCTGTCTGCCTCGGTAGTGCTATTCCACAGTCTTAAACGCGGTCGAGAAATGCTAAAGGGCTCAGACTTTTCTAATGTTATCGGACGCGCTGGGCGCGCATTTGTTGATACAGAAGGACTAGTTCTCTATCCAATTTTTGAACAAGGATCACAGCAGCGTGAGCAGCTTCGCCAGGACTGGTTGCGGTTGACCGAGGGTGAGGGGGGAAAGGCTCTCAACTCTGGCCTTATCCAGGTTGGCCTAGGGCTGCTTAGGCGGTTGTATACATCGCGAGGCTCCGGGCCCATAGAGCCGTTCCTGGACTACCTCACGGGCGGGCCGGACTGGACTCTTCCTGTTCTTCAGCAAGAACGACCTGAAGATCAATTGACAGCTGCGGAGAAGTGGCGCTCAAACCTCGCTCTGCTTGACATCGGGATTCTGAGCATGATTGGGGACAGCGCTTACGATGTGAACGCAGACGCGGCCACGCAGGTACTTTCCGATGTGCTCGTAAACTCACTGTGGGAGCGCCAACTGCGCCACGTAGAGAGCTCGGCAGCAAGGGCAGTTCGCGAACTGGTGATGGGACGGGTGAGGCATCTATGGCAAACGTCGACGCCATCCCAGCGTCGCGGGTGGTACTTGGCCGGTCTAGGGGCTGAAGCTGGGACGAATCTCTCGGCGGTCTCGGGGCAAGTGATTGAACTCATAGCTCAAGTAGAATACGCCCTCGCAATCGACGATCATGCCGCCGCTGCCGAGGGACTTGTAGAGATCGCAGCTACGGTATTCGGCCTTGATACATTTGCTCCCGAAGTGTCTCTTGACAATTGGGAAGATGTGCTTAGGCAGTGGGTCCGAGGACTAAGCCTGGCTGAACTCAGTGGCGATCGAGTCGCAATGGCCCGATTCGTTGAATCTGACCTTGTCTATAGATTGGTCTGGGGGATGGAAGCCGCGCGTGTGTACGAGGAAGCCCAAGGCAACCTCGTCGCCGATATAGTGACTGGCGCAGCAGTGACGGCAGTCGAAACCGGGACCTTTGCTTGGTCTGCATCGTTGCTTATTCGCTCCGGGTTCGACCACCGACTGGCCGCTATCAATGCCGTGAGCACTACTGATGCCGACTTTGGAGACGTGTCTGGCATGCGCCAATGGATCGACGACCTCGACCCAGAATACGCATGGAACGACGTGTGGCCGAGCAAGGAGGCTCGTTCGGCCTGGCTGAGCTTCGCATCACATGTCCGCCGTCCACAGTTAAAGCAATGGGTCCGCGCGGGCACGGAAACCGTGACTACGACGTGGCTCGGAGATCCTCCTCCCCCAAATTCTTGGCTCAGGATCACGGTACGCGACGCAGACACGATCGACATTTGGTCGCCCGGATTCGAACTCCTAGGCGAGGCAAATGTGCACATCAATCGCGAGCGGCTTGGAATTCTCCGAGCCCAACGACACCCTGATTCCACGGCCATTCGGTTGCTGTATCGCGGGCCTGGAGACCTGCACGCTTAACACCGCCTCAAGACGTTGGGCTCAACTAGCGGCAATCTCCGCACTTCAGGTGTGCTCGCCCCTTCGACGGAAAGTTAGGTGGCGAGCAGCGCTATTCTTCGCTTATTGGGCACCGCGTTACCGCAGTGGACGTATTGAGCCCTCACGTTGAGGCTAGACCTCCGGACACCTTAATCGGTGATGTCCGATCCCCTGCACGACTACTCGTGCATGCTTCAAGGTATGCGCTTGGTATCCCAAACCCCCACCTCCCCACCCACCCCCTTGACTCACACCCCCACCTTCCCTAAACTTTTCATAAAGCAGAATCTAAATTCCACAAAGCGGAAACAGAAGCCAAGCACCAAGGCCAAGACGAAGCACAGAGGAAGATAGATCAAAGCCCCTCCTCGGAAGGACCTACGATGACGTACACAGTGAACTGCTCCATCCTCCTGACGGAGCTGCCCTTGCTCGAGCGCCCCGCCGCCGCGAAGGCAGCCGGTTTTGACGCCGTCGAGTTCTGGTGGCCCTTCGAGACCTCCGTCCCCACCGACGCCCAAGTAACCGAGTTTGAGAACGCCATCAAGGACGCCGGCGTTCAGCTCACGGGCCTGAACTTCAACGCAGGCAACATGCCTGGCGGCGACCGCGGTCTGGTTTCCTGGAAGGGACGTTGCTCCGAGTTCAAGGACAACATCGACGTCGTGGCCGGCATCGGTGAGCGCCTCGGCTGCAAGGCCTTCAACGCCCTCTACGGCAACCGCCAGGACGAGTTCACCCCTGAAGAGCAGGACGAACTCGCCGCCAAGAACCTCGCCGCAGCAGCTGCCGGCGTCGCACGTATTGGCGGAACTGTCCTCCTCGAGCCGGTGAGCGGCGCACCCAAGTACCCGCTCCTCACCGCCGAAGACGCACTCAAGGTCATCGCCCGCGTCAAGGCAGAATCCGGCGCCCAGAACATCAAGCTCCTCGCCGACTTCTACCACCTGGCAGTCAACGGCGACGACGTCGAATCCGTCATCGAGAACCACGCCAAGGACTTCGGCCACATCCAGATCGCCGACAACCCCGGCCGCGGCGCCCCCGGCACCGGCAACCTCCCCCTCGGCGAGTGGATCGCCCGCAGCCGCGAACTCGGCTACGAGGGCTACATCGGTTTGGAATACAAGGAACCGCAGGAGACGGCATTCAGCTGGGCCATCCGCCAGCGCGCCAACGCCAATTAAGCACCCGGCTCAACAAGCACACCTGAGCTAAAAAGACTTTCAGAAAGAGAACCACTATGAGCAACGTTGCAGTCATCGGACTCGGAATCATGGGCCTGCCCATGGCCATCAACCTCGTCAAGGCCGGCCACACGGTCACCGGCTTCAACCGCAGCCAGGACAAGATCGACAAGCTCGTCTCCGAAGGCGGCCAGGGTGCCAGCTCCATCGCGGAGGCAGTCAAGGACGCCGACGTCGTCATCACCATGGTCCCGGACTCCCCCGATGTTGAGGGTGTCGTCACGGGTAAGGACGGCGTCTTCGCCAACGCGAAGAAGGGCACCCTCTGGATCGATGCATCCAGCATCCGCCCGGACGTCGCCAAGCGCCTCTCCGAAGAAGCCGTAGCAGCCGGCATCCGCCCCCTCGACGCTCCCGTGTCCGGTGGCGAACAGGGCGCCATCGACGCCGTCCTGTCCATCATGGTCGGCGGCGACGCGGCAGACTTCGAGGCAGCACAGGACGTCCTCAACGCAGTGGGCAAGACCATCGTCCACGTCGGCCCGTCCGGTTCCGGCCAGACCGTCAAGGCAGCCAACCAGCTCATCGTCGCGGTCAACATCCAGGTCCTCGGCGAGGCCATCGCCTTCCTTGAGGCCTACGGCGTCGACACCGACGCAGCACTGAAGGTCCTCGGCGGCGGCTTGGCCGGCTCCAAGGTCCTGGACCAGAAGGGTCAGAAGATGCTCGACCGCAATTTCGATCCCGGCTTCCGCCTCGCCCTCCACCACAAGGACCTGGGCATCGTCACCTCCGCAGCCCGCGAAGCCAACGTCGCCGTCCCGCTCGGCGCCGTGGTCGCACAGCTCGTCGCCGCAACCGTCAACCAGGGCGACGGCGGCCTGGACCACTCGGGCCTCTTCAAGCAGGTCCTCCAGCTCAGCGGCCGCAAGTAAGGCACTAAGCAACACAAAGCAGGGAACCCGCCGTCGTACCTAAATAACGACGGCGGCTCCCTCACCACACCCTTTTTCCGCCCCCAACGCGGGGCGAACCCAAGATTTCAAGGAGTACACCATGGCTAAGATGCGCACCGTTGACGCGGCAGTCGCCATCCTGGAAAAGGAAGGCGCCACCGAGGCGTTCGGCCTGCCAGGCGCAGCAATCAACCCCTTCTACTCGGCAATGCGTGCCCACGGCGGCATCCGCCACACGCTGGCCCGCCACGTTGAAGGCGCCAGCCACATGGCCGACGGCTACAGCCGAGCAGCTGATGGCAACATCGGCATCTGCATCGGCACCTCGGGCCCCGCCGGCACGGACATGATCACCGGCCTGTACGCAGCCCAGGCCGACTCGATCCCCATGCTCTGCATCACCGGCCAGGCACCTGTTGCCAAGCTGCACAAGGAAGACTTCCAGGCTGTGGACATCGAGTCCATCGCCAAGCCGGTCACCAAGTTCGCCATGACCATCCTGGAACCGGGCCAGGTTCCCGGTGCTTTCCAGAAGGCCTTCCAGGTAATGCGTTCGGGTCGCCCGGGCCCGGTTCTGCTGGACCTGCCCATCGACGTTCAGATGGCCGAGATCGAGTTCGACATCGACGCCTACGAGCCCCTGCCGGTGGAGAAGCCCAAGGCTTCCCGCAAGCAGCTGGAAAAGGCCCTGGACATGCTGACCGCGGCCCAGCACCCGCTGATCGTTGCCGGCGGCGGCATCATCAACGCCGGCGCTTCGGCCCAGCTGGTTGAGCTGGCCGAGATCCTGAACGTGCCGGTGATCCCCACGCTGATGGGCTGGGGCGCCATCCCCGACGACCACCAGCTGATGGCCGGCATGGTTGGCCTGCAGACCTCGCACCGCTACGGCAACGAGACCTTCCTGCAGAGCGACTTCGTGATCGGCATCGGCAACCGTTGGGCCAACCGCCACACCGGCGGCCTGGAAACCTACACGGCCGGCCGCAAGTTCGTGCACATCGACATCGAGCCGACGCAGATCGGCCGCGTTTTCTCGCCGGACCTGGGCATTGCGTCCGACGCCGGTGCGGCGCTGGACGGTCTGCTGGAGCTGGCCCGCGAACGCCAGGCAGCAAAGACCCTGCCGGACTACTCGGGCTGGGTTGCCGAGTGCCAGGAGCGCAAGGGCTCCCTGCACCGCAAGACCAACTTCGACAACGTGCCCATCAAGCCGCAGCGCGTGTACCAGGAGATGAACAAGGCTTTCGGCCGCGACACCACCTACGTGTCCACCATCGGTCTGTCGCAGATCGCCGGCGCGCAGATGCTGCACGTGTTCGGTGCCCGCAAGTGGATCAACGCAGGCCAGGCCGGCCCGCTGGGCTGGACCGCTCCGGCAGCACTCGGCGTGGTTCGTGGCACCCCGGACGCCACCGTTGTGGCCCTGTCCGGTGACTACGATTTCCAGTTCATGATCGAGGAACTGGCCGTGGGCGCACAGTTCAACCTGCCGTACATCCACGTTGTGGTGAACAACAGCTATCTGGGCCTGATCCGTCAGAGCCAGCGCGGCTTCAACATGGAGCAGAACGTTTCCCTGGCCTTCGAGAACATCAACAGCCCGGAGACCAACGGCTACGGCGTTGACCACATCAAGGTTGCCGAGGGCTTGGGCTGCAAGGCCATCCGCGTTGAGAACCCGAACGACATGCCTGCCGCATTCGACAAGGCCAAGGCACTTATGGGCGAGTTCAAGGTTCCCGTGGTTGTTGAAGTGATCCTGGAAAAGATCACCAACATCTCCATGGGCGTTGAGATCAACGGCGTGAACGAGTTCGAAGAGCTGGCCGAGACGGCTGCGGACGCCCCCACGGCGATCCTGGCCAAGGCCTAACAGCCGCACACGGCCGCAAACGGCCCAAAGGCCGCCACGGCCAAACGAAACACACTAAAGGAGGCACCGGAATGCGTGTGGTCATCGCCCCGGACAAATTCAAGGGCTCGCTGTCCGCGCCCGAGGTCGCCGAGCACCTGGCAACAGGTCTGCTCGCCGGCTTCGGCACCAGCGGCATCGAGACAACACGCATTCCGGTGGCCGACGGCGGCGAAGGAACCATCGACGCCGCCATCGGCTCCGGCTTCACCCGCCGGACCACCACGGTCACCGGCCCGCTCGGCCAAGCTGTCAAAGCGGATTTCGCAGTCAAAAACACAGAAGCCGTGATCGAAATGGCAGCCGCTTCCGGTTTGGCCCTCCTCCCGGAAGGCCCCACGAGCGAAACCGCGAAGACGGCCACCAGCATCGGCACGGGTGAACTCATCCGCGCCGCCCTGGACCTCGGCTGCCGCAAGATCATCCTGGGCGTTGGAGGCAGCGCCAACACCGACGCCGGAGCCGGAGTCCTGCAGGGCCTCGGTGCCGTCTTCCTCGATGGGAACGGCAACGAGCTCCCCGGCGGCGGTGCCGCCCTCGCCCAGCTGAAGAGCATCGACTTCGCCAACTTCGATGTCCGCATCGAGGCAACAGAGTTCGTATTGGCGTCCGACGTCGACAATCCCCTTTTGGGGGCCAGCGGAGCCCCAGCCATCTTCGGCCCGCAAAAAGGCGCGACGCCGGACGACGTCGCCGAACTGGACAGGGCACTACAAAACTTCGTCGACGTCCTCGCAGCAACCACCGGACCGGACGCCAAATATGCAGCCAAGGCACCGGGCGCAGGCGCTGCCGGCGGCGTCGGCTACATTGCCATCGCGGCCCTGAAGGCAGAGCGGCGGCCGGGCATCGACGTCGTACTTGAATTCACTGAACTCGAACAGAAACTGAAGGGCGCCGACCTGGTGATCACCGGCGAAGGCAGCCTGGACGAACAGAGCCTCCTGGGCAAGACGCCAATGGGCGTCAGCCGGGCGGCAGCAAAAGCCGGGGTACCCGTGATCGCAGTCTGCGGCCGGAGTACCCTGAGCCGGGAACAACTCACGGATGCCGGATTCCATACGGTCCACGCTTTGACGGACCTGGAAGAAGATGTCCAGAAATGTATCGCTGAAGCAGGTCCGTTGCTTGAACAATTAGGAAAGCACATAGGCGTGTACCTGGCGGAACGGACCGAAAACAAGGAGTACCTCAATGTCTGAAGCATTCGGCGCCTATGACCTCGTTATCCGGGGCCAGCGCATTCTCACCACGGCCGGCATCGCACCCCGCGAGGTTGGCATCCGCGACGGCGTCATCGTCGCCATTGAGCCCCTGGGCAACGGCCTGACGGGTACAGAGGTCATCCACCTCGCCGACGACGAGACCCTGATCCCCGGCCTCGTGGACACCCACGTCCACGTCAACGAGCCCGGCCGCACCGAATGGGAAGGCTTCGCATCGGCCACCCGTGCAGCCGCAGCCGGCGGTGTCACCACCATCATCGACATGCCGCTCAACAGCATCCCGCCCACCACCAGCGTGGACGGCCTGGAGCAGAAGCGCGTGGTCGCCAAGGACCAGGCGTTCGTTGACGTTGGGTTCTGGGGCGGTGCCATCCCCGGCAACAAGGCCGACCTCCGCCCGCTCCACGACGAAGGCGTTTTTGGCTTCAAGTGCTTCCTCCTCCACTCCGGCGTGGACGAGTTCCCGCACCTGGACGCGGACGAGATGGAAGAGGACATGAAGGAACTGAAGTCCTTCGACTCCCTCATGATCGTCCACGCCGAGGACTCCCACGCGATCGACCGCGCCCCGCACCCCGGCGGCGACCACTACGAGACCTTCCTCGCCTCCCGCCCGCGCGGCGCCGAGAACAAGGCCATCGCCGAGGTCATCGAACGCGCCCGCTGGACCGGCGCACGCGCCCACATCCTGCACCTCTCCTCCTCCGACGCACTGCCCATGATCGCTTCGGCAAAGCGCGACGGCGTCAACCTCACCGTTGAGACGTGCCCGCACTACCTGACGCTCATGGCCGAGGAAATCCCGGACGGCGCCACGGCCTACAAGTGCTGCCCGCCCATCCGCGAAGCCTCCAACCGCGAGCTCCTGTGGAAGGGCCTGCAGGACGGCACCATCGACTGCATCGTCTCGGACCACTCCCCCTCCACACTGGATCTGAAGGATCTGGAAAACGGTGACTTCGCTGTTGCCTGGGGCGGCGTTTCCTCCCTCCAGCTGGGCCTGTCCCTGATCTGGACCGAAGCACGCCACCGCGGCATCTCCCTGGAGCAGGTTGTTGCCTGGATGTCGGAGAAGCCCGCCGCCCTGGCCCGCCTGCACAACAAGGGCCAGCTAGCTTTGGGATACGACGCCGACTTCTCGATCTTCGCCCACGACGACGCCTATGTGGTGGACGTCAAGAAGCTCAAGCATAAGAACCCGATCACCCCCTACGACGGCCGCCCGCTCTCCGGCGTCGTCCGCAAGACCTACCTGCGGGGCTCGGAAATCGACTTCCAGAACCCCGGCGGCAAGCTGATCCGCCGCGGTAACGTTTAGGACCCACCGCCATGGCAGTCAATGCCTACGGTCCACCGCCGGCACGGTTCCCGGGACGCCAAGCACGTCCCGGGGCCGCGCGGCGGCAGGGCCCCACACCACAGGGACTCACCTCCCCGGCTCTCACCGCCCACGGCCTGGCCCTTTGGGTCAACCCGGCCGAGGGCGACCCCGTGGACCCCGAAATCTGGGAACGGGCAGCACGCCTTGTGCTTGCCCGGGCCATGAAACTTGCTCCGGAGGCGGAAGTCCGCATCTGGCCCGCCCCCGGAGCAGAGCACTCCGGCGTCGGCGGCACTTCCTGGGGCGGCACTCCGCAGGAAACCGCCGACGCCGGTGACCACCTTTCCGGATCACGTTCCGTCTCGCTCGCGGACGCCCTCGCCGACGATTCGGAAGCAAGCGAAGCCAGCGGCAGCACCGCCGTCGAGCCCGTAACGTTGGCCGCCCGGCGCAGCCAGCTTGCAATCGACCTCGCCGCTGAAGTAGTCCTGCTGGACGGTGAGCCGGTTGCCTTTACCGGCATGGAATACAAGCTGTTGCGCTACCTCGTGGTGAACTGCTCCCGGGCTATTTCACGTGAAGAATTGCAACGCTTCCTGGAGTCATTTGACCTCCCGGGCGCGGCTTTCCGCTCGATCGACGTTTATGTTGGAAGAGTGCGGCGCAAGCTTGGCAATGCCCGCTACACCGTCTCCACCGTCCGTGGTGGTGGCTACCAGTTCGTGCCCGGCCCTTATGCCACGGTGCGCGGACCCGCGGAATACAGCATCTGATTTTGTTGTTCTACATCTCGATTCCGCTTTTTTGTATGACCAAACGCCGGTGCACACCGGTTGAACGTAAAGGATCGCCATGACCCAGAAACTCCTCGTCGGAACGCAAGCACCTGATTTCGCGCTTCTCGACGCCGACGGCACCAAGGTCTCGCTGTCCGACTACCGCGGACGCAACGTGATTGTGTACTTCTACCCGCAGGCCGCCACCCCCGGCTGCACCACGGAGGCCTGCGACTTCCGTGACAACCTGGCCTCCCTCCAGGGCAAGGGCTACGAAGTCCTGGGCATCTCCCCGGACGCTCCCGAGGCACTGGCCTCCTTCACGGGCGACTTCGCCCTGACGTTCCCGCTGCTCTCCGACGAGGACCACGCTGTGGCCCTTGCCTACGGTGCCTGGGGCGAGAAGCTGGTCAACGGCGAGATCGTCGAGGGCCTGGTCCGCTCCACCGTCGTCCTGGACGGCGAAGGCAAGGTCAAGCTCACCCAGTACCAGGTCAGCGCCCAGGGCCACGTCCAGGCTCTCCGCGAAGAACTCGGCGTCTAACCCTCTCTCACCGAACCCCCCTCCCTGGGGAACCCTCTCTCACCTAACTGAACAACATTTGTAACGCCCGCTCGCGCAATGTGAGCGGGCGTTCATGTTGGTTGACTAAACGTGACAAAACCCCTTGGACATTAGTTTATGGAGCCATGGTCTCAACCTCGCCCCAACGCCATGCCGTAGTCGTCGAAGATGACGAAGACATCCGTGGCCTCCTCGTGGTGGTCCTCGAACAACTCGACTTCATCGTTACCGAAGCCCCGGACGGATTGACCGGCGTCGAGGCCGTGAAAAACACCAACGCCGAACTGATCACGCTGGACATCAACCTCCCGGACATCGACGGCATGGAAGTGTGCCGCAGGGTCCGTGAATTCTCCGATGCCTACGTCCTGATGCTCACCGCCCGCGCCGACGAACTGGACCGCCTCACAGGCCTGGACACCGGCGCCGACGACTACCTCACCAAGCCCTTCAGCCCCAAGGAACTCCAGGCCCGCATCAGGGCCCTTTTCCGCCGCGCACGCACGCCCGCCCAGCCTACGGAAGACCCGCGCCAAAGCGACGAACTCGCGCGCGCCGCCGTCGTACAAAAGAGCCTCCTGCCGCAAGAGAAGGTGCGGCTGGACGATTACGACGTCGGCGGGTCCTTCCGCCCGTCGCGCAGCGTGGGTGGGGACTTCTACGACTGGTACCAAACCGCCGACGGCATGCATCTCACGTTCGCCGACGCCATGGGGAAGGGCATGGGCGCTGCGCTCATCGCCGCTACGGTACGGGCAGTGATGCGCTCCGTGGCCGACAACCCAGCGATCGACGCGGCTTTCGCCTCCGCGGGGGCCACGATCGCCTCGGACCTGGACCAGTCGGGCTCGTTCGTGACCATGTTCCACGCGCGGCTGGACAGCGCTTCCGGTCGGCTCAGCTATATCGACGCCGGTCATGGACTTGGGCTGCACATCCCCGCCGAGGGTGCCGCCCGCCGGCTGGTTTCAGCGGGTCCGCCCGTGGGAATCCTCGAAGACGAGGTCTGGCCCGCAGCCCAACTCACCCTGGAGCCAGGCGACTCGCTGGTGATCGTCAGCGACGGAATCCTGGACGCCCACGCTTCGCTGGAGGACTTCATCCGGAACGTGGAGAAGTCAGCCCGCAACGCGGGAAGCTCGGAGGAAATCTGTGCCGCCCTTCTGGAACTGGCACCGGCCGCCACGGCGGAAGACGACGTGACCGCCGTCGTGGTTCGACGGAAACCAACCGGTCAGTAAGCCACCAAAGGGGGATCGTGACTCGTTTCTGGACTCGTTTGATCGTTGTCCTCACCGTTATCCTCGGCGTGAACTACGTCGCTTGGCGGTGGTTGGCCTCGCTGAACTGGGAGGCGTGGTGGATCGCCGTTCCGCTGGTCATCGCCGAGACGTACAGCCTCATTGAAGTGATGCTGTTCGGGTTGACGGTGTGGAACCTCAAGATCCGCAAGCCGCCACCCCCTGCCCCGGCTGATGCCACCGTGGACGTCTTCATCACCACGTACAACGAGCCGTTCGACCTGGTGATGACCACGGCATTGGCGGCCAAGGAGATCCGCTGGCCGCACAGCACCTGGATTCTCGACGACGGCAACCGGCCAGAGATGCGCGAACTCGCCGAAGCCAGCGGGATCGGTTACGTCACGCGCACCGCGGACTGGACACCGGACATGCCGCGCCACGCCAAAGCCGGCAACCTGAACAACGCGCTCATGCTCACCTCGGGCGAGTACCTGCTGATTCTCGACGCCGACCAGATCCCCGAGCCGGACATCCTGGACAAGACGCTGGGGTACTTCAACGACGATCGCGTTGCCTTGGTCCAGACACCCCAGTACTTCATCAACGTCCCCGCCGACGATCCGCTGGGCAGCCAGGCTCCCCTGTTCTACGGACCCATCCAGCAGGGCAAGGACGGTTGGAACGCGGCGTTCTTCTGCGGCTCCAACGCCATCCTGCGCCGCGAAGCCCTCATGCAGCTGGGCCTGGTGGGCTACGTGAAAGCCACGGAGCAAAGCATCAAGCGTGCCCTCGCGGCCTCCAAGCAGGCCATCAAGAAGGCCCGCCGCTCCCCCGAGGCCGGGAACCCGCTGGTGGAGCAGATGCTGAACGAGGTGGAGGCTGCAACCAACACCGCCCAACAGGAACTCGAAGCCCGCGTATCCCTCAGCGAGATCACGTACCGCGTGCGTCGCAAGGTGGATGAGGCCGTTCGGACGCTCGTGGCCGCGGACTTCTCCGCGCTGCAGGCCGACCTTGAGGAAATCGCCGCGATGGAACTCGCGCACGTCGGCGAAGGCGGCGTGACCACCGTGGCGAGTGACGCCGTCGACCGTATGTCCGGGCGCGACTGGTCACCGCTGGGTGCGCTGGAATCCGTCCACGCGGTCCTCGACGCCATCTCCGTGGAGCGCACCGACGAAGCACAGCCCATCATGCCGCTGGCCACCATCTCCGTCACGGAGGACATGGCCACCGCAATGCGCCTGCATGGACTGGGCTGGAAGAGCGTGTACCACCACGAGATCCTCGCCAACGGGCTGGCCCCGGAAGACCTCAAGACCATGCTCACCCAGCGGCTGCGTTGGGCCCAGGGCACCATGCAGGTCCTCCTCCGGGAAAACCCGCTGGTGCAACGCAACCTCACATGGGGACAGCGGCTCATGTACTTCTCAACCATGTGGAGCTACCTGAGCGGCTTCGCAGCCGTGGTCTACTTCGCCGCGCCCATCATCTACCTGACACTCGGCATCCTGCCTGTCAGCAGCCTCAGCTTCGACTTCTTCGTCCGCTTCATCCCGTTCATGGTGGTGAACCAACTGCTCTTCCTGGTGGCCGGTCACGGCATCCCCACCTGGCGCGGCCAGCAGTACAGCCTCGCGCTGTTCCCCACCTGGATCAAGTCATGTACGACGGCGGCACGCAACGTCTGGTTCGGGCGTCCCCTTGGGTTTGCGGTCACCCCTAAGGCACGCCAGAGCGGCGGACCGAGTTGGAGCCTCATCCGGCCGCAAATCATTGTGGCCGTGCTGCTGGCAGTGGCGCTGGTGGTTGGCGTTGCCCGGCTCCTGACCGGACTCTCGGAGCCGCTGGGAACACTGGTCAACGTGGCCTGGGTGGCCTTCGACCTGGTGGTCCTGAGCGTGCTGGTGAAGGCAGTTTTGTACAAGGGATTCGTCCCCGAAGATGTTGGGTCCGTTGGGCCCGGAAGCCCCGAGGAGAGGAATGGCGATGCAGTTCAGCTATGAGGTCAAAAACAACTACGCGGAAGTGAAAGGTGTTGGCCGCCTGAACATGGTGGCCGCGCCGAAGCTCCGCGAGGTGGTCAATGAGGTTGTCGCCGCCGGATCAAGCCGTGTGGTGGTTAACCTGGCCGAGACCGATTTCATGGATTCGTCTGGCCTCGGAGCCTTGATCGGTTGCCTCAAGGCCGCACGCCAGGCCGGCGGGGACCTGCGCATCGCCGCAGTCCAGCCCCAGGTGAAGATGGTGCTGGAGCTGACCAATATGGACCGGGTCCTCACGGCCTACCCCACCGCCGAGGAAGCGTTCGGCGATGAGTGACGTCATTGCCCGCCGGGGGTACCACGGTCCGTCCAACGACGAAGCAATCGAAGCCATCCATAACGAACTCGATGCCCTGTGGGACGATGCGTCCTTCGTGCCGGACATGGACCGGATGACGTTCGCTACCGCCGTGATCGAATCGGCTGCGAACATCGTGCAACACGCCGAGCCCGTGGCCGAGGAGCCCGTGGAAATCGACGTGGAGATCGGCGTGTGGCCGACCCGGCTGGTTGCACGGGTCAGCGCCCATCATGCCCGGGAGCCGTTCGCCGACGATATGCAGGCCTCCATGCCCGATTCGGAGGCGGAATCGGGACGTGGGCTCGCGCTGATCGAGGCCCTGGTGACCACGGTGACGTTCGAACGCCAGGACGGCACCAACACCTGGATCCTGACCCGCAACACCTGACCCCCTCCCCCAGCCCTCTCTCACCGAATCGCCCCTTCCCACCAACCCTCTCTCACCGAATCGCCCCTTCCCACCAACCCTCTCTCACCGAATCGCCCCTTCCCACCAGCCTCTCTCACCGAATCGCCCCTTCCCACCAGCCTCTCTCACCCGGGTGCGTGGGCCTTTCTCCCCATGGCGACGCGTACGGCGGGTATGAAAGCATGCGGTGATGGCCGCCGTCGTGCCTTAATCCGAACTGGGGAAACCATGCGCCGCACTTCACCGGGAGCGTTGTTCCTGACCGTCGTCCTGACAAGCGTCACGTTGGCCGGGTGCACGGCGGCCACGGACGGACCCACCCGCACACCGAGCAGCGCCCCGCCCATCACGGCGGGCCCCGAGCCGGTGGACCAGAGCCTGGCAAAGTATGATTCCCTGCGCGCTGACCTGATTGCGGCATTGGAGGAGAAACTGCCCGGCATCACTTGGAGCGTGGACAACGAGACCAGTTTGGCGAAGTCCACGGACGGTCGCTGCATCCTCCAAACTGCCAGCATGAAGAGCAGCGCGGACATCGTCAAAGCGTCCAACAACTTCGAGGATGTTTTCGCCGCAGGCGACCCCGTCCTGGCCCAGCACGGCTTCCCCGCCTTCGGCGGAACGGACGATGTACCGGGTGGCTGGGTGGTCGCCCGTAGTACAAACGGATCGGGGTCCACGGTGACCATCGAGTCGAAGAGCCCAGCCTACCTCTCGGTCACTGCGCCGGTGGACTCGCCGAACTGCGATTCCGCGGAGATTCCCGCAGGCTGACAGGGAACGTCTAAGCATCGCCTCGGCACTGAGGGGGATAGGGTGACCCTGGCGACAGCTAAGCAGGGCATGCAGCCGTGGTTCGATGGCGTCAAAGTAGGCGTGGTCAAGATCGGCCTATCGGAGGGCGCACCCGCCATCCAGGTGTGGATCCGCACGACCGGTCACGCCCGGAAACAGGCTTTCCGCGAAGGCCAGTGGGTGGTCCTACCCCTACCGGGTGCGGGAATCCTGCGGATTAAATCATCAACCCCACCGCCCTGAACACGCCTGCGGTCGCGGTTTTAGCGTACGACGGCGGTCAGCGCAGCCATTGACGGTCGGCACCTTCAGGGTCTTTCCGTAAGACAGAACTACGATTGTGCACGTATTGCTTTGAGCAAGTCGGCGGCCAGAATCGACACTGACATGGACACGAGTTCTGGATCCCCCAATCCTTCTTCAGCACGGCCCGCCATCAGGGACCCAATGGCCTCCGGACCCGGAGCAAAAACCATCTGAAAGTACTCGATGGCCTCCCTGGTAGCCTCCACGCTGACGGAGTCTGCCAGGAGCCGATTAAAACCGTCGGCCAGGTCGCCAGTGTCAATGGCACGAAGGATGCGGTATGCGTCGTGGGCGTCCTTGTCCAGCAGGCGGTGCGGGGTGTCGATCCGCTCAGCAATCTTGTGCAGCTTCGCTACAAGGAGAGCGGCCGCACTTGCCACCTTTACTTTTGCGACACGACTATCTTCGGCAGCAAGCGCTGGGACATCGAGAAGACCATGGTCCACAAGCGCCGCCTCGAGTCCACGGGCTCGACGAGTCGCGCGCCTGTCATGTGGAGGTATCCTGGCACCGCGTGTGCCTGCTCCTGCAAAACTTTCCGGAACCATAAGGTCAACGGGAATGCCGTCCAGGCTTATCCAGGCACCCGGTTGACCAGTCGCCGACGGTACAAAACCTGCGAGCCTCATGGCATTTTCGAGAAGTGGATCGTCCCCGAGCAGCCGGGGGTCAACTGCAACGTCGCTGTCCTTCGTAGCTTCCGCCAAAGCTACATCAATGCCTCCAGTCCTCAGATAAACGGCCTGGGCACCGATAACGATGACCGCATCACTGTGCTCATGCAGCGCCTCGAGCGCATCCAAAAGCACCGAACGAGCGCGGATCAGCAAATCTTCGCCGCTACCTCCAGAACTGTTCATTGCGCACCATCCAATCAATGAGCTCTTCCGCCTCTGAGGGAGCCCGCCCTGGCCCTGTAATGAGGTCAACAGC
The DNA here is from genome assembly GCF_044769205.1 of Paenarthrobacter sp. NPDC090520. Classification (NCBI taxonomy): domain Bacteria; kingdom Bacillati; phylum Actinomycetota; class Actinomycetes; order Micrococcales; family Micrococcaceae; genus Paenarthrobacter; species Paenarthrobacter sp. NPDC090520. The sequence continues at coordinate 162,892 of NZ_JBIVXM010000009.1, forward strand.
GACCTGTGCAGGTGCCGCCAGCCTGAGCCCATCTTGTCGGATTCTGGCCCCCTTCAGTGCAACGGCGTATGCCGGTTTAGCCAGTAGGACGTTCACACCCGATTCTGTTGGGCGGAGCCCCCACTCCTCCGCAGCTCTCTGGGGATCAACTGTGTAAATCATGGCCGATCGGGCTGGCGCGTTAGCCGCCCAATGCGCAGCAGCTATGGAGCCTGTCACAGCGTAATCCTGTACGGTGCTTGTACGCGCTCGGTTTAGCAGGTCTTCCAGCCCGCGTGGTGCTATCCAGCGCGTTATCATGTTGGATTTCTGAAATTGATAATCGAGGCTCCACCTCCGAAGCAGGGCAGGCCAGTCCGGGCAACTCAAGAACCCATTCGGGGTTCTCTGGACGAGTTCTTCGGCCTCAAGAAACTCGATCACCCGATATACGGAACCAGTTGATGCTCCGGATTCAGAGACAAGTTCACGAATCTTCCAGGGCCCACTTCTGTCCAGCATCGCGCGGACTACTTTTGCTGCAGGCTCCCCCTTCAAAGTTCCTCGTGGTCGGCCCCTTCCCCTCCACGGATCCGCATTATCGCCTTTATCCGACACGAACAGAGCAGGTGACTCCGTGCGCAACAGAATGTTGCCTGTTGCGTCAGCATAGGAGAGGTCAGACTGAGCCAGTCGGTCGCGAACCGATGGCGGCAAGTATCGCGCAACTACCATTCCAATTGACTCACCAAGTTTCAGGTACCGTTCGAGATGTTCCTCAAACGGCGATATATCCCGGACGTCCACCAAGCGCTTAGCGTGAACAAGAATCTTTGTCTGCGTACCGTCTGGGGCACGAAGAAGAAAATAGGAGTCCGGACGCCGGCCGTCGGACAGGACTTGCAGTTCCAATGACCAGCTTCGCGGGATACGCTCACGAAGAAGAGCCTCCGCTATCGTGGGCAGTTCAGCCTCGGTGGGAGGTGCGTCCAACGCCTTCACTGCATGCATGTTCAGATAATATGCCTTTTCCGCTGGCGGCGGAAGAGTCTATATTCCTGAACATCCCATGAGCCTATCTAGCCCAGAAGTTTGCGATCGCCTCTTTCAGCGCGCCCAACACCAGGGTCACTGACGCACTGTTCGCGTTCGGGCCCATCATGCCGATCCGCCAGACAGTGTCCGTATACTCACCCACTCCGGCACCGATCTCCATGCTGAAGTGCTCCAAAAGGTAAGCGCGAACGGCGGCCGAGTTGACGCCGTCGGGCACTTTGACGGTGGTGAGGCTCGGCAACCGGGAGCCTTCGGCGGCGAACAGTTCGAGGCCCATCTCCTGCAAGCCGTCCTGCAGTGCGGTGCCCGCTGCCCGGTGGCGGGCTTGGACGACGTCGAGACCTTCGGCGAGGATGCGTCCCAACGCGGCATCAAGACCGGCGATCATGGTGACCGGCGCGGTGTGATGATACGTCCGGGCGCCGGACGCGGCGCCGACGTAGCCGCCAAGCAACCCAATATCCAGGTACCACGAGCGCGGGTCTTTGATACGTCGTTCGAAGGCCCTGTCAGAGACCGTGAACGGTGCGAGCCCTGGCGGCACGCCGAGGCACTTTTGGGTTCCGGCATATCCGACGTCGATCCCCCAACCGTCTGCCAAAAGTTCCAGTCCGCCGATGGACGTCACCGCGTCGGTGATCAGGAGCGCATCGCCTTTGCCGGCGCCGAGAGCGGCGATATCGGACAGAACGCCTACGGACGTCTCGGCGTGGACCGCAGCAATGACCTTCGGGTTCGGATGGGCGGACAGGACGCGGTCCGCATCAACGGGTTGACCCCACTCGTGGTCCACGCGGATCACGGTGGCACCGCAGCGTCGGGCAACTTCGCACATGCGGGCGCCGAAGAGGCCATTGACGGCGATCACGACAACGTCGCCGTCGGAAACGGTGTTGATGAAGGCAGCTTCCATGCCTCCCGAGCCTGTGGCACTCAAGGGAAGGGTCCGGGCATTGGTGGTTCCCCACACCGAACGGAGGCCGTCACAAACCCGGTCCAGCCGCTCAATGAACACCGGGTCAAGGTGTCCCAGAACGGGCCAGGACAGGGCGGCCACGGCTTCGGGGTAGCAATTGCTCGGTCCGGGACCAAACAGGAATCTGGAGGTCAGGATGTCTGGCATGGGGCGAACTCCTTCAACGGGTTGGGGTCATTCTGCCGCAGCCCGGCCAGTGGAGCGAGCAGGGTCCACTGGGAGGGGCTACGCGCCGTCCGAAATAGGCGGTTCGTCATCGAAAATTCTCCTGCGACTCCGCGTGTCCACATTTAGCTGGTTGGATTCGCCGCGAATGGCATCACTAACTTAGCTCTGGCTACACACGTAAGGGCGGAGGCTTGTCTTGATCGACGGCCCGCGAGGATTAGGTGGAAAGTTGAGATTTCGTGCTTTGGGCTTCACAACAGCCTTGTTGGTCTTCACCCTTGCAATGTCATCGTGCTCGGCAGCCGACTCCAGAAAGCCCGGCGAAGACGAGTCCGGTTCAACGTCTACAACTCCACCTTCTGCTTCAACAACGGCCAGTGCACCACCAAGCCCCAGCACATCTCGGCCCCAATCCCCCTCACCAACCGACACCGCCTTGCGTGAAGAAGCCTCAAGCACCCCTGAGTCTTCCACTCTCTCGACGCAGAAGGCCGGGTCCAAATTGTCACTAGCAGACTTCTTTGACCCGGACGGCAGTTGGAGCGAGAACCGCTTTGACGTTGCAGACAGATCGGGAGTCTCCGGTATCGCTGCTCAGGTTAGTGGTTACGGCCAGTCGCAGACCCTGGAGCTTCGGCTGCAAAACAACTTCAATACCGTGGCATTCAACGTAGGACAGTCCAACGATTCGAAGTCTTCGGACAAAATGCTGGTTGTCAGGGTTGTGGGAAACGGCAAACAACTTGACGTTCAAAAGGTTCCGTTTAACACGATCCAGCCCATATCGGTCCAAACCAAGATGGTGAACGCCCTCAAAATCGAAGTAAGCGCGGAAGCCCCTCAAGGCAGCGACTGGAAGTCGCTGACGGCGGTTATCTCTGATGTGACCGTCCGCTAGTTCGCATGTCCAGTCCAGAAATCGAAAATGCGCCCGAGGAACCCACGAAACACCGCCGAGTCAGTCTGTCCGTGCTTGCAGGAATTGCAACTGTCTTGGGTACTCTCGTGACCGGGGCAACCTTTTACATGGATCACTTGATCCCCAAGCCAAGTGGCTCGCCCAGTACTTCGGCATCCTCTGCCTCACCAGGCCACCACTCAATGCAGGGTAGCAGCCGGTCCGAGGAAGCATCTCAGCGCGCAGTCGGGCAGTGCTTGGACGAGTTCTGGGCTGTGACTGCCTGCGACCGCGCTCATTCGGCTGAACTGGTTTCGACCGACGGCCCTTGCGATTCTTCCGCGCTGGTCAAATATGCTGGAGGCATTCCTTACGTGGACACACTGCGCCGAGACATTGCCTTGCGGGCTATAGACTCGGTTGGCTGCGTCGTCACGACGCCCACGCCACTGGCATTCAAGGTCAAAGATGGCCTTTTGAGCGCGGACAACGCTTCCCTCAGGCTGTGCTGGGACCAATTCTCATAGCGGGACAAAAGCTGTGATCAGCCGCATTCCGCTGAGGTCGTTTACTCAACCAGCGCTTCAGGCACGGCAGATACAGACTGCAGACAGCGAGCCGAAACGTACACTGGGGCCGCCTTTAGCCGGTATGAGGCCAAACTTGAAGTTCTCCGTGAGGATTCTTCAGCAGGTGTCAGCTGTCTGGTTCAGGTCAAAGGAAACAACAATCTAGACGGATCCATCAAGAACCTTGCTACCAAGGCACTTCCCACTTCGCCACGCAACTGAAGCAGCGCTGCGGGGACCGCTCAACTGGCCAAAACCCAAACAGAGGGCGCAAAGCGGGCCCTCCACCGGTAGTTCCAAGCGGCAACTGCTAAGGTTACTCACCATTATTGAGGCCGCCACGATAGGGGACGAGAGTGACGACTGAAGGAAACGGGCAGCCTGGACAAGGCGTCCGCGGGGAAGTGCAACAGGATCGATTCGTCGCGGGCCAAGACCTCACCCGCTGGAAATCCCCGGCGGGCCGTGCCCTGGCCGCGGGCGTGCAATGGATTACCAATCTCCTGGGCCCGTACGCCGCGCTGGTCATCACCCTCGGAATTGGCCTGCTTGTTGCGATCGCCTTGGCTGTTGCCTTCGGCGAAGTCTACGAATCGGTAGTTGAGGCCGATGGTGTGGCCGGGCTGGATCATCCCGCCTTAGACGCAGCCAAATCCATCCGCTCCCCCGCCCTGGACACGATCACCACGGCCTACACGAACGTCGGCGGAACGGTCGGCATGCCTATCCTTGCCGTGGGAATCATGCTTCTCCTGGCGTTGAGGCGGAAGTCGTGGACCCCGGTGATCCTGATGTTGGCCGCAGGACTGGGCTCGTTGCTCATGACGGTGCTTGGGAAGCCGCTTTTCGGACGCACCCGGCCGGACCTCAGCGATGCCATTCCTCCTTATGAGCACTCCCCATCGTTCCCCAGCGGGCATTCGTTGAACGCGATAGTCATAGCCGGCATCGTGGCCTACCTGGTCATCCTCCGCGTCAAGACCCTCAGGGGCCGGGTCACAACCATTGCCATAGCCACGGTCTTCTCGTTGACCATGGGCTTGAGCCGGGTCTACCTGGGCCACCACTGGCTGACTGATGTGCTGGCGGCGTGGGCCCTGGGCATCGCGTGGCTCGCCTTGGTTATCACGGCCCACCGTCTTTATCTGACGGTGCGCACAAGCCACCGCAAGGAGGTAGCCTCTTGACACGCCCCCAGCACCTCAGCTTCACTTATTACGTATGCTGAAATAACAGTTCCATGATGCGGAAGCAAGGAGCGCAAGCTTCCCCCGGCCAGACAACCAGGGTTCCGCATAGCCCACACCATGGATGCCAGCATTTGCACGAGGATGAAACAAGCATGGAGCTTGCAGTATTCAACAGTGTTGACCGTGACGAAGCCATCAAGGTCCTGACCCCTTGCCTGGACATCACCCGCTGGGTGGAAACCATCGTCGATGCCCGCCCCTTCGCCAGCGTGGACGAGTTGCTGGGCCAGGCCAACAACGCCGCCGAACCGTTCACCCCGGAAGAGGTGGAGTCCGCAATGGCCCACCACCCCCGGATCGGCGAACGCCCCAAAGCCCAGACCACCGAAGCCGCAATGTCCCGCTCGGAGCAGGCCGGCGTGGATGTCAGTGACGCAACCGCGGCGGCCCTGGCTGACGGTAACCGCGACTACGAAGAAAAGTTCGGCAGGGTCTTCCTGATCCGCGCCGCCGGTCGCAGCGCGCAGGAAATCCTGGCCACACTCCAGGAACGCCTCACCCACACCCCCGAGCAAGAAGACACGATCGTGGCCGAACAGCTCCGGGAAATCGCACTGCTGCGCCTCTCCGGCCTGGTCAGCGAAGGAGCCAACGCATGAGCGTTTCACAAGTCACCACCCATATCCTCGACACCGGTTCCGGCCGCCCGGCGACGGGTGTCGCCGTCGTGCTTTACGTGCGCGAAGGCGACAACTGGACGCTGGTGGGCAAGGGCGAAACCGACGCCGATGGCCGCATCAAGAACCTCGGCCCCGAGCGGATTCCCGGCGGCGCCTACCGCCTCAACTTCGCCACCGGTGCCTACTACGAGGGCCTCGGCACCGAGACATTCTTCCCCGAAGTGGACCTGAACTTCACGGTTTCGGACGCCGGCGAGCACTACCACGTGCCGCTCCTCCTGAGCCCGTTCGCGTTCTCCACCTACCGCGGCAGCTGACCAAGCCTGCCGCCCGTAACGCCCTTCGGCCCGAGCCGGAGGGCGTTACTTTTACCCAAACCCGGAAAGGTAGGCTGGAAGGCATGGCTTCCGAGGACACCCCCACCCCCGCACCGGACAACGAACCGCCCGCACGCCGCGACATCACCGTGCGCCGCGCGCCCAAGTTCGTGCCGTTCATGATCCTCGGAGCCATCGTCGGCGCAATCGTCGCGGCCATCATTGCCTACGGCCGCCCCGCCGATCCTGAATTCGACGCCAGCACCGTCTTTGGCTTCTTCCTCGTGGCCTGCGCCGCCGGTGGCGTCATCCTCTTCTCCATCCTCGCCCTGGTCCTGGACCGCATCAGCGTCAGGCGAACCCGGCGCGCGGTGGTGGAAGCGGTGCCGGATTCGGTTCCGGACGAGGGTCCAGAGCACGACGGCGGACGCTGACTTTCGGCCCTTTTCTCGCGTTTCGGTGGGGTGCCACTGTGAGACGCGCCGCATTTTGCGCGTGTCGCGCTTGATACAGGGGTCACAAAACCGGAGCGGGAACTTACCACGGCCACAACATGAGACAATCGACCAGTGGCACGTGGCGACGGAAAACTTTCACATGATCTTCTCCCCGGCGAAAAAGGCCCCCAGGACGCTTGTGGCGTCTTCGGGGTTTGGGCTCCCGGTGAAGAAGTAGCAAAACTCACCTATTACGGGCTGTATGCGCTGCAGCACCGCGGACAAGAGTCGGCTGGTATCGCTACCAGTGACGGCAAGCGCATCAACGTCTACAAGGACATGGGCCTCGTTTCCCAGGTCTTTGATGAGACCACCCTGAATACCCTCACCGGACACCTGGCCGTTGGCCACTGCCGGTACTCCACCACCGGCGCAAGCCACTGGGCCAACGCGCAGCCCACCCTGGGCGCCACCGCAACAGGCACCGTGGCCTTGGCCCACAACGGCAACCTGACCAACACTGCTGAGCTGCGCGAGATGATCCTGCAGCGCAACAACGGCCAGCTCACCGGCGAAATGAAGCAGGGCAACACTTCGGACACTGCGCTGGTGACCGCGCTCCTTGAGGGCGAAGAAGGCAAGACCCTGGAGCAGACCGCGCTGGAGTTGCTGCCCAAGATCAAGGGTGGCTTCTGCTTCGTCTTCATGGATGAAGGAACCCTCTACGCAGCCCGCGACACGTACGGCATCCGCCCGCTCTGCTTGGGCCGCCTTGACCGTGGTTGGGTAGTCGCCTCCGAGCAGGCCGGCTTGGCCACCGTTGGCGCCAGCTTCATCCGCGAGATCGAGCCCGGCGAATTCATTGCCATCGACGAAGAGGGCGTCCGCTCCCAGCGCTTCGCCGATGCCACCCCGGCCGGCTGCGTCTTCGAGTACGTCTACCTGGCCCGTCCGGACGCAGCCATCGCAGGCCGTTCCGTGTACGAGTCCCGCGTGGAAATGGGCCGCCAGTTGGCCCGCGAAAACACGCACGAGGCTGACCTGGTCATTCCTGTGCCGGAATCCGGTACCCCGGCAGCCGTTGGCTACGCCGAACAGTCCGGCATTCCGTTCGCGCACGGCTTCGTGAAGAACGCCTATGTTGGCCGTACCTTCATCCAGCCTTCGCAGACCCTCCGCCAGTTGGGCATCCGCCTCAAGCTCAACGCCTTGGAATCCGTGATCCGCGGCAAGCGCATTGTGGTGGTGGACGACTCGATCGTCCGCGGCAACACCCAGCGCGCCATTGTCCGGATGCTCCGCGAAGCAGGCGCCAAGGAAGTCCACGTCAAGATCTCTTCGCCGCCTGTCCAGTGGCCCTGCTTCTACGGCATCGACTTCGCCTCGCGTGCCGAGCTCATCGCCAACGGAGCCACCATCGAGGAAATCTCCCAGGCCATCGGTGCCGACTCGCTGGCTTATATCTCCGAAGACGGCATGATCGGGGCAACCCAGCAGCCGCGCGAACGCCTGTGCACGGCCTGCTTCACGGGCAAGTACCCCATCGAACTGCCGCACGCAGACAAGCTGGGCAAGAACCTGCTGGAACGCACGGACCTGGGTGGCCTGCCCTCCGCTGAAGCGCTCAACGACGCCGCTGCCTCCGATTCCGAGGATCCGGCGGATAAGCCCGGCGCTACCGGCTGCGATCCGGGACCCGACGCCGAATTCGAGAACCTCCTGACCGACGCTGATCGTTTGACCGACGCCGACAAGAAAGAGTCTGTATGACCTCCGCAACCCCAGCCGCCGAGAACAACGCCGGCATCACCTACGCTTCGGCGGGTGTCGACGTTGAAGCAGGCGACCGCGCCGTCGAACTCATGAAGGACGCCGTGAAGGCGACCCACAACGCCTCGGTGATTGGCGGCGTCGGCGGTTTCGCAGGCCTGTACGACGTCTCCAAGCTGCTGACCTATAAGAAGCCGCTGCTTGCCACGTCCACCGACGGTGTAGGCACCAAGGTAGCCATCGCCCAGGCCATGGACATCCATGACACCATCGGTTTCGACTTGGTGGGCATGGTTGTGGACGACATTGTGGTTGTTGGCGCCGAGCCGCTCTACATGACCGACTACATCGCCTGCGGCAAGGTTGTCCCGGAGCGCATCGCGGACATCGTCCGTGGCATCGCTTCCGCTTGCTCCGTGGCAGGTACCGCCCTGGTGGGTGGCGAAACCGCTGAGCACCCGGGCCTCCTGGGCGAGCACGAGTACGACGTCGCAGGTGCCGCCACCGGTGTGGTGGAAGCCGACGCCCTCCTGGGCCCGGACCGCGTCCGCGCCGGCGACGTCGTGATCGGCATGGCCTCCTCCGGCCTGCACTCCAACGGGTACTCCCTGGTCCGCCGCGTCATCAACCACGCCGGCTGGGCACTGGACCGCCAGGTTTCCGAGCTCGGCCGCACGCTGGGTGAAGAACTCCTGGAGCCCACCCGCGTCTACGCCGCCGACTGCCTGGACTTGGCCCGCACCTTCCCGGTGAACTCCGCCAACGCTGTGCACGGCTTCAGCCACGTCACCGGCGGCGGCCTCGCAGCCAACCTGGCCCGGGTCCTCCCCCAGGGCCTCGTGGCTACCGTTGACCGCGCCACGTGGGAACTCCCCGCGATCTTCAAGCTGGTCTCCGAGCTGGGCAACGTCCCCCTGGCCGATCTGGAGCGTACGCTGAACCTCGGCGTGGGCATGGTCGCCATCGTCTCCCCCGAGGCCGCAGACGCAGCCGTGACGCGCCTCAACGAGCGCGGCCTGCCGTCGTGGGTCATGGGTACGGTCGCTGCCGACTCGGACTCCATCGACAAGACCGGCCCGGACTACGTCCAGGGTGCCAAGGGCGTCGACGGCGGCGCGGTCCGTTTGGTGAATGCCTACGCCTAGGCGCAATGATCGAAGAAGGAACGGCCCGGCAGTTGGAAACCAACTGTCGGGCCGTTCTGCATCTCCGGGCGTCCCCAACTGGGTCGCATCTGTGCGCGTTATGAGGGCTCAAAACGCGCACAAATGCGACCTACTTGGGTGAGGTGATCTGGATGAGGCTCAGCACGCCGCCTTGAGGGTCCCTGATGGTAGACAGTGAACCTTCCTCGGGGTGGTCCTCCGGTTCAACCAACAGTTCGCCGCCCGCGGCCACGGCGGTTGCGGCCGCCGCCCGGAGGTCTGCCACGCCGAAGTACACCTGCCAACCGGCGTCGTCGCCCTCCTCAGCAGGGACTATCCCGGCCACCTCATCACCGTTGACCATCAGCGTCGAGTAGCTGCCGCCGTCGTCCTGGGGATACTCGGTGACCTCGTACCCGAAAAGTTGTTGGAAGAACGCCACCGCAGCCTGCGGCCCGGGGGTCAGCAACTCGGCCCATGCCAAGGCGCCGGCCTCGTTGAAGCGGTGACTTCCTGTATGGGTTCCCGCCTGCCAGATGCCCGTGGTTCCACCGCCCGGCGGCGCGACGAAGGCCAGCGTTCCCGTATCCGCCACTTGCTCGGGACCGAACTCGAGATTCCCTCCCGCGTGCGTGGCGTCCTCAGCGACTTCCTCGGCATCTGTTGCGGCGAGGTAGATGTTCCACTGACCATGGGTTCCGGCGGCCTGCTGCAGGGGATTCTGTGGTGCAATCACAGCCACGAGGTCATTGTCGAGGAACGCCTGCGAGTAGCTGCGGCCATCGGGAGTGGGCAGGTCCTTGAAGGTCCAGCCGAACACCTTTCCGTAGAAGTCCTTGGCCGCGGCGACGTCCCTGGTTTGCAGGTCAGCCCAGCACGGTTCCCCGCTTGAGTAATGGTTCCGGGCGCTCATGCTGAGAGGCCTGTCATGATGCTGAACGCGGCGCCGGCCGGGTCCATCAGCACGCCCATCCGCCCGACGCCCGGAACGTCGAAGGCCGGAACGATCACGTGGCCGCCCAATTCCACGGCGTAACCCACCGTCTGGTCAACGTCGACCACGCTGAAGTAGGTCATCCAGAAAGGCGACAGACCTTCGATCGGAAGCTTCAACGCCCCGGCAACGGCACGGCCATCGACTACCAGGTCCGTGTAGTCCACACGGCCGCCGGCCGGCCTGGTTTTGCTGGTGCAGCCCGTGACGGCCTCGTAAAACGCCAAAGCCTTGGGGACATCGTTGGTCTGGAGTTCGTTCCAGATCATGGTTCCGGGCTCATTAACGAGCCCCGATCCTGGGTGGCTGCCCGCCTCCCAGAAGCCGATCTGCGCCCCGGTCGGATCGGAAGCGAAGAAGATCCGGCCACCTCCGTTGGGAACGCTGTCCGGCGGGAAGAGGAGCGTCCCCCCGGCGGCTACGGCCCGTTCCGCAGCATCATCCGCAGAGTCCACGGCAAGGTAGTTGGCCCAGTAGGATGGCATTCCTTCAGGAGCGTCAGGCATCTGCTGCATCATGCCTGCAACGAACCGCCCCTTTAGCCTGGCCATGTAATAGGTCATGCCTGGACCCGCGTCCATGGCATCCAATTCCCAGCCGAAGATGTCGCTGTAGAACCTCTTGGAAACCTCAATGTCCGTGGAGGACAGGTCCACCCAGCATGGTGTGCCCTGCTTGTACCGATCGACCTCCGGCATGGCTTTCCTTTCAGCGTCCCTTTGCCCCCCAGCAACCGTCGTCCTCCCTCAACTTAGTACCGGGGTCTGACAAGGACAACGCACCGGTCAGGAAGCGGGCCCCGCAAGGTGCTGGGATCTTAGGCAAGAGGAAGGCCCGCAGGGTACGCCAATGGCTGGCGTGCCCTACGGGCCCTCTTCAGAGATTTCCGGCACCAGATGATGCACGAACAAACCTTGATGTACGACGGCGGTACGCAACTCAGTGCCCAAAGGCACCTGTTGGTTGCGACAGCTATCCGAGACGGCGGGTGTCTACCTCGTCGTCGTCGTCTTCCGCGTACTTGTCCTCGTAAGCCGAGTAGTCCGGCTCCGGGGGATCTTCGGGGAAGTGGCTCTTTGCACGACTGGATGGGCCCGTGAGCTCACGCTCAAGTGCCGAATAGTCAGTGTTCGGGGAGTAGTACTTGATGTCCCGAGCCTGCTTGGTAGCTTTTGCCTTTTGACGGCCGCGCCCCATGGCGTGACCCCCTTTTGTACTTGGACCGGAGGTGGTCACCTTGGCTATCGGTGAGGCCCCGGAATGTTTGGTCAATTTGTCGTATGTCTAGATTACATGGTTTCCGGGGTGCCTGCGTGCCACCTGGAGGCCGCGCCGGGCCATTCAACACCCGAAAGCAGCTCAGGGCACCTCCCATGCACCCGAAAATTGGGTAGAGTCTGCCTCAATGCGGCGTCAGAGCAGGAAGGCACACCACCGGAATGAGTCAGGACAACACTCCACCCCGTGACGGTTCATCGCGCGAGCCAGGCGAAGAACAGGTCCCGCCCGCCTCGAATGTGCCTCCAGAACCCCAACAGCCCAACCAACCACCGGTTCCACCCCAGCCGCTCTCGCCGCCGCACTCCTTTCCTCCGCCGGGCGGCAACCCGCAACAGGGCCCACCTCCCCAGCAGGGGGCCTTCGGCCAGCCGGTGTACCCGAACCAGCCAAGCGGCCCTGCCCAGCAGGCGTACGCCGGACAAGACCCCGCCTACCAGCAGGAGCCCGAGCACCCTGACGCGGTCAAACGCCAGAGGTTGGTTATTGGCGGGATCGTCCTGGGCGTCCTGGTGCTTATCGGTGTTGTGATCTGGGTACTCCTGAGCCTCCTGGGCACCCGCCCTGAGGCCGTGGCCCCGTCGCCCACCCCGACGGCGACCTTGGGCCCGCTCCCGCGGGATACGGACTCCAGGGACTTCCAGGTGGGCGACTGCTTCGCGGAGTTCGATCCCAACGCCACCAAGGCCAAGGCCGTTGCGTGCGATACCGAACACACTGCCCAGCTGGGCGCCATCCATACCTATGCCCAGGACGATTCCTTCCCCGGCACCAACGCCCTCCGGGACAAGGGCAGGGAGGTATGCAAGAGCATCAAGTTCAACGACGCCGTGGACAACTACACCAATCTGCTCCAGCAGAACGTCTATCCGAGCCAGAGCAGCTGGGACCGTGGCGATCGCCGGGTTGACTGCTTCATTGTGGTGAACACGGGCAGCACGCTCAAGGAAGACCTGCTCCGGAAATAGCTATTCTCGCCACTCCCGGAGCAGGCCGCAGCCTACTTCCGGCGGACAGAGAGCCCGGTGCCCGCCGGCATGCCGCCGTCGAGGTCCAAGGACTCAAGCCCCTCGATGGTGAGTTCGTCCACGTCGGCGGCCGTGTCCACCAGGACCGTATCGCCGTCGCTGATGTCGCCGGCCAGGATTTCCTTGGCCAGGCGGTCTCCGATCTCACGCTGCACCAAGCGGCGCAGCGGCCGGGCACCGTACGCCGGATCGTAGCCGGACATCGCAAGCCAGGCCCTGGCACCATCAGTCACTTCAAGCGTGAGCCGGCGGTCACGCAGGCGCTTGGTCAGCTCGGCGACGTGCAACTCAACAATCCGGGCGAGCTCCTCGACCGAGAGGGGATCGAACAGGACGATCTCATCGAGGCGGTTCAGGAACTCGGGCTTGAAGGATGCCCGGACCACGGCCATGACAGCTTCGCGCTTGGCCTTGGCCTCGAGGGTGGTGTCCACCAGGAACTGGCTGCCCGAGTTTGAGGTCAGCACCAGGATGGTGTTGCGGAAGTCCACGGTGCGGCCCTGGCCGTCGGTGAGGCGGCCGTCGTCGAGCACTTGCAGGAGGATGTCGAACACCTCGGGGTGGGCCTTCTCAACCTCGTCCAACAGCACCACTGAGTACGGCCTGCGCCGAACCGCTTCGGTGAGCTGGCCACCCTCTTCGTAGCCGACGTATCCCGGAGGAGCACCCACCAGGCGGGCCACCGAGTGCTTCTCGCCGTACTCGGACATATCGATCCGGATCATGGCGCGCTCGTCGTCGAAGAGGAAATCAGCCAGCGCCTTGGCCAGCTCCGTCTTGCCGACGCCCGTCGGGCCGAGGAACAGGAACGAACCCGTGGGGCGGTTGGGGTCGCTGATGCCGGCGCGGGCGCGGCGGACAGCATCGGACACAGCCTGGACGGCCTTGGCCTGGCCGATCAGGCGCCTCCCCAGCTCGGCCTCCATGTGCAGCAGCTTCTGGGACTCCCCCTGCAGCATGCGGCCCGCGGGGATTCCCGTCCAGGCCGAAATGACTTCGGCGATGTCGTCGGCGGTGACCTCTTCGGCCACCATCAGCTCCGGCTCCGAATCGCTGCGGGCCGATTCCTCCTCGGCGGCGGCGTTGAGCTCACGTTCCAGCGCGGGCAACTCGCCATACAGAATGCGCGACGCCGACTCGAGGTCACCTTCGCGCTGGTGCTTCTCGGCGGCCGAGCGCAGCTCGTCGATCTTGGCCTTGAGGTCACCCACCCGGTTCAGCCCGGCCTTCTCCGCTTCCCAGCGCGCATTGAGCGCCGCGAGGCTCTCCTTCTTGTCCGCCATGTCCGCGCGCAGGGCGGCCAGCCGCTCCACGGAGGCAGGATCGGTTTCACCCTGAAGCGCCAGTTCCTCCATGGTCAGGCGATCCACGGCACGGCGGAGCTGGTCGATCTCCTCAGGCGCGGAGTCGATCTCCATGCGAAGACGCGATGCGGCTTCGTCCACCAGGTCAATGGCTTTGTCCGGGAGTTGGCGGCCGGAAATATAGCGGTTGGAGAGCGTGGCTGCGGCAACCAGGGCCGAGTCGGCGATGGCTACCTTGTGGTGCGCCTCGTAGCGTTCCTTGAGTCCGCGCAGGATGCCGATGGTGTCTTCCACACTCGGCTCACCGACGAAGACCTGCTGGAAACGACGCTCCAGGGCCGGGTCCTTCTCAATGTTCTCGCGGTACTCGTCCAAGGTGGTGGCACCGATCAGGCGGAGCTCACCACGGGCCAGCATCGGCTTGAGCATGTTGCCGGCGTCCATGGCACTCTCGCCCGTTGCACCGGCTCCCACCACGGTGTGGATCTCGTCGATGAAGGTAACGATCTGACCGTTGGAGTTCTTGATCTCCTCCAGGACGGCCTTCAGGCGCTCCTCGAATTCGCCGCGGTACTTGGCTCCCGCCACCATGGAGGCCAGATCCAGGGCGATGAGGGTCTTCCCGCGCAGGCTTTCGGGGACATCGCCGGCCACCATGCGTTGCGCCAGGCCTTCGACGACGGCCGTCTTGCCGACGCCGGGCTCACCGATGAGAACGGGGTTGTTCTTGGTGCGCCGACTCAGCACCTGGACCACGCGCCGGATCTCACTGTCGCGGCCGATCACCGGGTCCAGCTTTCCGGAACGGGCAACTGCGGTCAGGTCGGTTCCGAACTTCTCCAAGGCCTGGAACGTGTTCTCAGGGTCCGGTGAATTGACCTTGCGGTCACCCCGGACACCCGGCAGGGCGGCGAGAAGCGCCTCATGGGAGGCACCGGCGTCGCGCAGCAACTTCCCGACGGCGTCACTTCCGGCCGAGAGTCCCAGCAGCAGGTGCTCGGTTGAGACAAAGGAATCGCCGAGCTTGTCGGCGTCGGCCTGGGCGGCCTGGATGGCCTGCATGGACTGGCGCGACAACTGCGCCTGCTGGACGGAACTGCCCGACGACGACGGCAGCGCCTTGATGGCGGAACTTGCCTGCACGCTCACGGCGTCCGGATCGGCACCCGTCGCCCGGAGGAGGGCAACAGCAACGCCTTCCCGCTGGTCCATGAGGGCTTTCAGCAAGTGTGCGGGCTCCACCTGCGGGTTGCCGGCGGTGGAGGCATTCATGGCGGCCGCAGAAAGGGCCTCCTGGCTTTTGGTGGTGAATTTGACGTCCAAAGAGAGCTCCCCTTCTGGAGTAGAACCAAGGATTACAAAGTTGAGTCTACTACGCTCAACTTTGGATTTTGACTCACTGTGTTCCATGTTTGCCGACGGCGAAACTGCTGTCCAGCGCCGGTGTGCGGATTGCTGTTGAGGGCCACGCCGGCGAAGCCCGCACCCGTACCCGCCCAGCGCACCCGTACCGGCGAAGCCCGCACCCGCACCCGCCCAGCGCACCCGCACCCGCCGAGCGCACCCGTTCCTACGGGTGCGAATGGCGGAAAGTGGTGCGCCTCGTTCCACAAGATCCGGAATGCCCTCAGGAAAGTAGGCTGGGCCCATGGAACCCATCACTTCGGTGCACGAGTTGGAAGAACTGATCGGCCTCCCCCTCGAACGCGTTCGACGCAAGGTGCGGACATCGCTCAGCGACTTTGACCGGCAATGGCTCGCAGCCAGTCCTTTTTGCGTGATCTCGACGGCGAACGCCCAGGGTCGCGTCGACGCCTCGCCCAAGGGTGACCCCGCCGGATTCATCCACGTCCTGGACGACTTCACGATCGCCATCCCGGAAAGGCCCGGCAACAAGCTCGCCTTCGGATTCCACAACATTTTGGAGAACCCGAACGTGGGTATCCTCTCCGTGGTTCCCGGACGAACCGACACCCTGCGCATCAACGGGACGGCCAAGCTGGTCCGGGATGCGGACTTCTTCGATCACATGGTGGTCAAGGGCCACCGTCCGCGGGTTGCCATCGTGGTCAGCGTGGACGAGGTCTTCACCCACTGTGGCAAGGCCTTCATGCGCAGCGGGCTGTGGGAGCCGGATTCCTGGGACATCGCGGGCTTGCCGTCCATAGCCACGCTTTCCAAGACCTACGTCCAGCCGGATACACCGTTGGCGGATCTCGAAGCCTATTATGGGCCGGCTTACGCGGAACGCATGTACCGGGAGTAGATCCGCGTTCCGCCCTGCGCACCCCTTACGTCGCGGCATCGCACCCGTTCGCACTGAGGGCTACCGCTACTACGGGAGCGCACGGCGCGAAGGGGTGCGAGGGCACTATGTGGCGCGCACCGCCGTCGTCAGCGCACCGCCGTCGTACCCGTCCGGAAGGAAGCGAAAGCGATCCGTAAGCATTACCCATGGCCCGCCGGGGGCGCCCGCCGTAACCTGTTCTAGGGAGAGAGTCTCAGGCGCGAAGGAGCGTCCCATGGAATGGATCCGTCCGGACAATCCGGACTATGACGAAACCCGGAAACTCTTCAATGCAATGATCGACCGCAGGCCGGCCGTCATCGCCAGATGCTCCAGCCCTGGCGAGGTGGCAGAGGCACTGAAGCATGCCCGCAACCACAACCTGGAGGTGGCGGTCAGATCGGGCGGGCACTCGGTGGCCGGCATGTCCACCAACGACGGCGGCCTGGTGATTGACGTCCGTCCCATGAAATCCATCAGCGTGGACCCGGAAGCCAAGACTGTCACGGCCGGCGGTGGGCTCACGTGGGGCGAGTTCGACCGGGCCACGCAGCAGCACGGATTGGCGGTCACGGGTGGCCGGGCATCGACGACGGGTGTCTCCGGCTTTACGCTGGGCGGCGGCTCGGGGTGGCTGGAGCGCGCCTACGGATTCGCGTGTGACAACCTGATCTCAGTCGACCTGGTGACTGCTTCCGGCGATTTGGTGACGGCGAGCGAACACGAGAATCCGGAACTCTTCTGGGCATTACACGGTGGCGGCGGCAACTTCGGAGTGGCCACGTCGTTCACGTTTCAACTGCACGATCTGGGTCCGTCGGTCACGGCGGGGTTGATGTTGTTCCCCGGCGAGGCGGCAACGGAAGTGACCCGGGCCTACCGTCAAGTTGCCTTGGACGCGCCGGATCAGGTTGGCACGGCACTCGTTTACCTCACGGCCCCGCCGGAAGAGTTCGTACCCGAGGATATGGTGGGCAAGCTGGCCGTCGGCATGGCCTACCTGTAGGCGGGGAACGTCGAGGAAGGCGCCGAACACGCGAAGCCGTTCAAGGAGCTCGGCCCCACGGTGGACCTCGTTGGACCGATGGGGTACGCCGACTTCCAGTGCATGATCGACGATCCTCCGGATCACTACAACTACTGGAGCGCCGACTACCACGATGAACTCACTGACGATGCCGTGGACATTGTGGTGGACTCGGCAAAGCGGCTGCCAAGTGCGAACTCGGAGCAACTCATCGGCCGCTGGGGCGGTGCGGTGGCCGGCCCTGCGGCGGAGAACACCCCGCTGCTGAACCGTGGCGCCGCCTGGGTCAGCCATCCGTTCGGCCTTGCGGAAACCCCGGAGGGCGGACAGCAAGCCAAGGCGTGGGTGAAGCAGTTCAGGCAGGACATCGCTCCGCATACGAGCGGTGGCGTATGGCTGAACTTCATCGGCGACGAAGGCCAGGACCGCATCATCGCGGCCTACGGCGAGCAAAACTACCGTCGGCTCTCCAAGGTCAAGGCGCAGTTCGATCCCGACAACACGTTCAGGGGGAACCAGAACATCCTTCCAGCGGAGCACTAAGACTCCTTCCCAGTTGCCGTGGACCACACCGGCAATGTTGCCCGTGTTCCGGGGCGGTGGTTGGCGGTAGACACGCCCCGATGGCCGGCAACTGGGAAGGATCAGCCCACCCTCGGCCGTTGAGATCCGGGACTACACTTTGGCCATGGCCATCTACGTCGACCCTCCCCTCTGGCCCGCGCACGGGACCCATTTCTCCCACCTGGTCTCAGACAAGTCGCTCGATGAGCTGCACGCGTTCGCAGAGGCGGCAGGAGTGCCGGAACGGGCTTTCGACGGCGACCATTACGATGTGCCCGAGCGCCGGTACGACGACCTGGTCAAGGCAGGTGCCATTCCCGTCGAGGCCCGGATCCTGGTCCGCAAACTCATCGCCAGCGGCCTCCGGATCCCGGCCCGCGAGCGCAGCAAGGCCCTCACTGTGCCGCTGATGGAGCGCTGGAACAGCACATACCCCGGCCACGAGGAACTCGGCTTGGAGTTGCTGGAACGTTGGGGCGAGGCCACCCGGAAGTACCACGGCCGCACACATCTCCTGGCTGTCCTTGAGGCCCTGGACACCTTGACCGATCCAGCGTTGCCGGCCCGCACTGTTGCCCTTGCCGCGTGGTTCCACGATGCCGTCTATGAAGGGGTTGCAGGCCAGGACGAGGAGGAGTCAGCCCGGCTCGCCGAAGACCGGCTGACCGCGGCCGGCTTGGCCCCGGTCGACGTCGCCGAGGTGGCGCGCCTGGTCCGACTGACGGACAAGCACAGTCCTGAGCCGGGCGATCACGCCGGTGCCCTCTTATGCGATGCGGACTTGTCTGTGCTCGGTGGCGACGAACAGTCCTATGCCAGGTATGTGGCGGCCGTCCGCGAAGACTACGCCCACGTCAGCGACGCTGATTTCGCAAAGGGGCGTGCCGCCGTCGTGCGTCACCTGCTGGGCCTGGACCCACTGTTCCATGGTGACCGCGCCAAGGCGCTCTGGCTGGACGCGGCCCGCCGGAACCTGACCGCGGAACTGGCCTGAGCGAAACCCCGGACCGGATCCGGGTATTCGGGGCGTCCGAGCGTTGCTTTGGGGCTTTTCGATCGGCCCTACACTAGGAGGTGTGACCTCCTACCTCTCTGCTCCACAGGCTCGCCCCTCCGTTGAACACGTCCTCGCCGTTCGCGGCACCGGAGGCTACCGGCAGTACCGGATCCCAGCGCTGGCCGTCAGCACGGCGGGGACCATCCTGGCGGCGTATGACGGCAGGCCCAACCTGGACGACCTGCCCAACACCATCGACCTGCTGCTCCGCCGCAGCAGGGACAACGGCGTCACGTGGGGCGAACAACAGGTGGTCCGCACCGGCACCGGGCTGAACGGATACGGCGATCCCAGCCTTCTGGTTGATGCGGACACGGGACGGATCTTCATGTTCCACGCCGCCGGAACACACGCCGGCTTCTTCGAAGCGGTCGCCGGACTGGAGCCGGACGACGCCGTCCAACATGCCGACGTCAGCTATTCAGACGACGACGGCGGGACCTGGCACCACCGGCGGCTCACCTCATCACTCAAGCCGGTTCACAGTGGTACCACCGGGTTGTTCGCCGCGGCCGGCCAAGGCATCCAGATACACACCGGACCGTTCAAAGGCCGCTTGGTACAGCAGTACGTCCTGCTGGTGGACGGGGAAATCATGGCTGCTTCCGCCCTGAGCGACGATCACGGAGAGAGCTGGACACTCGGCGCGCTGATCGGCACGGGTCCTGCCGGAATCGGACCCAACGAGAACAAGGTGGTATGCCTTGCCGACGGGCGCTTGCTGCTGCACTCCCGGGCCACGCCGTGCCGCCTTGCCGCGATCTCGGAGGACGGCGGACAAACATGGGGACCGTTGACGCCTGTGCCGGACCTGCCCGACCCCAGCGACAACGGATCCCTCACCAGGTTCGACGGGCTGCCGCTGGTCCAGTTGCCGTCCGATACCTCGCATTGGCTCATCGCCACCAACAACCAGGACCCCCATCTTCGCCGCAACACCGTGCTCAGCCTCTCCCCGGACAACGGGGCCACCTGGCCGGCCAAGCTGGTGCTGTGCGAGGGCAGTTCCGCGTACTCCACGGCCACGCGGCTTCCCGACGGCAACGTCGGTGTC
This sequence comes from Paenarthrobacter sp. NPDC090520, assembly GCF_044769205.1. Lineage (NCBI taxonomy): Bacteria > Bacillati > Actinomycetota > Actinomycetes > Micrococcales > Micrococcaceae > Paenarthrobacter > Paenarthrobacter sp. NPDC090520. The sequence continues at coordinate 182,670 of NZ_JBIVXM010000009.1, forward strand.
CTCTACGAGCGGCAGGGATACCGCGAGATCGTGTTCGCTTCGGTTCCTGCGGAACAACTGGTCTCCCAACTCGCATCCGCTCCGAGTACCCTGCCCAGCGAAGACCGGGATCCGCTCACCTTCCACATGGAACTCCGCTCCATCACCCCGGGCAGGCCCGCACACTGGCAGAACGCCGGTGAATTCCACGTCATACCGTCAAACAGCGATGGCGAGTGGGACGTCCAGACGTGGAAAGAAATCGGCCAAGGGTACGCCGGCCAGGACCAGGTGCTCGGCACGCGGGAAGCGCAGGACCTCAACTACGGCGCCATCATTCCCGGGTACAAGGCCGGGGACATCCTCGCCTTCACCGGACGCGTCCGCAACAGCGGCTCTGAGCCGCTTGCCGACGTCGTACTTCTGGGACCGCACCGGAGCGATTTCCCGGCCACGCGCCTGGAGCCGGGCGAGCAGTCCCTCTATTTCACGCCGAGTTACACCATCACGGAATCGGACCTGCTGGCGGACGCGCTGGAGCTCACGTTCGCGGTGGAGTCCGACGGCGGGAGGTTCCGTTCGGAACGACGCTTCCGGTTCGAGCTGCGCACCGGAAACGTTGCTGCCTCATAGGAACGTGTCGCCTCAGCGGTAGGTGCTGACGAACGGACGGTTGGTGGGCACGATCTGCTTGCCGAGCGGCATCAAGGAAACCGGGATCAGCTTCAGGTTCGCGATGGCCAGCGGGATTCCAATGATCGTCAGGGCCATGGCCACCGCGGTGACCACGTGCCCGATCGCAATCCAGATGCCCGCCACCAACAACCAGATGACGTTGCCCAGCAAAGCGAACACGCCGCTGCCGCCGGGCTTTTCCACCACCATCTGACCGAACGGCCACAGGCAGTAGGCACCAATGCGGAACGAGGCAATGCCCCACGGAATGGTCACGACGAGGACGCAGCAGATGATGCCCGCGGCGAAATAACCGAGGGCGAGCCAGAAGCCGCCAAAAACCAGCCAAATGATGTTGAGCAGAGTTTTCATAGTCACCATTCTCTCGTGCCGGACCGTCCAAAAGCCTAGGGGTCTGCCCTGACTCGCCCCTGACTTTCCTCTCTCACCGAACACCCCCTCCCCCCGGCCCCTCTCTCACCGAACACCTTCTTCCAGGTGGACGCTCGCTCACTGTGCTCACTACGGTGCGGCCAAGAAGACAGAGCGTTCCGAGTTTCGGGCGATTTGGTGATAGCTCGTCGGTTTTGGCCGGGCTCGGCCTAGACTCGGTCCCACTGGCGCCGCCTGTGATGCGCCGCCGCATCCATGAACCACGCACGGAGGACCACCATGAGCACAGAACAGCACACCCTCAGCCTGACCCGCGATTTCGAAGCCCCGCGCGAAAAAGTCTTCGAGGCTTGGATGGAACCGGACCAGCTCACCAAATGGTTTGGACCCGTGGAAGTTGATGCTCCGCGGGAGAAAATCATCGTCGATCCCAGGGTCGGCGGAGTGTGGCAGGTTGTCATGGCATGGACGGATGAGAACGGTCCCCAAGAAGCGCCGATTGAAGCAGTCATCACTCAGCTGAACGCACCGGGTTTGCTGGTCGCAACGGCCAAAGCCGCCCCGGACGCCGACCACGAATACGAAGAGATGCATCTCGAATTCGAAGATCTGGGCGGCAGCCGCACCCGCATGCATCTGACCCAGGGGCCCTTTGCATCGGAAGAGTGGGTGGAAATGACGCGAGACGGCTGGGGCACCTCATTCGAGAAGTTGGATGCAACGCTCGGATAACCGCGAGAGAGTGCTCAAGAACGGGCGATTCAGTGAGAGAGCGTCCCAAAAAACAGGCGGCGCAGTGAGAGAGCGTCCCAAAAAACAAGCGATTCAGTGAGAGAGCGTCCCAACAAACGGGCGGTTCGGTGAGAGAGGGTCGGGGGTCGGGGAAGGGGGAGGCGGGGAAGGGGGACGGGGTAGAGGTGGGGTTAGGCCTTGGCGGCTTCGACGAAGGCCCGGACCTTGGCCAGGTCCTTGACTCCCCGGGAGGACTCGACCCCCGAGGACACATCCACGCCCCAGGCACCGGCCGCGGAAGCAGCGGCAGCAACGTTGCCCGGTTCCAGGCCACCGGCGAGCAGCCAGGAACGGCTGTCCAGACCCTTTTCACGCACGGACGCGTAATCCCAGGCCTCCCCCGAACCAGGCACTGCCGCGTCGATCAGGAACAGTTCCTCCCCCAGATCACCGAACTCTTCCGGGGAGGCACCCATGGTGACTGCGCGGATAAGCCGCATCCCGGCGTCGTGCACTGCCTCAACGTCGGCCGCAGTCCGGTGGCCGTGCAGTTGAACCCATGACAGGCCAGCAGCCTGCGCAAGAGCAACGGCATCGGCAGCGGTCTCGTGGCGGAAGACGCCAACAGCCGCAACACCGGAGGGCACCAAGGGAAGCAACGAACGGACGGTCTCCGGGCTGACTTCGCGTGGGCTGGCCGTGAGGACGAAACCCACCGCGTCGGCACCGGCCGAGACGGCTTCGCGAACGGATTCGGGTGTGCTCAAACCACACACTTTAACGAACATTCCGTGCCTCCAGCCGCTACGCGCCCAACAATCCTCTTATGACGTTAGCAAGTCATATGGCCCATTGTTGAACCGCGCCGGACCACTACGCTGGACGGATGGAGATCATCCGCTTTGCCGACATCCATCCCGAACCGTGGCGCAACGGGGGCGGTGTAACCCGCGAGATCGCAAGCCACCCGAAGGCTGCGTCGGCGCAGGATGGCGCATGGGACTGGCGGCTCAGCATCGCCGATGTCTCCAAAGCCGGCGACTTCTCCAATTTTCCGGGCATGGAACGGGTCCTGACCATCATCGACGGCGACTTGATGCTCCTGACCGTGGACGGTACCGAGCACCCCTTGGAGAAGTACCGGCCGTTCCGTTTCTCGGGCGAAGCCCCCTCCTCGGCCACGCTGCCCACCGGCGACATCCGGGACCTTAACATCATTGCCCGCGCCGACAAGTTCAAGGGCTTTGCGTCCATCGTCGAGCTTTCCAAAAAGCGCCCACACCCCGTTTTTGAGGGCCAGTTCGCGGTTCTGCTGGAGGGCAAGGCAAGCGTTGCGCCCGGCACGGCCGCAGAGGAAACGCCCGACGACGGCGCCGAGCCCGCTGCCGTCGTCGAGGAACCGGTGGAGCTCTCCCGCTACGACGCAGTGGTTGGCTCCGACGTCCGCAGCCCCGAGATTTCCGGCCGCGGGTTCGTGGCGCTCGTCTCCATCGACCACGTCTGAGTGGTGACTTTTGCCACCAGAGGTGGCCACCCCCTGGGGGAGTTGCTAGCCTAGGGACCAAGGTTCCGCTCTGGAACCTCCGGACGACGGTTCAGTACCCGGCACGCGACAAGACTGGCCAAAGGAAAAGTCATGTCGTGGTTAATCCTCATTCTTTCCGGAGCGCTTGAGGCCGTCTGGGCCGCAGCCCTCCACCGTTCCAAAGGCTTCCGCAGGCCCGTTCCCACCATCGTTTTCCTGGTTTCGGTCATCGCCAGCACTGGCGGTCTCGCGATCGCCATGCAATCCATTCCCACGGGTACGGCCTATGCGGTGTGGGTGGGCGTCGGCGTCGTGTTGACCTCCGCTTACGCCATGGTCACCAAGGTTGAACGTCCGACGGCGGCCCGCCTCCTACTGCTCGCAGGCATCGGCGCGTGCGTGGTCGGCCTGAAGGTGGTGGCGTAGCCATGACTGCGAACACGAATCGTGAACCCGTCATTGCTCCGGCGACGGGAGCGGCGAAGTCCGGCATTTTCTGGATCATCCTGCTCGCATCGGCCGTTCTTGAAGCCGTGTGGGCCACTGCCCTGGGCTTGTCCAACGGTTTTACCGTCCTGCTGCCAACACTGGTTTTCGCCGTGACCGCAACACTGAGCATGGTGGGCCTGGGCATCGCCGTGAAACGCATCCCCCTGGGCACTGCCTATGCCGTGTGGGTGGGCATCGGCGCGGCCCTGACGGTTGGCTGGGCCATGATCACCGGTGTTGAGCCGGCCAGCCCCTTGAAGTTGCTGTTCATCGCGGGAATCGTTGGCTGTGCTGCGGGTTTGAAGGCGCTGCCAGCCCACAAGACCGGGACGGATTCCGAGTAGGGTCCCGCACGCGGCGGGGTCTCAATCCATTCCGATGGATCGCTGCACATCATGCCGCTCGCACGGCACAGTGCGCAGCGAACCATCGAATCGGGCCCGAACGACGGATTCTCTGGCGAAACACAGGAATACCAGCGCGGGACGTCGGGTTCACGCCAAGGAGAGCACCGGCAATGAGACCCTATGCGTAATGGAGACCGTCATGACTGCAGTACACCTTGGCAATGACCTCACCGTGAGCCCACTCGGATTCGGCGGGATGGCGCTCACCCCCGTCTACGGCGGCATCGAGCCCGGGGAAGGCTTGAAAACCCTCCGGCACGCAGTGGAGGCCGGGATCACGTTCATCGACACTGCCGATGTCTATGGCGCGGGAAGCAACGAAGAACTCGTGGGAAAGCTTCTCAAGGAACGCCGCGACGAGATCCAGTTGGCCACCAAGTTCGGAATCGAGGGCAACCCCGCGGACGGGTACACAGGCGTCCGCGGGGATGCTCCCTACGTCAAACAGGCGGCCGAGGCGAGCCTCCGACGCCTGGATACTGACGTGATTGACCTCTACTACCTGCACCGCCGCGACCTCCGCGTTCCGATTGTGGAAACCGTGGAGGCCATGGCGGAGCTGGTCCGTGAGGGCAAGGTCCGGCACCTGGGACTGTCCGAAGTGACAGCCGAGGAACTCCGGCAAGCACATGCCGTGCATCCCATTGCCGCGGTCCAGAGCGAATGGTCCATCTGGAGCCGGGATGTTGAACAGCATGTTGTTCCTGCAGCCAAGGAACTGGGGGTTGGCTTTGTGCCGTATTCACCGCTGGGCCGCGGCTTCCTCACGGGAACCGTGAACGCAAGCGACCTGGGCGAGAACGATTTCCGCCACAAGATCCCACGCTTCGGCGAAGGTGCCCTTGATGCCAACCAGGCCGTAGTGGCAGCGGTCCGCCAAATAGCGGGACAGCTTGACGCAACTCCCGCCCAGGTGGCGTTGGCTTGGCTGCTCACGCAAGGCAAACGCCTGGGCCTCCCCGTGGTTCCCATCCCCGGCACGCGCAAGACGCAGCGGATCGACGAGAACCTGGGGGCACTGTCGCTTAACTTGGGCGAAGCGCACCTTGAGGTGCTCGACCAAGCCGCGAACGCCGTCGTGGGTTCACGCTCCGCCGACCCCAACTGGGTGTCGCAGGGCCGCGAAGCCAACAACGTAGGCTAAACGAATGGACTCGCTCATTCACTCACTCCGTGACGTCACCATTCGCAGCATCTCCGTCAGCGAGATGAACAACAACGTTTACCTGCTGACGTCCAAGGCGACAGGTGCCCAGTTGTTGATCGACGCCGCCGACGACCTCCCGGCCATCCAGCAACTGATGGCCGAGTCGGCTGAAGACGCGTCCGAGCCCACCAAGCTGCTCCGGATCGCCACCACCCACCAGCACTGGGACCACGTCCGCGCGCTTCCGGAACTGGTCAAGGTTGCCGGCGCAACCACCTCTGCAGGAGCGGACGACGCCGATGCGTTGCCCGTTCCGGTGGATGTCCGCCTTGGTCACGGCGACGTTGAGCGGTTCGACGACTTCGAGATCCGGGCGGTCCACCTGCGTGGGCACACACCTGGTTCGATCGCGTTCGTTTACCAGGACCCGGAAGGGCCGGCCCACATCTTCAGCGGCGACTCGTTGTTCCCAGGCGGCGTCGGCAACACACAGAACGATTCCGCACGCTTCACGTCACTGTTGAACGACGTGACGGAACGGCTGTTCGACGCCTACCCGGATGACACGGTGGTCCACCCTGGGCATGGGCTGCCCACCACCCTCGGTACTGAGCGGCCACATCTTGAGGAGTGGCGCGCCCGCGGCTGGTAAGCCTCACGTTGGAGGGCAACTCTGCGCGGCATTCCTTGGCAGGGCCCACGCCGCCTGGCTTCCCTGACTGAGCTTTCGAAGTTAGGGAGGCGGCGGGGATGCTGAGCGGGCCTTCCAAGCAGGGCCCACGCAGGCAGGGTTCCCTGGCCAAGCTTGCGAGGCGAGGGAACCTGCGGGGACCTAGCGGCCGCGGCGTTCGTTCGACGCCGGAGCCGAAGCACGGCGCGGACCACTGCGGGCCGGACGACCCGAGCCGGAACCGGATCCCCCACGACCGGAGTTTCCGGAGTTACCCGAACCGAACGATCCACCCGACGTACCGCCAGTGTTCGACGACCACACGGCCTTGTTTCCGCTGCCGCGCGTCGTTGTGGCAGCGGCAGAACGCGGAGCCGAAGCCGACCGCTGCCCACCGGAGGCACGCTGGCCCGTTGCCGGACGGCCGCTGCGGCCGTTCTGCCCCTGCGAGCCGGGAACGTCGTTGCGGTGCGTGGCACCCGACTTGCCGCGACCGCGTGAGTTGCGGGCGACGTCGTCGTTCATTGCTGCGCGGCGCTCGGCACGCGGAAGGTCCGTGCGAACCGGCTCAGCCGCAACCTTGCCGCGACCACCACGGCCGCCGCGGCCACCCGCAGTGGGGGCAGCCTGGCCGGAACGGCGGGCGCGCTTGCGCTGGGCGTTGGCGCCGGTGGACGTTCCGCCGCCCTGCTGTGGAAGCTTGGCAGCGAGCAGCGCGGCGCGGGTGCGGGGATCGACCTTGTCCGCAACCTCGCCCACGAGCTCGGCGACCAGCGGGGAGCTGGCGGTGACGCGTTCGAACGACACGTCCACGCCTGCTGCACGCATGAGCTTCTTGACGTCCTGCTGCTGGTCCGGGAGGGTCAGCGTGACCACGGTGCCGTCGGAACCTGCGCGGGCCGTACGGCCGGAGCGGTGCAGGTACGCCTTGTGCTCTGTGGGCGGGTCCACGTGGATGACGAGTTCGACGTCGTCAACGTGCACACCTCGGGCTGCGACGTCGGTGGCCACCAGGACGCGGACGTCGCCGCTGGAGAACTCGGCAAGGTTGCGGTCGCGGGCGTTCTGCGACAGGTTTCCGTGCAGGTCCACGGCGGGGATACCGGCATCCGTGAGCGTCTTGGCAAGCTTCCGGGCGTGGTGCTTGGTGCGCATGAAGAGCACGCGGCGGCCGGCACCGGAGGCCAGTTCGACGATGAGCTGCTTCTTGACAGTCTGGTCGTTGACCACGAAGACATGGTGTTCCATGGTGGTCACCGCGGCCTGCGGATCATCCACGGAGTGGGTCAGCGGGTTGGACAGGTAACGGCTGACCAGCTTGTCAACGCCATTGTCCAGCGTTGCCGAGAACAGCAGCCGCTGGCCCTGCTTGGGGGTCATGTCCATGAGCTTCTTGACGACGGGAAGGAAGCCAAGGTCCGCCATGTGGTCGGCCTCATCCAGCACGGTCACCTCAACCGACTCGAGGGTCAGGATGCGCTGGCGGATCAGGTCTTCGAGGCGGCCGGGGCAGGCGATGACGATGTCCACGCCGGCACGCAGGGCCTTCTCCTGGCGTGCCTGGGAGATGCCGCCGTAGATCACCGTGGTGTTCAGGCCCATGGCCTTGGCCAGCGGCTCAACCGTGGCGTTGATCTGGGTTGCGAGCTCGCGTGTGGGTGCCAGGACGAGGCCCATGGGACGGCCCGGCTTGCGGAAGTAGCCGGCTTCGCGCTCGGCCAAACGGGCTACGAGCGGGATGGCGAAAGCGATGGTCTTGCCGGAGCCGGTGCGGCCACGGCCCAGGACGTCGCGCCCTGCCAGCGTGTCCGGGAGGGTCTTGACCTGGATGGGGAATGCCTCTTCGATGCCGTTTGCAGCGAGGGATTCAACGATTGCCTTGGGCGTGCCAAGGGCAGCAAAAGTAGTCATGTACTTCATGTCTTTCGGGCGGTGTCCAGCGACGGACATCGGCCCCCGACGCCGGTTGGGCCAGGGGTTCGCCGAGGAAAAGTCAGGTGGTCTACCGGTTCGCTGCAGCAGCGTTGGCCGGGACCAAATGGAACGCGTTCATCGACGCAGGATGTGCCTCTCACATGAAAAATGCCCTGCATTGCGCTCTCGCGAGCGAACATTCAGGGCGTCACCGCACATCAAGTGATCCCATTCTAGCAGGGCTTGGGGCCGGGCCTTGCATCGGGCCTTGTATCGGGGCGCCCCACGCACCCAATCAGGGGACAGCAAACGTTCCACTGAGCCCTCAGTGCGACGTTTGCTGTCCCCTAGTTGGGCTGGGTGAGGGAGAGTTCGGGTTCGCCGTCCCGGGCACCGGATGACACCGGGCGGGCGGCGACCCGCGGGGCCACCACAACCCCGACGACGGCGATGATCGCCGTCAGTGCGAAGACCGCCGCAAACGAGTCCGTCGTCGTAAATGCCGCGAAGACGAGTCCCGTCGTGGCGAGCGACAGGGCACCGCCGAGGGAATCGGAGATTGACATCGCAGCGCTGTTGAAGCCTTGGTTGTCCGGGGTGGAAAGGGCAAGAGTCATGACGCTCAGCCGCGGGTACATGAGGCCCATGCCAAAGCCGGCGAAGAGCCAGCCCGCAATGGCGATTGCGGGTGTGAAATTCAGGGCGGCGGTTACGAAGGCAAGCGCAATGGCCGCCAGCACCAGGATGGCACCCGTCCTCACAGCGAACGCATCAGCCAGCCGGGAACCGAGCCGGCCCTGCAAAGCCGAGGCGCTCGCCCAGGCCAGCGCCGCACCCGTGAGGGTCAAGCCGGCGAAGGTTGGCGTGAAGGAGTATCGCTCGGTCAGCAGGTACGGCAGGTAAACCTCGGCACCAAAGAATGCCGCCGATGCGAGCCCACGGGACAGGATGACGCTGGGAAGCCCGCGTCGTGCGGTAAGGGTCCCGCGCGGAACCAGCGGACGCACGGCGATCAGCGCGAGGACAAGCGCGACGGCGGCAATCGCCATACCGAAGCCGGGTACCTCCGCGGACAGGTTCAGTGCAAGGACCGTCAGTGCGGCCAGTGCAGCCCAACCAAGGCGTCCGAAAGCCCATGGCACGGGTTCCTTGGCGTTAGTCGGCGCCAAGCCACGCATGGCCGGCACCACCATGGCGAGCGCGGGAATGACCAATCCCACCACGCCGAGGAACACCCAGTGCCAGCTGGTCAACTGCGCCACCACGCCTGCCGCGAAGGGGCCGACGAGTGAGGGAACCACCCAGGACGCTGCGAAGGCGGCGAAGATCTTGGCATGCAGGGCCGGCGGATAAATCCGTGCCACGAGGACATAGAGGGCAACGGTCATGGCGCCTCCACCAAGGCCTTGGACCAGCCTGCCAAGGACCAGCATCGGCATGGTGCTTGCCATGCCCGCGATCAACAGGCCCACCACGAACAATCCCACTGAGGCGTACAGCGGCGCCCGGGGACCCCGGCGGTCTGACCAGTTGCCGGCGCCCACCATACCCATCACACCCGTGGCCAAGGGACCGGCGAAAGCCAACGCGTAGAGGCTGGCACCATCGAGATCCCTGCTGACGACCGGCATGACAGTGGTCACCGCGAGGGACTCGAAGGCGCTCAGGAAGACGAGCGCACACGTGCCCACGGTGGCCAAGAGATAGGGACGGCGCAGAATACCGGCCGTTGAGGTGTCAGGGGTCATGCACGCTACCCTAGAACCTCAACTATTGTTGAGGTCAATTCACACGCCGCTGGAGGTTGGATCATGCCGCAGGTATCCGGTGACGCCCACCGGGCCCTCACCGTCGGTGAGTTGTCCGAGCGCAGCGGAGTTTCGGCGTCGGCCCTTCATTTCTACGAACGCAACGGGCTTATCAGCGCCGAACGCACGCCGGGCAACCAGCGCAGGTACGCCCGCGAGACGCTCCGACGGGTGGCTTTCATCAAGACATCGCAGCGCGTGGGCTTGCCGCTCAAGGACATCCGGGAGGCCCTGGATTCCTTGCCCAACAGCAGGACGCCCACCAAGCGTGACTGGACCAGGCTGTCCCTGCGCTGGCGAAAAGAACTCGACGAACGGATCGCCGCGCTGCAACACCTGCGGAACGATCTGGATGGCTGCATCGGCTGCGGGTGCTTGAGCCTGAAATCGTGCACGCTGCAGAATCCCTCGGACGAACTCGGGGTTGGCGGTGCCGGCGCCCAGCGGTGGAACACACCCAACTGACTGGCAGTTGTGGTTGTTCCCAGAGCTTCGAATCATGCGGTGATCGCAACACCCGATTATTGAAGGGTGTCGATTGCCGTGGTGAAGTTCTCGAATCGTTTGGTTTCTGAGGTTGTTCAGTCGTTCTGGCAACAGGTAGCGGACGGTTC
>NZ_JBIVXM010000010.1:0-9427 GCF_044769205.1 Paenarthrobacter sp. NPDC090520
CGCAGACCCCGACCCACCCTCAACCTCGAAACCCCAGCCAACCGGCTTAACCAGCTGCTACAAGCGGCCTAACCCCCCAGCGTTGCTCCCACCCCTTGACTCCGCCGGCTCAAAACGCGCTTAACTGCGACCTAGTTGGGCAGGCGGGGCGAGGCTAGCCGGTCAGGAGGAGTGCGGCATCTGGGGCCGGCTGGTCCGGTGGACCGCGGTGACCGCCGCGCCCTGGCCAGCCCGGCCGTGGGACTGGTCGTGGTCCTTCGGGTGCCGCCGCTTGCCGTTACCATCCGGCCATTGATTGCCCTGCTCGGTGCCGAGAGTGGCTGCTACGGCAGCCGGCTCAGGCATCGGAGCCATATCCATGGACTCCACCAAGTGGCTGGCAACCTCGGGGTTGATGCCTCCGGAGTTGTGGTTCGCAGTCATGGTTCTTCCTTTCCTCAGTGAAACGAAGGGATTTCAAGTTTAGGCCTACCAGCGGACCTTTTTCATGGTCTTTGCCTGCTTTCCGCTGGCTTGCGTTGGCTTGTGGCCCTTGCCCGTGCTTTGCCAGCCACCGGGGGCTCCTCCCCCGGACTTGCTGTCAAGCATGGCCCGCTGGGCGTCGGTCAGTTTGGATTTGATTCCGCCTTGGGCGGCTTGGTTGTTATCTGGCGTGTTGGCAGTCATAAGCGGACTCCTCAAAGGTGGTGAAGTCCTGGAGAGGCGCGGGAACCACGGCGTCACGGTGTGGTCATGAAGCAAAGAAGGCGACAACGGGAACGGCATGGAGGCAGGGCCTCAACAGGCGTGGATTTTTGTCAGGTGAAACTCGGCTGCGCACCAATCGGCGCAGACGGTTTACTCAAAAATCAATGTTCCCATGCGTCACACCTTAGCCAAGATGGGCCGCGTTTGGGAACCCCGTGCGGCGGAACCCCTTGCTAGCATGGGCGCAATGTCTCCTGGGTCCCCGATTGTCGACGCACTCCGGGCTGCCGGCTGCGTCTTCGCAGAGGACGAGGCAGCACTGCTCATGGAGGCCGCCCGGGACCCCGAACACCTGCAGCACCTGGTGGAGCAACGCATCGCGGGCATGCCGTTGGAACACCTCCTGGGCTGGGTGGATTTTTGTGGCACCCGGATGGTCGTGGAGCCTGGCGTTTTCGTGCCACGGCGGCGCACGGAGTTCCTGGTTCGGCAGGCGGCGTCGCTGGGGAAGCCGGGTGCCGTCGTCGTCGATCTTTGCTGTGGTTCCGGCGCGATCGGCGCCGCGGTCCACGACGCCCTGGGAACCAGGGAACTGTATGCGGCCGATATCGATCCTGCTGCTGTGGCGTGCGCGCGCCGCAACATCGAGCCGCGGGGCGGGCGGGTCTACGAAGGCGACCTCTTCGCCCCGCTCCCCCGCCATTTGATGGCCAGCGTTGATGTACTTCTGGTGAATGCCCCTTATGTGCCCACCGATTCGATCCGCATGATGCCTCCGGAGGCGCGCCTTCACGAGCCACTGACAGCGCTCGACGGCGGCACTGACGGTTTGGCGGTCCAGCGCCGGGTCGTGGACGGTGCGGCTGAGTGGTTGGCGCCGGGTGGGTTCGTGCTGATTGAGTCGTCTGCGTCGCAGGCGCCGGAAACAGCACGGCTGTTCACCGGTGCAGGGCTCGTGGCCCGCATTGCCTCGGACGCCGGGGTGGATGCCACGGTAGTGCTGGGCCGCGCGCGGGAGTCGGTCCCACATCCGTAAGCTTTTCCGCCGAAATCGCCCCCGTTGCGTGGGCTGAGCTAAACAATTTGGTAACAGTGCTCCCGTGAGGGCCAAAAACCGCGCGTTTACAGGGCAAGAACGGGCAAAAACAAGTAAGGAATCTGGGCAATTTTGACCCAGATACGGCCAATAAATCGGATCTCAACTCGGGTTTCGGGGCAAAAACGCGTAAAATTGAAACCCTGCCCAGAGCGGGGCAGCAGAAGTCGCAAGCAAATGACCTCCCTAGGAGAAGCCCAAATGCCCACAGACCCAAGCAAGATCGTCTCTCCGGACGGCGCAAGGAACGCCCCCGGAAAACCGGCCGCAGCCACCACCCCGGCTGCCGCCGACACTGCCAAGAACCCGAAGAAAATGAAGCTCCGCACCAAGCGCCGGTTGAAGGAATCCGACGTGAACGTGGTGGACCAGCCCATGCTCAAGAAAGCACTCGGCGGAACCATCGTGGGTAACACCATGGAATGGTACGACGTCGGTGTGTTCGGCTACCTCATCACCACCATGGGTCCTGTCTTCCTCCCGGAAGCCGACAAGTCGGTCCAGACACTCTTCCTCCTCGGCACCTTCGCCGCAACCTTCATCGCCCGCCCCCTCGGCGGCGTGGTCTTCGGTTGGCTTGGTGACAAGGTGGGCCGCCAGAAGGTCCTCGCAGCAACACTGATGCTGATGGCGGCAAGTACGTTCGCCGTCGGACTCTTGCCCGGCTACGCGCAGATCGGCATCTGGGCCGCCGCGCTGCTGGTCATCCTGAAGCTCGTCCAGGGCTTCTCCACCGGTGGCGAGTACGCCGGTGCCACAACCTTCGTCAGCGAATACGCACCGGACAAGCGCCGCGGCTTCTTCGCCAGCTTCCTTGATATGGGCAGCTACATCGGCTTCGCCCTCGGCGCAGCCCTGGTTTCCGTCCTGCAGCTCACGCTGGGCCAGGCAGCCATGGAGGAATGGGGCTGGAGGCTTCCGTTCCTGATCGCCGGTCCGCTCGGCCTGATCGCCGTGTACTTCCGGAGCAAGATCGAGGAATCCCCGCAGTTCCAGGCCACCCTGGATGCCCAGGAGGCCATCGCCAAGGACGCCGCGTCCAAGGATGCGGACGTTGCCAAGGGCCCTGTCGGCATCATCAAGGCCTACTGGCGCCAGATCGTGCTGGCCATGATCCTCGCGGCCGCCGCCAACACTGTTGGTTACGCTTTGACCTCCTACATGCCCACGTACCTCACGGACTCCAAGGGTTACGATCCCGTCCACGGCACCTTGCTGACCATTCCGGTCCTGGTGGTCATGGCCATTTGCATCCCGCTGACCGGCAAGCTGTCCGACCGTATCGGCCGCCGTCCAGTGCTGTGGATCGGCGCAGGCAGCACCGTGCTGTTCGCGATCCCGGCCTTCATGCTCATCGGTATTGGTGAAGTGTGGTCCACGCTGCTCGGCCTTGCACTGGTTGCCTTCCCCGTGACGTTCTACGTTGCCAACCTGGCCTCGGCACTTCCGGCACTGTTCCCCACCTCCAGCCGTTACGGCGGAATGGGTATCGCCTACAACTTCTCCGTGGCAATCTTCGGTGGAACCACGCCGTTCATCGTGCAGGGGCTCATTGAGGGCACGGGCAACGACATGATGCCGGCCTACTACCTGATGGCCACGTCCATTGTTGGCGGCATCGCGATCTTCTTCCTCCGCGAGTCGGCCCAGCGTCCGCTGCCGGGCTCCATGCCCAGCGTTGACACCCCGGCCGAGGCCCGCGAACTCGTTGAAACGCAGGACACCAACCCGCTGATCAACCTGGACGAGATGCCGTTCGATGGCCAGCCTGTCAGCGACGTGGCCTTCGGTAACGACAAGAAGGATCTCGCCGGAGTCTAGGAACCGCTTGCCTGCAACTTCTGCGCAGCTTTTTGGATCCGCTCGCCGTAGCCACCGTTCAAGGCGCTCTCCTTGATCTTGGTGGCTACGGCCGTTTGATCATCCTTTGCGGCGTCCCGCAGGGTCTTCAAATCCGCCTGCAACGCTTCCGGCAGCCTGGCGGCCCAGTGAGGCCTCTTGTCCAGGATGAAGCCGGCCAACTTCGCGGCCCGTTCGCCGTAGCCGGTCTTGCTGCTGTCGCCCTTGATGAAGAAGCGCAGCACAGCGTGGGCTGCGGGGTGGGCAAAGAACCTGGCTCCCAGTCCTTCCCGCGACGGGGACGGGGACGGAGCAGCTGAAGCCGTTGACGACGTCGAAGGTGTGGGGGTGGGCGTCGCCGCATTCGCGGCCACGGTTCCACCGCCCAGCAGCAGTCCCGCCGCGAGGACGCTGACGACGGCGGCGCGTCCCGCCGTCGAACGCTTGCCGTTTACCGAGGTACTTTGCATTGCCTTGTCCTTTCACTGGCCGGCAGACTGCCCGCCGGCTCCTGTACTGACTCTGGACCGGCAAGGTGAAGTGCGTGTTCGGCCAATGTTCGGGGAAGGTAAAGCCTCTGCGAAAAGCCCTCCGTGGCCGGCATTCTTGCTGTTCAATGGACGCATGGAGGACAGTCGCGGGCTGGTGCTGATTGCCGAGGATGAACGGGCAATCGCCGATATCCAGCGCCTCTACCTGAGCCGCGCCGGCTTCGGCGTGCACGTGGAAAGCGATGGCTTGGTGGCCCTCAGCCAGATCCGGCGGCTGCGTCCCGTGGCAGTAATCCTCGACGTCGGCCTGCCCGGCATGGACGGGATCGAGCTCTGCCGCAGCCTGCGGCAGGCCGATGACTGGACCCCCGTGCTGTTCGTGACCGCGCGTGATGAGGAAGTGGACCGCGTCCTGGGCCTGGAACTCGGGGCGGACGACTACCTGACCAAGCCCTTCTCGCCATCGGAACTCGTGGCGCGCGTCAAGGCCGTCCTCCGCAGGACTTCAGGCGTGCCCGGTTCCAAGCGGCTGGTCCTCGGCCCGCTGGAAGTGGATCCCCTGCACAGGACCGCACGGGCGAACGGAGCCGATGTGGTGCTCACTGCCACCGAATTCGATCTCCTTGCGTTCCTCATGCAACAGCCCGGACGGGTGTTTTCGCGCGAACAATTGCTCTCCGCAGTCTGGGGCCAGGCCAACTACGCTGCCGGACGGACCGTTGATGTCCACATTGCCCAGCTGCGCGCTAAGTTGGGCGCATACTCCCCTATAGTCACCAGCCGCGGGGTGGGCTACTCCGCGGCACAGCCTGCTGTTCCCCAGGCATGAGGCACTGGTTGGGCTCGCTGGCGGGCCGCATCACCCTGGTCATCGCAGGTGTGGCCACGGTGGCGGTGGTTCTTGCAGGGCTGCTGGCCGCCCAGTTGGTGAATTCGACGGCGGTGGACGAGGCCCGGAAGTACCTCGCCGCGGAAGCCGAAAGCTTGAGCAAGGAACCCCTGGCCGGAAACCTGCAGGAACTGCGGGCAGACCTGGTGGGGCACGGTGCCCGCCTTGCCCTGATCCGGGCAGACGGCCGGGTGACCGGTGCCGGGGCCCGATTCCTTGATGACGCCACCGTGGCCGATGTGCAGGCAGGTAAGTCCGTCTCCAAGACCGTGGACGGGCCGCAAAATCCGGTGGTTCTTGAGGCGCGCCCCCTTGGAGCGGGCGGAGGAGTGGTGCTGGTGCAGCCCGTCTCCGAAATCCGCGAAGCCGCGGCACCCCTCTTGCGGCGCATGCTGATCGCACTTGTAGTGTGCCTGGTGTTCTCGATCGTTGCCGGGGGGCTGGTGTCCCAGTGGCTCAGCAGGCCGTTGGTGAGAACCGCTGACTCGGCCCGGCGCCTGGCCGCCGGGGAACGTTCAGTGGCCGTGGCGGCGGGCGGTCCTGCCGAAGTCGCGGCCGTGCAAGGTGCATTGGGGGCCCTGGACACCGCGCTCCGGGTCAGCGAGGGCCGGCAGCGCGAGTTCCTGCTGTCCGTATCCCATGAGATGCGGACACCCCTGACGGCCGTCCGCGGATACGCCGAGGCACTCGCGGACGGCGTGGTGAGCGGACCCGACGTTGCCGGGGTTGGCCGGACGTTGGTGACGGAAACGGACAGGCTGGACCGGTTTGTCCGCGATCTCCTGGAGCTGGCGCGCCTGGAAGCCGATGATTTCCGCATGGACCTCCAACTCCTGGACGCGGCTCCGCTCCTGCTCGAAAGCTGGGCTGCCTGGCAGGCGGTTTGTGCCCAGCGCGGCATTATTGGACGGTTGGACCTGCCGCAGGCGGTGCCCATCGGCCCGTTGCCTGTCCGGACCGATGGGCAACGGTTGCGGCAGGTGGTGGACGGGCTGCTGGAGAATGCGTTGCGTGCTGCCCCGGCCGGGGCAGCCGTAGTCCTCGCCGCCCGCTCCGAAGGCAGCAGGCTGGTGGTGGAAGTGCGCGACGGCGGCCCTGGCCTCTCGCCGGACGATGCAGTGGTGGCGTTCCAACGCGGGGCGCTGCACGCGCGGTACCAGGGCGAACGGCAGGTGGGCAGCGGGCTGGGTCTGTCCATCGCTGCTCGATTGGTGGAGCGGCTTGGCGGCACCATCAGCCTTGACCAGGCTCCGGAAGGTGGCGCCAGGTTCGTGGTGCGGCTTCCCGCCGGGTGACGGCGGCCGAGGCTACCGCCCCTGGCGGCCCAACAGCTCCCCGATGATCCGGACGCCTTCCGGGAAGGCTCCGGGATTCGGCCCCGCATAGTTCAGCCGCATGTACGGCCCTTCCGGTTCGGCCGGGAACCACTCCGCACCGGCTGCGATCAGCACGCCGGCTGCCTCGCAATCGCGGGTGAGGCGATCGACGTCGGTCCCGTCCGGCAACCTCAGCCACACGTTGAGGCCGCCCTTGGGCAGGTGGGTGAGGTGTGCTTGCGGCACGTGTTCACGAAGGCTGCTGACCAGGAGATCACGGCGGGATTGCAGTTGCGAGCTGACCCCGCGAAGGTGCGTGTGCCACCCGGGCTGCGTGACGACGTCGAGCGCCGCCGACTGCAGCAGCCCGCTGACGTACATCGACTCCGCGGCCTGGGCGGTAAGGATCCGCTCGCGGGCGGGTCCGCGGGCAATGACCGCCGCCACGCGGATGGACGGGGAGACGCTCTTGGTCAGGGACCGGATGTACAGCACGTGCCCGGAGTCATCCTTCGCGGCGACCGGGATGGATTCCGCGGCGATCCCGAAATCATGCGCCCAGTCGTCCTCCACAAGGAACGCCCCGTGGGCCTTTACCACGTCCAGGACTTCCTCGCCGCGCTGCACGGACCACTGGGCGCCGGTGGGGTTGGCGAAATTGGGCTGCGCGTAGAACATCCGCGCACCGGTCTCCTCGAACGCGCGGGCAAGCTGCTCAGGGTCCGGGCCCTCCGGCCCGCTGGGCACCGGGACCACCCGGACGCCCGCCTGCGACGCGGCCAGCAGCGCACCCCAATAGCTGGGCGACTCCACCAGCAGCGGCTGGCCGTGCCCCACCAGGCCGCGGAAAATCGAGCTGAGTCCGCTCTGGCTCCCGGGAAGGACGACGACGTCACTCGGCTGCGGCGGCGTGACGCCAACCGGCGTTGAGGTACTGAGTTCCCGGGCGAACCACGACTGCAGTTCCGGCAGTCCAGCCACCGGCGGCCGGGACAAGGACGCTTCCGCCCGTGCCGCACGCGTCAACGCTGCGCGGACGAGCCGTTCGGGCAGCAGGTCACGGGCCGGGTACCCGGAATGGAAGGCGATCACGTCATTGGATGCGCTGCGCATGGCCGCCGTGTTGGTGAGGCGGGGTGCCTGGAGGGCTCCGAGTGCGGCTGTCTGCCACGCATAGTCGGCCGGCCTCGCCGTCCGGAAGGCCCGCACGAAGGTTCCCACTCCGGGGCGGCTCTCGATCAGGCCCTGGGCGGTTAGGGTGCGAAGGGCCTTCTGGACGGTCACCGGGCTCGCCTGATAGTCAGCCACAAGCTTCCTGGTGGACGGTAGCTTGGACCCCGGGGCAGCGCTGGAAATCCATTCCTTCAGTCGCAGAACGATCCGGGAACTGCTATCGTTATTCATGAGTCAACATAGTAGCGCTACTCTTCTTTCATCGCCAGTGGTATCCACACGGACAACGGTGGGAATCTGGTGGGGCCTCCTGGGCGTGTTTGCCTTCTCCTTCACTGTGCCGTTCACGCGGGTAGCTGTAGAGGGAATGTCGCCCTTGTTCATCGGGGCGGGCCGAGCCGTAGTCGCGGCCATTCTTGCCGCGGCGGCGTTGGCGTTCACTCGGCAACGCTTTCCCCAGGGCATCCAGTGGTTCCGTTTGGCCATTGTTGCCGGCGGAATCGTGGCAGGATTCCCGCTGCTGACCACTTTCGCCCTGACCAGCACCTCGGCCAGCCACGGAGCAGTGGTCATCGCGCTACTCCCCGCGGCCACGGCAACAGTAGCGGTGTTCCGGGGACGGGAACGTCCCCGCCCCTTGTTCTGGGTCCTCACGGCAGTGGGTGTGGTGGCCGCGCTGCTCTTCGCCCTGGTCCAATCCGGAGGTTTCGGATCCCTGCACTGGGCCGACCTGCTTCTGCTCGGGGCTGTCCTTGCAGCGGCTATCGGCTACGCGGAAGGTGGGCTCCTGGCGCGCGAACTTGGCTCGTGGCAGACCATCTCCTGGGCACTCGTGGTGGCCTCGCCCGTGATGATTGTCCTGACGCTGGCCTCCCTCGGCTCCGGCCTTCCGTCCGCGTCCCTGGCCAGCTGGGCGTCCTTCGCCTACTTGGGCGTGGTGAGCATGTTCCTTGGCTTCTTTGCCTGGTACCGCGGCTTGGCCATCGGGCCGATGGCACAGGTCAGCCAGATCCAGCTGGTCCAACCCGTCATGACCATCGCCTGGGCCGCACTGCTCCTTGGCGAGTCCCTGACCCTGACCACTGTTGTTGGCGGACTCTTGGTGATCCTCTGCGCAGGTGCCGCTGTGCGCGTCAGGCTCGCACCGCCGTCGGGCTCTTAGCCCCCTCCCAGCGAAAGGAAGAATCCATGTACACCCCCGCGCACTTTGCTGCTTCCCCCGAGGCAATTACCGCCCTCCTCCAGGACTCCGGCGCAGCGAACCTGGTGACCATGACTACGGACGGCTTGCTCGCCACGTTCCTGCCGTTTGTCCACGATCCGTCCGTGGGCGGGCACGGTGCTTTGCAATCGCATATGGCACGGAACAACACCCAGTGGTCGTCCCCTGTGAGTGGAGAAGCCTTGATGATCGTTCAGGGTTCCGACGCGTATATCTCGCCATCCTGGTACGCCTCGAAAGCGGAGCACGGCCGGGTGGTGCCGACGTGGAACTACTCCACCGCGCACGTCTACGGCGAGTTGGTGGTCCATGACGACGTCGACTGGTTGGCCAGGCACGTGCGTCGCCTTTCTGATCGGCACGAGGCCTCGATGCCGCAGCCGTGGACCGTCGACGAAGCCCCCGAGCGGTTCATCGCCGGGCAACTGCGGGCGATCGTGGGCGTGGAACTGGTCATCACCCGGGTGGAGGCCAAGACAAAGCTGAGCCAGAACCGGTCGGCTGCGGATGTGGACGGCGTGATTGCCGGACTTCGGGCGGCAGGCGACCCGGCGAGCGCGGCGGACGTGGAGCGCGCCCGGAATCCCAACTAGGTCGCAGTTGTGGGGGGGGGGGGGGGGGGGGGAAACCCCCCCCCACCCCCCCCCAGGGGGGGGCCCCCCCGCGCCCCCCCCCCCCCCCGCCCCCCCCGGGCCGCGCCCCCACCGCCCCCCG
>NZ_JBIVXM010000010.1:9436-168350 GCF_044769205.1 Paenarthrobacter sp. NPDC090520
CCCCGGGCGGGGGGGGGGGCGGGGGCCCCCCCCCCTCCCCCCCCCGGGGGGGGGTGGGGGGGGGTTTCCCCCCCCCCCCCCCCCCCACAACTGCGACCTACTTGGGCGGCACCACCGGGCGCCACATGGCCACGCGCGGCCACCGGGTCAGGCCCAACTCCGCCTCGTGCTCCATCAGGCGGGTGAGCTCGGGACCCCACGTGCCGGCGTCGAGCAGTTCGAAACCGAGGCGACGGTAGTACGGGGCGTTCCACGGCACGTCGCGGAAGGTGCTCAGGGTCTGCCGCTGCATGCCGTGCCCCCGCGCCCAGATCCGGGCGGCGTGCAGGAGTTCGCGGCCAAGGCCCTGGCGCGCGTGGTCGGGGTGGACACTGACCTGTTCCACATGGGCGTTGCCATCCACGACATCCACCAGGATGTACGCCACGGGAAAGTCCAGCCCGTCCACGTACACCCACGCGCGTCCGCCGGTGACATAGCGCTGCAAGACGTCCACAGGGAAGGACTCGTCATCGGCGATCTGGTCCATGCCGAGCGACCGGAAGGCTTGACCGGCCGCCGTTTCGATGTCCTGGAGTTGCCCCAGATCGTCAGAGTGCGCCAGCCGGATCATCTGTTCGGGTCCGGAACGGGAGGAGCCTGGGAGACAAGGAATTCGTTGCGCTTTTCGATCAGGTTCTGCATGTAGCGGGCCAGGACCAGCTTCTCAACCAAGCGGCCCAGTGCCCCGAAGGGTGCGGCGAACTCCACCGTGTCCACCATCAGTGTGCCGGTACCGTCGGGGCGGAACTGATGGGTGTGGCGGAGGTACGCGAAAGGGCCACTGACCTGCTCGTCAGTGAACGACGACGGGGCCTCCATGTGCACGATGCGGCTGGTCATGCGGAACCTGACTCCCAAATGCCACGCCTGCCACGTGACGGACTCGCCCTGGGCAATGAGTCCCGTGGTGGTGCCGGCGATCGCTTTTTCGCGGCTCTTGGTCATGGAGCCGACGTGGGCGTCGATGTTCCTGGACAAGTCGAAAAGCTCCTGCGGCGGCATGGCGGAGCGGGTTCGGCACACAAAGGCTACGGGCATATCTCGATCTTTCCAGACTCCAAACAGTGCGTTGCTTTAACGGCGTGTGACCGGGCTTATGGCGGACCCTGACCCGACCCTGATAATTTTCGAACCTGAGACTTTCGCCCACAAGCCCCGGATGATTGGTGGTGTTCCCGTGCCCACGTTCATGACGCACGCACGCGAACTTCACAGGCTGGGACCGGCCAACAACGATCGCTTGTCCGCCGTCCGGGTGGCCCTTAGTGTCGCCGCCCCGGCCTTGGTTCTGATCCTCGTGGGGCGGCCGGACCTCATGTTGTACGCGGTGTTCGGCGCCTTGACCGGCATGTACGGCCGTAACGAGACCCACCAGCTCCGCCTGAAACACCAGGCCCAGGCCGCCGTGATCCTGGTTGGAGGGCTGACGATCGGCGTCTTCCTGTCCGTGAACCACATCCACACCTGGTGGCTTGTGTTGGTGGCAACCTTGTTCGCGGGTGCGGGTTCGCTGTACGCGGATTCATCGCGGCTGAGGCCCATCGGACCCTTCTTCGGAATCCTGGCGTTGGGCGCCTGCGCATCGGTCCCCACCAGTGTTCCGTTCACGACGGCGGTACTCATCGGTGCTGCCTCCGCCGCCTTCTCCCTTGTGGTTGGCTTTGCCGGCTGGTTGCGTCACAGGACCTGGGAGCGCGGCGCCGTCCGCGATGTCCCACTGTTCCGGGGTTCCTTCAGGCAGGCCGCCCTGATTCATGCCTCCCGGTACGTGCTGGCAGTGGCCGGCGCCGGAGCGATTGGCGTGCTGAGCGGGAGCGGCCACCCGCACTGGGCCATGGCCGCAGCCGCCGTGCCCCTTGCAGGCGCGGATCTCCCCAGCCGCGTCCACCGGGGCATCCACCGCATTGTGGGGACGTTCCTCGGTTTGGGCGTCGTGGCAGTCGTGCTTTTCCCCAGCCCGCTGTCTCCGCTGCAGTATTTCCCCGGCCATACCGCCGTGGTCCTCGCCGTCATTGTGGTGTTGTGCCAGTTCCCTACGGAGCTGTTCATGGCCAGGCATTACGGGTGGGCCATGGTGTTTTTCACCCCGGTTGTCCTGCTCATCGCCCAGTTGGCGTCGCCCATGGACCCGGGTGTGCTGGTGCTGGAGCGTGCAGTGGAAACGTTCGTGGGGGCTGTTGTGGGGATTGCCGTGGCTGTGGTGGTGCAGCGCCGGGCATAGCGTGGCATCCCGCGGCCCGGATTCGCTGACGTCGTGGGGTCAGGGAGTCAGGCAGATTCTCCTAAGGGACGGCCGGCTACGTTGCCCGACGTGGATTCGAGCGACACCAAGGCGCCGAGTTCTGCCGGGCTGAGGCCGGAATTCCCGTCGATGATTCCCGGCAACAGGATTTCCCACATCTGCTGTATCCGGAGCATCACGTCCTCACGACCATTGAGGACATTGGAAACCATCTGGACGCCCGTGAAGGAAGCCACGATGTAGCGGGAAAAGTCTGCAGGATCCACCGATGCCCGGATGTGCCCCTGCTGGATTCCGTTCTCGGTGAGGTGGCTCATGGTGTCGAGCCAGTCCTGGTAGGGCTTTCGAACCTCTTGGCCGAACGCCGAAGCCTCAAGGGTCAACCGGATGCCTGCCCGGACAATGTGGTCGGTGACCAGCAGGTTCCCGAAGGCTCCACACAGCCGAATAATCGTCTCCAAGGCCGGTTTGTTCTCACCAAGAATGCGTCCGCCGGCCGCCATGGCGATCGAATGCTGCGCTTCCAGGACTGCGCCGGCCAGCTCGTCCTTGGATTTGTAGTGGAAGTAAAGGGCGCCCTTGGTCACCTGTGCGGCTTCCGCCACCAGCGCAATGGTCGCGGAGCCAAACCCACGCTCCTCAAAAACGAGTGCGGCGCCGGCAACGATTGCCTCCCGCGTCGCCTTGGCTCGGTCTTGAAGGACCAACGGTGGAACCTCGACTCTCGGAATTGGCGTGGTGCAACAGCTCCGAAGAAACGGGCCCACTGAGGATCTTACGTGGCCGGTCGGGGCTCCCCCCAATGCGATTCCCACCGGCAGATCTTCTCCTGTGGGAGCAATCGATGCCCCGACCGGCAACCCCTAAAACAAACCATACATCCGGTTTTTAGGCAAGGTGGACGTCATGCGGAAGATTCCCGACGCACCTCGGTTAAGGGGTCATCGGCACCCGGGAGGAGCGTCTCTGTCACATTTCATAACGACAAAAATTAAGACGGCTGCAGTGCGCCTGCCGGAGCCTTCAGCGCCGGATCAGGATCTCGATTCACGACCCGCGCCTGGCGCTTGTAAGTCAGCAACCTTATAAATATATAAAGATTATCTAACTATCACGCGGCAGGACTACCGCAGTCATGGGTATCAAAGCAGTGCATAGATCGATGTAGTTAGTTTATCTAGCTAATCTCTGATTTCAGGCACTTCGCACGAGCGGGAAATCCGTACGCCAAGCTCTCCTTGCGGGATCGATTTTCACGCCCCTACCAGACTCTGACCTGCACTAATAGTCAAATGTGGGGGGTTGTGCCACCTCGAACGGGCTTGTTAGGGTCGGCGGTGTCAGCTCGCCTTCACGGCAGCTGATTCCGAAGTTGGGGGGCTTCTTCTCGGAAATGGTGACGCTTCTGCGTCCCTTCCGTCGTGGTCTTCCAGCCACCGACGACGAACCGAGAGGAG
Source organism: Paenarthrobacter sp. NPDC090520 (assembly GCF_044769205.1). Lineage (NCBI taxonomy): Bacteria > Bacillati > Actinomycetota > Actinomycetes > Micrococcales > Micrococcaceae > Paenarthrobacter > Paenarthrobacter sp. NPDC090520. The sequence continues at coordinate 13,178 of NZ_JBIVXM010000010.1, forward strand.
CGCTGGCCCGTTGAAACACGCAAAGCCAAGCAAGCGCCCCAAAGCCCGGTCCACGTCACGGCGAGGTGCCCGCACTGTCGCAGCCGCCGTCGCTGTTGTGGTCATGTTCGGCGGGTGGGGTGCAACCGCTCCGGTCTCACTTGCCACGGCGGGACCAACCCCGGTGGATTCGGCGTCGCCGTCCGAAACGGCCACCACCACGGAAGCGCCCAGGACTGAAGAGCCAACGCCGGCCACCACCACTGCCCCCGCACCAGGGGAGCCAGCAGCCACTCCGTCCACCGCTGAAAAGACGCCCACGGACAAGCCGGAACCGTCCGCACCCGGCCCAAGCGCCGCCGTCGAGCCTGAGCCGCGTCCCGGGGGGACGACGCCGAGCGGGGAACCGGGCGCTGCCGGCGATGACGCGGTCGCTGAAACCGGCCGCGGTCCACCAGCGGCGGCCGGCGCAGCCAAAGAAGCCAACGCAGGCAAGGACGTCAGCCTCCTCGCGGCGGGAGTCGCAGACGCGCCCCGCCAGGTCTGGACCGAATCCTTCGAATCCGGACTCACCAACAATGCCAGTGGACTGTCAAGCTACTCGGCCAGCAAATACACGGGATCAAGCGGTTGGTTGAACGGAACCAGCTGCACGGGCGTGCTGGTGAACTATCTCTCGCCCTACCCGAATGCGTCATTCTGCCCCACCCAGCCCTACCTGGCCGTCGGGCAGTCCTCCTTGGCCGCACGTGACGCGCGGCGCATGGCCGACGTCCTGGGCCAGGTAGCGGCAGGCGTCACCGGTTCCACCTCCGCCTCCGCTCCCACCAATGGCTCCACCTCCAGCACGCAGGTCAACCACGCACTCGTCGCCCTTCCCTACGCCACGGTCGCCGGCGGAACCACGGTCCTTCAGTCGGCAGCAGGAACGGGCGTGAGCCCCACGGATTCGCGGTACTACGCCTTGGGCATGAATGCCGTCGGAGCCCAGTGCGGCACCAACAACGCCTCACTGTCGCTGAACCTGGTCTCGGGTGCGACCACGCTCCTGGGCGGATTTACCTCCCCCGTGGTCCCGTGCACCAGCACCGGAAACGTCTACTACACCTCCACGGCACTTCCCACCTTGGGCACGATCTCCGGGATCGTGGACCCCGCATGGTCCGCCTCCGTGCGTGCAGGAAGCTACAGCGGCACCAACACCGCACTCCTCACTCCCGCCCAGATATCCACCGCGCGCGTGCAGATCGTGAACACCGTGACCGGTACCGGCAGCGGATTTGGCGTTGACAACGTGCGGATCCTCGATGTCAGCCCCGCCCTCGATACTTCCTTCGACGCGGCGGGGGCAACGGCGACGGTGCCTACCACCCTGACGTACACGGTCACCAACACCTCAGACCTGCTCGCCAAATCCGATTGGGGGTTCTCGACGGCGTTGCCCACCGGACTCGTCGTCGCACCGACTCCCGCGGTGGCCGGCACCTGCACGAACGTCACGGGCACGGCGTTTGCCGTCACCGCTGCAGCGGGATCGGGAACCATCTCGGCCGTCGGTGGGGACCTTGCCGCAGGCGCAACCTCCTGCACCATCACGGTGGACGTCGTGGCAGCCACTGCCGGAACGTACACCAGCGGAACGGTAACCCCCACGGGACTGATCACCACCACGCCGGCCAGCCTCACGGTGGCACCGGCAACCACCATCACGGTGCGCAAGAACCTCCCCGCCCGCACGGCCTCCACCGACCAGTTCACGTTGTCGCTGCGAAGCGGAACCACCGTGCTGGCCTCGACCACCACCACCGGAACGGCAACCGGGATCCAGCCGGCCCAAATCACCCGCTCGGTAGTCCAGCCCGGGTCCACGTACACCATTCACGAAACACCCACATCCGGCGCGGGCCTGGGTTATTCCAACGGCTATGAGTGCACCCGCTCAGGCACCGTGATCGCGTCCGGTGCCGGCGCGTCGGGCACCATTACCATTCCCAACGAGACGGGAATCGACGTCCTGTGTACCTTCACCAACACGGTCCAGGCCACACGCCTCTTCTGCGACGCCAACCACTTCTACTCCGTCACCGCTGCCGGTGCGCTGGAGCAGGGCGACATTGTCTCGGGGAGCCTCGCCTCGGTCGGTTCGTGGTCCAGCGTGACGGCGGCCAACGCTTTGGGTATCGGTTCGAACGGAAACCTCGTCTACGCCATTGATCGGTCCGCGGATGCCTCGGATGTCGCGTCGATTCTCAAGTGGACACCGAGTGCCGGTTTCGAAAAGCTGGCCAATACTGCCTACACCACGACGGCGGGCGGCACCGCTGTCACTGGAAGCATCGTCGCCGGAGCTGTGGACATGGCCAGCGGCCGGTACCTGTTCGGGATCTTCGCCAACTCCCAGTTCTACATCTGGAGCTTCACCGAGTCGAACCCCACCGCCACCCGCTTCGCCTACCTCGGCGCGTTCCCCACCGGGTCGGCGCCCAACGGCAACGGCGACATGGCGTTCGACGCCCAAGGCAACCTGTACGTCGTCGGGGCGGCAACCATCAACTCCACCAACAGCGCTACGATCTACACGGTTACCGCCGAAACCCTGGCCGCGGCAGCCGGTGGGACACTGGCCGTGAACACGTCCACCACCAAAGCCACCACCGGCACGGACGCGGCCTTCGCCAACATCAACGGCATCGCCTTCTCACCCCGGGGTACCGTCTACCTCTCCAATGCGGGCAGTGCCTACGAATTCGACGCCACTACGTGGGCCCGCGTGAGCGGAACGCCCCGCGTGGCAGTGAACTCGGTTGACCTCGCGGGGTGCTCGTCGCCGTCGACCATTACCGTCCAGAAGAACGTGGTGGGCCGCCAGGCCGCGGCCGACCAGTTCACGCTGACGGCCTCGGCCGGTTCTCCGCTGACGGCGTTCGCCACGGCAACAACCACCGGCGCGGCCACCGGACGGCAAGCGGCACAGATCGGGCCCTACCCTGTCCCGATCGGCACCGCGGTGACAGTCTCGGAGGCCATGGCAGCCGGCTCCACCTCGGCCATCAGCGTGTACACCACGGTGTATGAATGCTGGGCTGACGGCGTGCGGCTCAGCACAGGAAGCACCGCGACTGGAACCGTCACCATGCCGAACCGGCTCAGCGTGAATGTGACGTGCACGTATTTCAACTCGCCATCACCGGTTTCGAGCGTACGGATCACCAAGACCATCCAGGAGTTCTCCGGCCTGACCCGTCCCGGCGTCGGTTGGAGCGTGGGCACCGCTGCGACGGCCACCACCGGAACCGCAACCGCCCTGCCGAGCCTGTCACCGCGGCAGGCGACCGATGCCGCCGGCCAAGCCAGCTGGACCGTACTGTTCGGCTCGGCAGCGTCCCGGGCAACAGTGGTGGTCTCCGAAATCCAGCAGGAAGGCTTTGCCTTCGTCAGCGGATCCTGCACGGTCAACGGCACTGCCCGCGCGGTGACGTTCAGCCAGTCCGGAACCACCATCAGCGCAAGCCTCACGGCGATTGCGCCGTCATCCAGCGTCGAGTGCACCATGGTGAACCGCCCGACGGCGTCACTCACCTTGGTCAAGCAAGTCACCTACGGTTCCGCGCTCCCCACGGACTGGACCCTGAGCGCCACCGGGCCCGCGGGGGCACTTGCCGGACCCGCCGGACGCTCCGGCACCGCCGCCGCCACCGGCATCCCCGTAACCCCGGGCGCCGCGTACCGCCTCGCGGAAGCAAACGGTCCATTGACCTATGTCCAAACCGGCACCTGGCAGTGCGTTACCGGAACCGGTGCCACCGTCGCGGTCACGGCGGCAGGGGATGTGACGCCGAGCAACGGAGCCAGCATCACGTGCACCGTGCAGAACGCCACGGCGTCCATCACCTTGCTCAAGCAGGTAGTCAGCCCGCGGACCGGCTTCCAGGCGCCGGACTGGAAAGTTACCGCCACTCCGGCTGTGCTGGCAGGCGGGGTCCTGCCAACGGAAACGCGCACGGGCGCCGAATATGTCGCCTCGGGCAACCCAGCCAACACCTTCGATGTCAGGCCGGGCCACAGCTACACACTCTCCGAAGCGGCCACTGATCCCACCCGACGGATTGCTTACCAGGAACTCCGCCTCGAGCGATTGGTCGGTTCAACCTGGACCACGGTGTCGTCACGAACCATCACCGCTCCGGCAGCCGGGCAGACGGCGGTCTACCGCTTCGTCAACGCCCCCGTTCAGCCCACCACCTTGCCGCTCACCGGCGGTACGAGCGCTGACTCCTACTACATCGGAGGGGGATTGATGCTGGTCCTGTCACTGGCCCTCCTGGTGTGGCACAGAAGTCGACGGATGCGAGGCGCCCATCGGTGAAACCAACCCCAGAACACCGTGCCAGACATCCGTCCAGCCTTCATCCAGATTCATCCAGTCCAGCCCGCCACTCGCACCTCACTCGTAGGAGAAAGCACATGTCCAACACCATCCTCAGGCGGCTATCCGCCGTCGTCGGCGCTTTGGCGCTGGGCGTCTCGGCGACCCTTGCCGCCATCGCACCGGCAACAGCCGTGACCCAGCCGGGCAACATCGACCCGACGATTGCCCGAACCCTGACCGTCCACAAGTTCGCGCTCGGACCCAACAACGGTCAGCAAATCGGCACCGGCCAGGAAGTCACCGTCCCCGGCACGCCGCTCTCGGGCGCCACCTTCACCGCCGCCCTGGTCCAGGGTGTCGACCTTACGACGCCGGAAGGCTGGACGCAGGTCTCCGCGCTGACCCCTGCCACGGCAGCCTCGCGGGTCAACGCCAACGACACGTATACAGCCACCACCGGAACCAACGGCGTGGCGGTGTTCAACAACGGCGACACCTTGCCGATCGGCCTCTACCTTGTGACCGAGACTGTGCTGCCCGCCCAGGCGACCAACCCTTCGGCGCCGTTCCTCGTCACGCTGCCGTTCCCCACGGGACCGAACGGGGCACCGAGCAACCAGTGGATCTATGACGTCCACGCGTACCCGAAGAACGCTGTCACGGCCCTGACCAAGACCCGTGTCCCCGCTCCCGCCAACTCGGTGGAGGCCCGCAACCCGGACCTGATCCGCTGGGCCATCAACTCGGACGTGCCGACGTTGGCCGGTGGTGACACCCTGAACACCTTCACGCTCACCGATATCCTGCCCGCCGAGCTCAACTATCTTGCCACCGGCCCCACGGGCGTTGCCCCAACCAGTGTGCGGGTAGCCAACTCCGCCGATGTTACGCAAAACTTCCTGGCCGGCACCGACTACAGCCTCGCCTACGACGAAGCCACACGTAACCTCACCGTCACCTTCACACCCGCTGGCCTGGCACGCCTGGCCGCACTGCCCGGCGGGAAAGTGACACTGAACGTGCTCAGCCGCGCCGTCACCATTCCGGCCAACGGCATCATCACCAACACGGCACGGAGCGTAGTGAACAACGCAATCGAGACCGTCACGGGCAGCACGCCGATCGGCCAGCTCACCGTTTTCGCCTACCAGAACGAGAACGGCGTGCGGACTCCGCTCGCAGGCGCCGTGTACCAGGTGTTCCTCAACCAGAACGACGCCAACCTGGGCCAGAACCCGGTCTTCATCAACGGCATCCAGAACTGGACCACGGGGGCGAACGGCCTCGTGGCGATCCCCATCATCACACCGGGGAACTACTACGTCCGCGAGATCACTCCCCCGGCCGGTTTCCAGTTGCCCACGCCGAGCCAGGTGCAAACCCAGGTGGTAGCCGGACCTTCGTCCACCACCGCGCCTGTGCAGAACTACGTGGAATTCGAACACGACCAGGTTCCTGCCTTTGCGCTCCCGCTGACCGGTGGTGACGGCGCTCTGTGGTTCACCGTGGGTGGCATCGGGCTCATCGCCATTGGCCTTGGTACCGCCATCATCACCGCGCGTCGTCGTGCCTCCCTGGCACCCGCACGCGCGTAACGGAGAACTGTGAAAGCGAAGGCGGGGCGTCGAAAGGGCACCCCGCCTTCGCCGGTCTCCACCGCCTCGCGAGGTATCCAGGACCAGCCGCGCCGGTGGCGCCTTCCAGGGGTGGCGCTGCTGGTGGCACTGGCGATGATGTCCGGAAGTGCGCTCCTTCTCTACCCGGCCGCGGCCGCGTGGTTCAGCGCAGTGGACCAATCGCACGAGATCGACAAACTCACCCAGGGAATCAAGGACCTCGGCGCCGAAACACTGCATTCCAGGCTCAACGAAGCACGCGAATACAACCAAAGCCTCAGCGGCGGCGGTGCGGACGTGGCAGCAAACGAACGGCTGCCGCTCGCCAAGGAACCCCACGCGGAAACGGGGCGCCCGTATATGGACATGCTCCGCGGCGATTCCGAGGGATTGATGGCACGTATCCGGATTCCTTCGATCAAAGTGGACCTGCCCATCTACCACGGCACGTCGGACGCCGTCCTGGAGCATGGGGTCGGCCATCTCCAAGGCACCGCCCTGCCCGTTGGAGGTCCCTCCACCCACTCCGTGCTCACGGGTCACAGGGGCCTTGCAACCTCGGAACTGTTCAATGACCTGGACAAGGTCAAAGCCGATGACACCTTCACCATCGAGGTGTTCGGCGAGGTCCTTACCTACCGCGTGATCGACACCCGCATCGTGGAGCCGGAAGAAACAGAGAGCCTCCTCATCCAGCCTGGCAAGGACCTCCTGACCCTTGTCACGTGCACGCCCCTGGGCATCAACAGCCACCGCATCCTGGTCACCGGCGAACGGGTCATTCCCACACCCCAGGCGGAAGTGGACTCAGCAGGCACCTCTCCGGACGTCCCCGGCTACCCTTGGTGGATGGTCATCGGAGGCGGCGTCATTGTCGCAGCCGGCGCCTACGTCTGGGTGTCCGGACGACCCTCTCGGTCAACACGTTTGCAGAGCACGCCGGCAGAGTCCGCTCCTATGGCTTGAGCGGCCTGCGCGGCGGTCCGGACGTGAGCTTCGCGGGAAGAATCCGGGCAAAGAAACTGACCACTTTGTAGCGGCGGGTGGGGATGGAGATGGCCTTGCCTTGGGCGTTGTCCTCCAGCCCCTCCCGCACCACGCGTTCGGCAGTAAGCCAGAGGAAACGCGGAGCCACGGATTTGTCCATGCCCATGCGCTCGTGGAATTCGGTGTGGGTAAAGCCCGGGCAAACGGCCGTCACCTGGACGCCGGACTTGGCGTAGGCGAGGTTTGCCCACCGGCTGAACGTGACCTGCCAGGCCTTCGCGGCCGAGTAGGTGCCGCGGTTGGCAAACGCCGCCACGCTTGCCACGTTGATGATCCGGCCGCTGCCCCGCACCAGCATCACCTCAAGGGCAGCGTGGCACAGTTCCATGGGCGTCTGGACATGGAGATGCAGGTGCCGCCTCTCCTCGTCCACGTCGTTGTCCTCGAAAGACTTCAGCAGGCCGATGCCCGCGTTGTTGACCAGCACATCCACCGGCCTTGTGGCATCCCGAAGCCGGTCCGCCACCGCGGAAATCCCGACGGCGGTAGTCAGGTCCGCGGAGAGCGTCTCCGCCGAGATGCTGAAGTCGCGTTCGAGTTCCTCCGCCTTGGCGGTGAGGCGCTCACCGTCACGGGCCACCAGGACCAGATGATGGCCGGATTCGGCGAGTTGGCGCGCAAACTCGGCGCCAAGTCCGGCTGTTGCTCCAGTCACGAGGGCGGTACGTTCGTTGGCTCGAGTGGTCATGCGCCTAGACTAGCCGCCAACAACGGCGCCTGGTGCTGTGCTGGTTCCGCGGTTCCATGACGTCATCGCAGGCCTACGGGACGGAGATCGTGGCGCTCATAACGCGCCGAGGTGGCAAATGATGACAATGTCTGCGACCACGATTGTCATCATCTGCCACCTCGGCGGGGCTTGTTAGGCGAACTTCGCCAGGGGGTTGGCCAGCCGTCCGGCCATTTGAAGTCCGCCCGAGGGATCGGAGATGTCCAGCATCTGCTGGTTGTTCCGAAGCTGCAGCCGGTTGAGGCAGGACAATTCGAAGTCCGGGGCGAAGAGGTCGTGCATGGCGAACTGGTCTGCCAACTCCGGATGACGTGCCTGGTATTCGCGCAGCACCGAGGCCGCGGTTCCCCAGAACTCGTCCTCGCGGAGCGTCCCGTCTTCCACGAGGATCGCACCGAGGAAGCGGAAGATGCAGTCGAAGACATCGGTGAAGATCGCCAGGACCATCTCTTCGGCAGGAATCTCGGCCTTGATGCGGGAAACCTCTTCCGGGAGTTCAAGCCGGTCACCCATCACCACGATTTCCTCGGCCAGGTCCTTCATGATGGCCCGCACCGGCACGCCGTTTTCCAGGATCAGGATGACGTTCTCGCCGTGCGGCATGAAGGCAAGCTCGTACTCGAAGAGGCAATGCACCAGCGGCACGAGGTAGGCCTCGAAGTAACGGCGCAGCCACTCGGTGGGAGCCAGCCCGGACCGGGCAATGAGGGAAGAAACCATGGAAACGCCAGATGCATCCACGTGCAGCAAGGAAGCCATGGTGGCCAGTTGCTGGCCTTCCTTGAGCAAGGGCAGCGGACTTTCCCTCCACAGGGCAGAGAGCATCTTGCGGTAGGGCGAACCCTTGGCCGAAGCCGCCTCGTAGTAGTGGTTGTGGTACCCGATGGCGGCAGATTCCTTGATCATGGCCAGGCCCCGGTTCTGGAGCTCCTGGTCCTTCGAGATCACGTCCTGCAACCAGTCGTTGATGGCCGGCGTTGCCTTCATGTACTGCGGTGACAGCCCGCGCATGAAGCCCATGTTCAGCACGGACATGGCCGTCTTGACGTACGCCTTCTCCGGTGACGTGGTGTTGAAGAACGTGCGGATGGACTGCTGGGCCTGGTAGTCGTCCTCCCCCGAGCCGAGGTGCACAATGTGGCGCTGGGCGATTTCTGCCGCGAACGTCACGGTGAGCTTGTTGTCCCATTGCCACGGATGGACCGGCATGAGCAGGTAGTCATCGGGGTCGAGTCCGGACGCGGACAATTCCGTGCTGAACCATGCGAGCGTTGCGGGCCCTAGTTCCGCTTCGAAGTGCGTCCGGTAATCGAGGCCGGCGCTGGAGGTGAACACGGCTTTGCTGCGGTGCACGGCGATCCACTGCAGCCGCACAACGGCTCCGGTTTCCGGCGCGAAAGCATGGTAGTCGGAAATCCCGAAGCCAAGGCGGCCGTTGTTGGCCACGAAGCACGGGTGTCCCTCGGTCATGCTGTGCTCGATCGCCTGGAAATCCGCAGCCACGTCGAACCCACCCGTGACACCCGCGGCCAGCTCGGCGGAGCCGAACGGCTTGCCCTGCTTGTAGGCGTGGCTGGCCAGGGTGCTGCTGATTTCTTCGAGGTAGACAGGGAGCATTTCCATCTTGATGCCCAGTGCTTCATGGAACTCGGCAATGAAGTCCAGGGCATCCAGCGGCAGCTCCTCGCCGTCGCGGAAGCGGGCAATGGATTCCGGCCGGACCGCCCAATGATCCAGCTCCAGGACGGTTGCACGGAAGCGGTACTCAACCGTGTCGTCGTCGCTCGTCACGCGGTACAGGCCAACGCCTGCACCCTCGTCGCGGATCAGGTCCGGAACCAGGATCCGTTCATGCGAGAACTCCGCGATCGCCTTCCGGATCAGGTGCCGGTTGGCAACGGCCCAGCTCTCCGGGTTGAGGTGGGAAACGGGTGCGGCCGACTGCGCGATGCCGGTTTCGACGGTGCTGGTCACTGGTCTTCTCCTCTGGTCGCCGCGGCAGGCGCGGCCAGAATCGGGGTCAGGGTGGCAAGGAAATCCTCGCGCGTGCAGAAACTCAGCAGCCCCTGCTTGTGGTCTTCGGAAGGGTCGACGGCGGGAAGGGTCACCACGCCGTGCGGGCGGAAGCCCACCTTCTGGTTGAGCGCATGGATCTTGTGGTTGCGGGCATCAGGCTCGACGACGACCCGCCGGGTTTCGGGGTCCTCGAACAGTTCCTGCATCACGGCCTGCATGACGGCGGTGGTGAAGCCCGGTTGCGGGTCGCCGCTCGGCGGGGAGACCAGCAAATGCATCCCGAGGTCGCCCGGCTGGACGTCGTACACGTCCGCCAGCGGGGACGATTCCGGGCGGTAGCGTTCCATCAGGAAGGCGGGGACACCGTCGTCGAGCCCCAGGAAGGCCTGGTGGTGACCCGTGGCGGCGATCTTTGAGTACTCCTCCACAACGTCCTGTTCGGCGCATCCAACCATGCCCCAGAACCGGGCGTATTCCTGGCTCACCCAGCTGTGGAGGACTGCTGCGTCGGCTACGGGATCCACAGGGCGGAACGTGAAGCTCATACTGCTGCTCCTACAGACTCAGGGGCGTCCACGACGACCGGAGCCGGCGCGCCGAACTGCTGGAATGCGATGCTGCGTTCGACCGGGTAGATCTCGCGCCCCGTGATTTCGCGCAGGATGCAGGAGTTGCGGTAGGCGGCCATGCCCAGGTCCGGGGTGACAAAGCCGTGCGTGTGCAGTTCCGCGTTCTGGACGAAGATTTCGCCGGGTTCGACGCCGGTACCGTAGTTGCGCTCGACGTCGAACCGTCCCTTCGCGTCGCGACGGATACGGTCCTTGATACCGGCCAGGAAGGCGGGTTCCTTATAGGAGTAGCCGGTGGCGAGCACTATTGCCTCCGACTCGAGGGTGTAGTCGCGGCCGTGCTCTTCGTGGCGCAACTGCAGGGTGTGGGTGCCCGTCGCAGCATTCCATTCGGCAGCCGTCAGCGAGGAGTGCGTGTGCAGCTGGGTGTCCACGATTCCGGACAGGCTCTTGGTGTAGAGGAGATCGTAGATGTCGTCGATCAGGTCCGAGTTGATGCCCTTGTACAGGTTCTTCTGGTTCTTGATCAGGTTGTCCCGCTGGTCCGAAGGCAGCGAGTGGAAGTAATCCACGTACTCGGGTGAGGTCATCTCAAGGGTGAGCTTGGTGTACTCCAGCGGGAAGAAGCGGCCGGAGCGGGTCACCCAGTTGAGCTGGTAGCCATACACGTCGATTTCCTGGAGGAGCTCGTAGTACAGCTCTGCGGCACTCTGCCCGCTGCCCACGATCGTGATGCTGCGCTTGGACTGCAGCTCACTCTTCCTCGACAGGTACTCGGCGTTGTGGAGGACCAGTCCCCCGCCATCCACTATCCCTGCACAGGACACCGGGATGTAAGGCGACGTTCCCGTGCCCAGGACCAGGCGCCGCGCGCGAAGCACCTCAGCGCCGCCAGGGCCCTGCACCGAAAGGCGGTACACGCCGTCGTCGTACGTCACATCCAGCACATCCGTGCTAAATCGGACCGAATCCAACTGCCCGGCCACCCACTGGCAGTACTGGTTGTATTCGGCACGCAAGGGGTAGAAGTTCTCGCGGATATAGAAGCGGTACAAGCGTCCCGTCTGCTTCAGGAAGTTCAGGAACGAGTACGGCGACGTCGGGTCTGCCAGGGTCACGAGGTCAGCCATGAACGGAACCTGCAGGTGGGCCGGCTCCAGCATCATGCCGGGGTGCCAGTCGAAGGAATCGCGGCGCTCCAGGAACACGCAGTCCAGGTTTTCCACCGGCTCGCTGAGTGCCGCGAGGCCAAGGTTGAAGGGCCCGACGCCGATGCCCGCGACGTCGTAAATCTTGCTGTTGTCCGGGGTGCTCACGCGGCGGCCTCCGTGGTGTTTGCGAGCAGGCTGGCGCCCGTGCGGCGGATGAGTTCGATGATTTCCTGAATGTCCCTCAGGGAGGCCTCGGCGTTGAGGAGGGTGAATTTGAGGTAGTGGCGTCCGGCCACCTTCGTGCCTGCCACAACGGCTTCGCCGGATGCGAAGATCGCGGCACGGATGGCGGGATTGAGGGCGTCGGCGGCGTTCTCGTCGAGCTTTTCGCCGCCGATGAGAGGCCGGTAACGGAACACAAGCGTGCTCAACTGCGGCGCTGCGGCGAGTTCGAACTCAGCGTCATCGGCAAGCAACGCACCTACGCGGCCCGTCAGGTCGATGGCTTCGTCGAACAGGGCACCAATGGCGTCGGCGCCCATGATGCGCAGGGTCAGCCAGAGCTTCAGGGCATCGAAACGGCGCGTGGTCTGGATGCTCTTGTCCACCTGGTTGGGGATCTCGGCCTTGGCGGCGCTCTCCGGGTTCAGGTAGTCGGCGTAGTAGGTGACATGGCCGAGCATGGATCCATGGCGGACCAACACAGCACTGGAGCTGACTGGCTGGAAGAACGTCTTGTGGAAGTCGACGGTCACGGAATCGGCCAAGTGGATGCCGTCCAGAAGGTGACGGTAGCGGCCGGAAACAATGAGCCCTCCACCGTAGGCGGCGTCCACGTGCAGCCAGGAGTCATAGGCGCGGACCAGTGCGGCAAGCTCGGAGAGCGGATCAACCGAACCGAAGTCGGTGGTCCCGGCAGTGGCCACCACCGCCATGGGTACCAGCCCGGCGTCGTGGGCTTCCGCCAAAGCAGCCGCAAGGGCGGCGGGATCCATGCGGTGGTCTTCGGCAGTGGGAATGGCGATGACGGCATCGAAGCCGAGGCCGAGCATGGAGGCCGACTTCTGGATGCTGAAGTGGCTGTCCGCGGACGTGAAGATCCGGAGGCGGTCCAGCAGGTGCGGCAGGCGGGCCTCCGGGGCGTCCGTACGCAGCTTGGCGACGGCGTGGTTACGGGCAATCAGCAGCGCCTGGAAGTTGGACTGGCTGCCGCCGGAGGTGAAGACGCCATCCGCTTCTGCGGTGAAGCCGATTCGCTCGGCGGTCCAATCGATGAGGCGGCGCTCGATCATGGTGGCACCCGCGCTCTGGTCCCACGTGTCCATGGAGGAGTTCACGGCCGAGAGCACGGCCTCGCCCACCAGCGCCGGGATGACCACCGGGCAGTTCAAATGTGCGGCATAGCGTGCGTCGTGGAAGTAGATGGCGTCCTTGAGGTAGAGCTCCTCCAACTCCTCCAAGGCGGCGGCGGTGTCGGGAAGGGGTCGCTCGAGGTCGACGGCACCAACTTTGGCCTTCAGTTCCGCATTCGCGACGCCGGTGAACGGCTGGGCGGTGCGCTGCACCTTGGTGGAGACGGCATTGACTCCCTGGAGGACCTGCGCCACGTAGCTGGGCGAATTTCGTGCGTTGAACAGTTGGTTGGTGGCAGCAAGTGCCAGCTCCACTTTGGAGCCGAAATCCTGCTCCTGAGCTATCTGCTCTTCGACACTGGGTGACGTCACGACAGCTTCCTTCCGTTGCGTTGGGATCGCTAGTTAGCAAAGGCAAGCCTTACTTAGGTTGGCCTTTGCGTCAAACTTTTGTGACCTAATTCGCTCGGAAGGCGGTTTCTCGGTGATGTACCGGGCGGTAACGCGTCATTGACTTTCCCCGGAAGGCATTTGGGTGCAAAATGTCACGCCTTTCGGCCAATGAATGGCTGCTTCAGGCCACCCTTCCGGCCGGCCCGAGTTCGACAGGCAGCTCCGGGGACCGGCTGTACTGGGACCACCCGCCCACGAACAGGCGCCCCTCACCCAGCCCTAGATGCTCCAGCATGAGGAGGTTGTGGCACGCCGTCACCCCGGAGCCGCAGTAACTGATGAACCGATCGGCGGTGTGGATTCCCGCCGCCCGGACGTTACGGCGAAGCTCGCCGTCCGCCAATAGCCTTCCGGTGGCATCAAGGTTCTCCCGGCAGGGAAGGTTGCCGGCCCCCGGGATGTGTCCCGGGCGGGGATCGACCGGGTCCTGCAGCCCCTCGAATCGATCCCGGTTCCGGGCATCAGCCACCGAAGAGTCGCCACGCAGCACGTCCTCGATGGTGGCCAAACGCTCGTTCGGCCACGGGCGGACGCTGAAGTCCGCGACCTCCCTTGCTGCAGGCGCCGACTCCAGCGGTCCGCGATAGGAGGCCATCCCGCCGTCGAGAATTGCTGCCTGGCGACCGGTAGCCCGAAGCATCCAGACCAACCGTGCGGCAATGACCCCACCGGCATCGTCATAGGCCACCACAACGTCTGAGTCGCCAATCCCCAGGGAGGACATGCCCGCCGAAAAGACTTCCGGATCAGGGAGCGGATTCCGCCCGACCGCGTCGCCTGAATCACCGGAAAGCCAGGCGTCAAGGTCCACGAAGACGGCACCCGGCAGGTGGCCTTGATCGTAGGCCCGGCGCCCGGAACTGCCATCGAGGTACCAGCGGGCATCTGCAAGGACGAGATCCGGCCGATGGTCTTCGCACCAATCGAGGGAGACAAAGGGTGGGATCACAGAAGGGTTCGTCATTCAGAGAGAGTATCGAGTCGTCTCACATTAAGAGATTGATATCTCATTATTTGAGAAGGCTGGCCTTTCACGTGCCCACTGTTGGACTCCTCTTTTGGCACGCAGCCCAATGGCAAAAGAAGCGGTCGACCAGGTCATGATGAACCCGATCGACCGCTTCAGTTAGTGCGCCTCGACCCTGCTGCTTGAGTCGGGCTGCGGGCTAAAGGACAGCTGCCCCCAGGACGCACTTGACCTCGGACCCCTTTTGGGGGACCTCGGCGTTGATGGCCCAATCAAGGGCTTTGCCTGCCTGCGCGTCCTTGAAGGTCTGTTCGCCCTTGGCAAGGACTGCCGACGATTTGGGATCCACCCAGCTCACGGAGATCTTCACGGTCCCCTTGGTGCCGTCGGGTGGAGTCACGGTCCCCTTGGCCGCTACCTTGCCGGCGGCGGTATCGCAGGAGGCCATGGTGGTGGCTTCAATAATGCCGGTGCCGGGGTTCGCGGGTTTAGCCTCACCGGTGGTGGGTGCCTGGGTTGTAGTGGACGACGGCGGTTGGCCGGGTTGGTTGCTGGGCGAGGAACAACCAGCGAGCGCGGCTGCTGAGACCAGCACGCCCACCATGCACACGACTGACTTCTTCATGGAGTAACTACCTGATTCCTTTTTTGCTGATTCGTGGAAGCCATGGAAAGTGCGCGGCAACCGAAATGGGGAGACCGGTTGCCGCGCACTCCTTCCCTATGCCTCGGAACGCTTACGGCGTCCAATGAGGAACAGGAACAGTCCCGCACCAACTACCAGGAGGCTGATGGGCAACACGGTGAGAACAACACCCGTGGAGGCCAGCGACTCACCTGGCTGGTTCGGAACAACCGGCGGGAAAGTCACAACAGCACTTGCAGGTGGCGTAGTAACTTGCGGTCCCGTCGGAGGCAGGCCGGTGGCAGTCGCATTGTTCACGACCTTGCCGGCATTGATATCGGCCTGGGTTACCGCGTACGTTGCCGTCGCAGTCACCGTCTGGCCAGGCTGCAGCTCACCAGGAGTGCCCGGCCAGTTATAGCGCAGTGCGGACAAGCCTGGCAGGACATCGTGGATGGCCACACCCGTCAACATGACGTTGCCAGTGTTCTTCGCCGTGAAGGTGTAGGTGACGATGTCACCCACCTTCGCGGGATCCCCTACTGCGGAAGCATCCGCGGTCTTGGAGAACTCCAGTGCTGCATCAGGCGACAGCGGGGTGTCCGTGCCGGCCGGAGGCGGGGTGACCGCCGGGCCGGTGGGAGGAGTGCCCGTGGTGGTCGCCAGGTTGGCGACGTGACCGGCGTCGATATCCGCCTGGGTGACGTGGTACGTCGCCTGGGCAGTGACCGTCTCTCCGGGGAGCAACTCACCCGGGGTGCCGGGCCAGGTGTAGCTCAGAGCCGACAGGCCGGCCATCGGGTCGTCGATGGACACGTTGGTCAGCTTCACGTTGCCGGTGTTCTTGGCTGTGAACTGGTAGACGATCTCATCGCCCACGTGCGACGGGCCGGCGACGAGCGAGACCAAGGCCTGCTTGCTGAACTCCATCGCAGGAACCGGGACCAACGGGGTGTCCGTACCTACCGGCGGCGTGCCAACCGACGGGCCAGACGGAGGAGTACCCGTGGTGGTCGCCAGGTTGGCGACGTGACCTGCATCGATATCGGCCTGGGTGATCGCGTACGTTGCCGTAGCGGTCACCGTCTCGCCCGGCTGCAGTTCACCCGGAGTTCCGGGCCAGCTGTAGACCAAGGCCGACAATCCAGCCAAGGGATCGTTGATCGACACGTTTGTCAGCTTTACGTTGCCGGTGTTTTTCGCCGACAGCGTGTAGGTGATCAGGTCTCCGACCTCGGAGGTCCCTCCTGCAGCCGGCGCGGAAGCCGACTTGGTCAACTCCATCGCCGGTGCCGGGGTCAACGGGGTGTCCGTTGTGGCCGGAGGCGGCGTCAGGGCAGTGCCCGTCGGCGGAGTGCCGGTGGCGGTTGCCACGTTGGCCACGTGACCGGCGTCGATATCCGCCTGCTTGATCGCGTACGTTGCCGTAGCAGTCACCGTCTGACCCGGCTGCAGCTCACCGGGGGTGCCCGGCCAGTTGTAGCTCAGTCCGGACAGGCCCGCCAGGGGGTCGTTGATGGCAACATTCTTCAACGTCACGTTTCCGGCGTTCCCTGCCGTGAACGTGTAGGTGATGACATCGCCGATCTTGGTCGGGTCATGAACTGCGGACGAGTCAGCAGTCTTGGTGAACACCATCCCGGGCGCCGGAACCAATGGGGTGTCCGTCGTTCCCGGAGGAGGCGTCAGGGGCGTCCCTGTGGGCGGAACACCAGTGGTCGTGGCGCTGTTGGCGACATGACCGGCGTCGATATCCGCCTGGGTGAGGGCGTACTTCGCAGTGGCCGTCACGGTCTGGCCGGGCAGCAACTCACCGGGAGTACCCGGCCAGGTGTAGCTCAGTGCAGACAGGCCAGCCAGCGGGTCGTCGATCACAACACCCGTGAGCTTCACGTTTCCGCTGTTCTTCGCCGTGAAGTTGTAGGTGATCACGTCACCTACAACGGCCGGGCTCTGAACAGCCGAAGCGTCAGCCGACTTGGTGAACTGCAGTGCCGGAGACGGGGTCAACGGGGTGTCCGTCTTACCCGGCGGTGGAGTGACGGCAGGGCCGGACGGCGGGGTACCCGTAGAGGTTGCCTCGTTGACCACATGACCCGCATCGATGTCGGCCTGGGTGATCGCGTACGTTGCCGTAGCAGTTACCGTTTCGCCCGGCAGCAACTCACCGGAGGTTCCCGGCCAGGTGTAGCTCAGCGCGGACAGACCCGCGAGCGGATCGTTGATGGTGACACCGCTCAGCTTCACGTTCCCCGTGTTCTTGGCCGCGAAGGTGTAGGTGATCAGGTCGCCCACAACAGCCGGGTCCTGGATCGCGGAAGCGTCAGCGGACTTGGTGAACTCCATGGCCGGAGCCGGGGTCAACGGAGTATCCGTGGTTCCCGGAGCAGGCGTGACCGGGGTGCCGGTCGGAGGAACACCAGTGGTGGTGGCGCTGTTGGCAACGTGACCCGCATCGATATCCGCCTGGGTGATCGCGTAGCTTGCCGTCGCAGTCACCGTCTGGCCGGGAAGCAGGATCCCCTGCACGCCGGGCCACGAGTAGACCAGCGGAGACAGGCCCGCCAACGGGTCGTTGATGGCCACGTCCGTGAGGGTGACATTGCCCGTGTTCTTCGCCGTGAACGTGTAGTTGATGCGATCGCCTACAACACTCGGGGTCTGGACTCCGGACGCGTCAGCCGTCTTGGTGAACTCCATTGCGGGGCCAGGCGTCAGCGGGGTATCCGTTCCTGACCGCGGCGGGGAGATCGCCGGGCCGGTGGGCGGATTACCTGTGCTGGTCGCCCAGTTCACAACATGGCCGGCATCGATGTCAGCCTGCGTGATCGCGTAGCTTGCCTTCGCAGTCACGGACTGGCCAGGCTGCAACTCACCGGGAGTGCCGGGCCAGGTGTAACTCAGCGGAGACAAGCCAGCCAGCGGATCGTTGATCACCACGCCAGTCAGTTTCACGTTGCCCGTGTTCTTCGCCTCGAACGAGTACGTGATGACATTCCCAACCTGGGACGGGTTCCGGACACCGGAAGCATCCGCCGTCTTGGTCAAGGTCATGTCCGGACCAGGAGTCAACGGAGTGTCCGTGCTTGCCGGCGGCGGGGTTACCGCGGGGCCGGTGGGCGGATTGCCGGTGCTGGTTGCCGTGTTCGCCACGTGGCCTGCGTCGATATCGGCCTGCGTCATGCCGTACGTTGCCGTTGCAGTCACAGACTGGCCCGGCTGCAGCTCGCCCGGCGTACCGGGCCAGGAGTACACGAGCGCGGAAAGGCCGGCCAGGGGGTCGTTGATGGTGACGCCCGTGAGCTTCACGTTGCCGGTGTTCTTGGCGGTGAAGGTGTAGGTGACCTGGTCGCCCACAACAGCGGGGCTCTGGATCGCTGAAGAATCAGCGGACTTGGTGAACTCCATCGCCGGCGCCGGATTCAGCGGTGTATCCGTGCCGGCGGGCGGCGGGGTTACAGCCGGACCGTTGGGCGGAGTGCCCGTGGTGGTCGCAGTGTTGACCACGTGGCCCGAATCAATGTCGGCCTGCGTGATCGCGTAGCTTGCCGTCGCGGTCACGGACTGGCCCGGTTGCAGGGTTCCTGCGGCTCCGGGCCACGTGTAACTGAGTGCGGAAAGGCCAGGCAGCGGATCATTGACCACAACACCCGTCAGCACAACATTCCCCGTGTTCTTCGCCTCGAAGGTGTACGTGATGACGTCACCAACGCGCGAAGGCTTCTGTACGGCCGAAGCGTCTGCCGACTTGGTCAGTGCCATGTTCGCCGAAGGAGTGACCGGGGTGTCCGTTCCAGCCGGAGGCGGAGTTACGGCAGGGCCGGTGGGCGGGTTGCCCGTGGTGGTCGCCGAGTTAACAACATGGCCGGCATCGATATCAGCCTGCGTGATCGCATACGTTGCTTTGGCAGTCACTGACTGGCCGGGCAGCAGCTCACCGGCGGCACCGGGCCAGCTGTACGTCAAGGCAGACAGGCCAGCCAAAGGATCGTTGATCGCAACGCCCATCAGCTTCACGTTGCCCGTGTTCTTGGCCTCGAACGTATAGGTAATCACGTCCCCAACCTTGGACGGGTTCTGGATCGCCGAAGCGTCAGCCGACTTTGTCAGGCTCATCTCCGGTCCCGGGGTCAGCGGAGTATCCGTGGTTCCGGGCGGAGGAGTGACCGGAGGACCGGTGGGAGGGTTGCCCGAGGTGGTGGCCGAGTTGGCTACGTGTCCGGCATCGACGTCCGCCTGGGTGACGGCATAGGTTGCCATGGCCGTCACAGTCTCGCCTGGAAGCAGAGTGCCCGGTGTTCCCGGCCACGTGTAGCTCAGGTTGGACAGGCCGGCCAGGGGGTCGTTGATGACCACACCGGTCAAGTCCGTGTTCCCGGTGTTCTTCGCCGTGAACGTGTAGGTGATCACGTCCCCGACCCGCGAAGGTGACTGAACTGCAGAAGCGTCAGCCGACTTGGTGAACTCCATCTTCGGAGCAGGCTGTGCGGTATTGGTCAGCACGCAGTCGATGTCCGCACCAGCCACCGGCGTCAAGGCCAGGGAGCCGGTGAAGGCCGCACCGGAGGGCAGCCCCGGCTGGAGGCCATTGGCATCCGTACACGTGATCGCTTGGGCGTAGCCTGTTAGTCCGGAACCGGACTCCGTCAGGTAGTGAGGGCTTCCGGCAGCAGCAACATACTTGCCAGTGATACCCGAGCCGGCGGCAACAGTGGAACCCGTTCCTGACGTGGTGGAGTTGGCAGTGCTGTTGACCACTGCACCGGTTGCCGAGCCTGAACGGATCTCCATGGTGAACTGGTCGGAATCACTCAGGCGGGGCGCATCCAGCGCCTTGCTCAGCGCGATGCGCGGAGCCTTGACCACCAGGGTGGCATCAGCCGGCGGGTTCAGGTTGGTCTGGATGTTGGCAGCACCGTTAACGTAGGTTCCTTCGGAGTCCGAGGTGACATCCACGGTAATGGAGCACGATTCCTGCCCGCGGGCAAGGTCGCCGCCGGTAACGGAGATGACTCCGCTGCCTGCCGTCGCCGTGGTGACCATCGGGGCGCCGGCGGACTGGACACACGTGCCGCCAATGTTGGGGGCAGCTGCAACAACCAGTCCCGCGGGCAGCGTGTCCGTGATGGACCAGTCGTCCTTGGCGTTGAGTTCGCTGGTGTTGGTCACCGTCAGCGTCAGCGTGGACGCCTGGCCCGGGCCGATCAGCGACGGTGAGAACGACTTGTCCAGCTGCGGAGTCACGTCAACCAGGCGCACGTTGTCGAACGCGCCGTCGTTGCCGTTGGTGGTGCCGTTGTTGTTCCACATTTCCAGGCCCATGGATGAACCCACGGACTGGAAGGCCTGGTTGGTGGTCATCGAGTTGATGTTGACCGTCTTGGTGACTGTGCCGAACACGCCGCCAATGTCGCTGGTGACTTGCTGCTGGTACGCCTTGACGTTCGGGTCAGACGAGGTCTGGCACCCGTTGACCGGATCACCGATGGGAGTCACGGTTCCATCAGCGTCGATCTTCGCGAACTGGTAGGAGGGGTCCGCAGATGCCGCCATGCAGTTGATGTAGGCCGTATCGACGCCAAAAGTGTAGTAGTGGCCAGCCGTGGTGGCCACGGGGTTGACCGTCTTGAACATCACGCCGAACTTGGGGCCAGCCGGGATGAGCGCACAGAAACCTGTGGTTGTGGGGGTCGAAGGGCACTCCGTGAAGGAACTCGTCACATGCTCGGTGTCCGGCGATCCGGGAGTGAACTGCTGCCCCATGCCTTTGGCGAGCATGCGCAACTGCTGGTAACTGCGGCGGGTTCCGTTCTCGGCACAGCGGTCCTCCGTTCCGGAACCAGCAGTACCCGATACTGCCCACGGAGGCGTATCGGTGTTGCCGTAGCTCAGGATGACGCCATTGCAGCGTGCGCCATCAATCCAGGTGGGTGAGCCCGTGTACGTCTGCCCCGAGGCACCCACGTACGTCGTGGAGCCGGGCGCGGAGTAGGACTGGGCTCCGAGCGGCGTATTGTCGATGCCGTTCTCGAAGTCTTCATTGAAGACCACGGTGCCGGGCTGGGTGACGCCTGGCGTCCCCGGAACTGTGGCGGTGGCCGGTGGCGCCAACGCGCCACCTACCCCTAACGAAATGATCGCCGTAGCGAGGATGCCCGCTAACAGCTTTCGTGGACGTGTATGTGTCATGGATTCTCTTGGTTTCTCTAGGTCACGCAAGGGCCGGGGCCACCTAAGACCCTGGCTCTGGCTCGGCTGTTCGCCATTGATCCAGTACGCGCAACCAATGATTCGTGTCGTCGAAAGCCGGACAACCTCCAACGCGGCCGACATGGGGCGACCTAGTGCTCCTGTGGAGGCAACCCGAGAAACGTGACGCGAGAATTCAGAAAAAGTTCAAAAAGTTTGGGAACGTCCTAGTGGAAGGTGTCGGTGAACGTCTTGGTCACGATGTTCTGCCCGCCGAAACGGCAGTCCAGCGTCCCCAAAGACGCTGACTGGGGAAGGGAAACTCCCACCACGAAGCGAAGACTCGAAGGAACCAGTTGGCTGGAAGTGCACCGGATCTCGCGTGCGCCGGAAGCCACACAATCCCAGCCGGCGGGCACGGTGGTCCTGCCGGAGATAAACGTCGCGTCATCCGGGAGTGTGAAGACTGCCTCACCCGATGTCGGCGTGCCGGCGCCGGACAGGGAGAAGTCCACCGTGAGGTCGCGCTCAACGGCGTTTGAGCCGGGAACGGAGGCAAATGTTGCCTCAACCGTTTGGAAGACCGTGCCCGGGGTTGCGGGAGGCGAGGCCACCGGCGTCGACGTCACCACTGCGGAGTCGATGACGCTTGCCTTCCGCTGGAGCACGGGAAGGTCGGGAACGACGACGGCGGGTTCCCGCGGTGTGGCGACCGGCGGGACCGCCGGAGGTGCTTCCACCGCAGCCGGAGCCGGCGCGGGGGCAGCAGTGCTGGACGCAGCAGGAAGGGTGGGTGCATCCGGAACCGCAGGCTGCACGGGAGGAGCACTGCGGGCCCCGGCCACCGTCGAGTCGGACACCGGTTGAAGGAGCCAGGCAGCGACTCCCGCCACGACCACTGCTGCGACGGCTGCCGCAACCACCACCTTGGATAGAGCACCGGAGCCCTTGCCCGCGCCCGAGGTGGGCAAGGCCGCCGTCGAACCGCCGGCAACGGAACCCACGGATCCTGAGGCCAATGCCGCCGCGCCAGGGGTGAACGCGATGCCTGCAACCAGGGGGAAAAGGATGCCGCGCATCCGGCCTTCCACGTCACTAAGTTCCACCAGGAGGGCTGTGCACTGTGGGCAGGACTCCAAGTGGGAACTGACCTTTTCCTGCGAGGAGCGCTTCAACGCGTTGCGCGCGTATTTCCCCAACTGGCTGGCATATTCGTCGCAGGCTTCATCCACTGTCTGGCTGATGTGGTGCTGCAGGTAGGCCTGGCGCAGGCCTTCCCTGGCACGGATGGCAAGGGACGAGACGCCGTTGGGGCTCAGGCCCACAAAGGGTGCGGCTGCCGCGGGCTTCAACCCTTCGATGTCCAGATGCCAGAGAACCGCTTGCCAGCGTTCGGGCAGCGATTTGAAGGCCTTGGCCATGGTGCTCGACTCGAACTCGATCAGCACGGTGTCCGCGTCATGGACCGCCGAATCGAGGATGCTGTCGTCGGTGGCCATGGGCGTCCGCCTGGCCTTTTTGTTCCGTTCGTAGGCAGTGCGCCGCACGACGGTCAGGAGGTAGGACCGGAAGAACTCCTTGGGCCCTTTTCCGTCCTTCAATGACTGGAAGATCGACGCGAAAGATTCAGCAACCACGTCATCGGCGTCGCTGGGGTTGTCGGTTTGCTGCCGGGCAACGTAGTGGGCAATCGCGAGGTGCCGGTTGTAGAGGGTGTCGAACGCTTCCGTCGCTCCCTGGCGCACCAGATCCAGGAGCTGGGGGTCGCTGTCCACACCCGCAGTCAGGGACGACCCCCCACGTGTTCCCATCTCTAATGCTTGGTCCATAAGCAGTAGTGTGACATCAGATTGTCCGCTGACTTGAATCGAAGGTTACTTACGACTATAAGGGGGTCAAAATTTCTCCCGGAACGGCAACACGAAGCTCACCCCGACGCCACTAAGTCTTCATGAGGCCCCTCATCACTGCATCAAGATCCATCCGCCATGGCGCGTACCGCGGCCTCTCTGTGGCCAAAGTTGCCGGATCCGCGCGGAAACCCGGGCAATCGGGGGTCCGTCTGGGCTCTCCGCCAGGGAGCCGTACCGGGACGATTTCACGGAAGCTCCGGCTGCGCCACGTGAAGCTCGTTTACGGCGCGGACAGATCCACGGCTCTCCCCGGAGACACAGTCATCTTCACGGCGTGGATCAGCAACGGCTCCAAAAGTCATCTTCGTAACATTTGTCTTATTCCGCGATCGTTCACCAACGAGGCCATGGAACCGCTGACTTACGCATCCAGCCCGGCCCGCGAGGACCTGGCAATTCCGTCGTTGGCACCGGGCGAAGGGGTTATGCGGAGTTTCTCCTACCGGGTCACCGCGGTGGACCATTCCCATGGGGGCAGCCTGGTCAGCGCCATGCAGGTCCGGGCCTCGTGCTTGGGCCGGCTGGTCACGGACGAACACGATGCGATCGTTTCCCTGACCGGCACCCGGACTCCTTGGCCGGTGCGGTCCACCCGTCCGGGCCTGGGGCATTGGAGTTCCACGCCGGTCACGTCCGTCAAGCCCCGGCGCCGGCCGCGTCGGCTGGCCAACGCCGGGATGCTGAAGCGCTAGTCGTTGTCCGGTTCACCCACAGGCTTCTCGGCGGGCCAATCGACGTCCTGCTCATAGCCCTCATGCTTCTGCAGATAGGAAGCGATGTAAGGGCAATGGGGAATGATGCGCTTGCCGGAGGCCACCACGTCGTCCAGGGCGAAGTGGGCCAGGACCTTCGCCAGCCCTTGGCCCTTGAACTGCGGCTTGGTCTCGGTGTGGGTGAAATCGATGTGACCCGGCCTGTCGATGAACTGGGAGATGACGGCCAGCTCCCCATCGACGTGGAGTTCGTAGCGGTGGAATTTGTCGTTGCGGACTGTGGTAACGCCAGCGCGGAACGAGTCGGCCAAGGAGTCGGTGTCGGTCATGATTCGAGATTGGCACGTAAACCTCGCGCTGGCAACGTGGGCTCCCCCAGCAGCTTCCGGGGCGGCAGCACCGGCGTCGGAACCCTCCCCAAGAGCAGGACGGCGAGCGCGAAGCACGCCGCTCCCCCACCCAGCAGCGCCAGCGTCAGGCCATTAAGGGCGGCATCCAACACCGGCAGGAAAACCACGACGCCGGCAGTCACCACCGCGGTCCGGGAGGGACCACGGGCGTGGCTGGCCGCCGTCGGACGGTTTTCCAGCCGGCCGAAGACAAGGATGACGGGTACCAGCAAAGCGACCACGGCGAAGAAGACCGGAATCCGGCCCCACCACCATTCCGCCAACTCCGGCGACGGTTTGGGAAAGTCAGTGAGCAGGAGCAGCGCCGACATGCCCACCAAGAGCGGCAAATGCCACAGGTAGACCGTCATGGCCCGGCGTCCCGCAACGGCGATCAGCGTCTGTATCCAGCTGACTGAGCCCAGCCAACGGATGCCGTTGTGGAGCAGTTGCAAGGTAGCCGCTTGGGAGATACCGAGAAGCAGCAGGCAAAAGTTGGGCGGGTTGATGTTCTCCACCATGTTGCCGGGATAGATGGCCACGCCGGTCACCACGCCGAGCACCAGGTTGCTTGAGGCTAGGGCCCCGATCAGCCACGGGCGGCTGCGGTCCTGGAAGAAGCCGTCGGCCATGAGGAAACCCAATTGCTGGACCGCACACCAGACGAAGACCATGTTGACGAAAGCCAGCACCGGGATGGCTCCGCGCAGCGAATCCACCGTAATGATGAGGGCCGCCAGGATGCCGAAGGTCAGCCGGGGTGCGCGTTGGTGGAAACGGGCCATCAGGGGAATGCTCACCTGGGCTGTGAGGTAAGCGGCCAGGAACCACAGCGGCATCGCTGCACCCGTTGCCATCAATTGGATCACCTGCGGATGGACGCCCAGCAAAAGGGCTGTCCACAATCCCGCCCACATGACTGCAAGCAAGGCCATGGCGGGGCGCACCAGCCGCAGGAGGCGCACTTGGGCGAACTGGAAACCCGTTCCGCCCCGGGCCTGCAGGCGGCGCCAGGATTGCAGTCCCGTCATCCCGCCCATCACGAAGAACAGCGGAACGATCATGAGCACCCACACCACGGGCGTGAACCAGCCTTGGTCCATCAAGGTGTTGGCTGTGGTCACCGTTCCGTCCCTGTGGAGGACCGGGCTGACCATCATGCAGTGGGCGGCCACCACCAGGAGCAGGCAGGTGAAGCGGACAAGGTCGATCGCTGGGTCCCGCCGCACGGCCATGGCCTGTCCGGCGGGAGTTTCCAGATGCCGTGGATCCTCCATGGCCCTCCCAACCTCGTGCTGCCTCCATTCTCCGCCCGGCACGCACAGGGGGCCAGCGATCAACCCGCCGTGCGCCGGACCAGTCGTTCCCTTTCCACCGGATCCACGGCGGCTGCGCAGGCCGCGGCAGCCAGCCCGAAGGACGCGTCGAGGACAGCCAGGTCTGCGCTGGCGGAGGCCCCGAAGGCCGCGAATCCGGCAGTGTGGTGGGCGGCGCCGCGCACCTCGTAGCCGACCATGGGGTGGATGCTCGGCACGGCCCGGGAAACGTTGCCCATGTCCGTGGAGGCCACGGGGGCTGTGTCGACGGAGACCCTCCTTCCCCGGCCTTCCATGGCTGAGCGGTAGGCGGCGGAAAGGAACGCGTCCTGGTTGAGTTCCGCGTAGTCATTGCCGTGCTGGGTAATCTGGAGCGTGCAGCCGCTTGCCAAAGCACCGGCTTCCAGGCATCGCCTGGTCTTGTCCTGGATGATCCTGAGTTGGTCGATGCTGGGAGCCCGCATTTCGATGCTGGCGCGGGCACGGTCCGGGATCACATTCACTGCGCTCCCCCCTTCGGTAACAATCAGCGACACGATGGAACCCGGGGGCAGTTGCTGCCTGGCGTACGCGACAGCCGTTTGGGCGATCATCAATCCATCGAGGGCGTTGACTCCATCCCACGGCGAGGCGGCGGCGTGGGCGGGCAAACCTTCGAACAGCACGTCCCACATGCCCATCGCCAGCGAGGTCCCGCCCACGACGTCGCTTGCCGCAGCGTGCGCCATCATGGCCAGCGATACGTCATCGAAGAAGCCTTCCTCAAGGAGGTCCACCTTTCCGCCGGTGGTTTCTTCGGCGGGAGTTCCCAGGACTTTGACCGTCATGCCTGCCCGGTCCGCGACGGCCGCCAAGGCCAATGCTGCGCCCACGGCACTGGCGGCGTTCACGTTGTGTCCGCAGGCGTGCCCGATCGCGGGAAGGGCGTCGTACTCGACGCATAGTGCCACCACCACGTCCCCGGTTCCGTAGCGGGCGCTGAAGGCCGTCGGCAGTCCCGGCTGAACGGCGTCGAAGGTGAATCCGGCCTTCCGCAGCAGCTTCCGCACGCGCTTCGCCGCACGGACCTCCTGCCCGCCCAGTTCCGGATCGGCGTGGATGGCGTGGCTGAGGTCAAGGAGGTCCGCCTTCCAGCGTTCCACCGCTTCGCCCAGTTCCGCTCGCACGTCTCTTTGGGTTGCTTGCACGACGGCGGTACCCGGCTTGCTGCTGCCAACTACGGTACTCATGCGCTCACCTCCTCGACGGCACGCCTGGGGTACCGCGCACTAGCCACTGCTGCGACCAGGGCAGCGGCAGCAAGCGCTCCCCAGATGCAGAACAGCCCCGTTTGGGAGATATGCCCGGACTCCACAAAGGCCGACGAGATCAGCTTCACTACCGCCGCCCCCACGGCGATTCCCACGGACAACCCCAGCTCGTTGAGCCCGGCCGCCGTCGAGGTTTCCTCCAGTGGAACGCCTTCCACGGAAAGGGCCCGCGTGCCCGCCTGGTACATTCCCAGGCTCACGTTGAACAGTGCGAAGCCCACGCAGTACCCGGCGAAGGAGGTGTGCGCGAAGGCCATGACCAGGAAACCACAGGCCAACAGGAGGCCGGCCGCCACGAGAGTGGCGCGCTCCCCGAACTTTCGCATGGCCTTGGCCGTCAACAGTGAGGACACGAGGGACAGCACCGAGGCCAGTGCCAGGACAATGGCGATCATGAGCGGGCTCAACGCAAAGCCGTAGCCCGATTTTTCGGGAGATGAATGCAGGAAGATTCCGTTGGTGCCGAAATAGCTGATGGAAGCGAATCCGAAGAAGAAGGTGGCGAGCGAAATGGTCCGGATGCGCGGGTTGGCCAGCATCCTCAGGTCCATGAACCGCCGGCCCGATCCGGCCCTGAAGTCGCGCCGGGCCCAGTAACCCAGAAGCAGCAGGCCCGCAAGTCCGGCGCCAACAGTGCGGATATCCAGCCAGCCCCATTCCGGTGCCATCGAGAGCGCCACAACAAAGCCGATCAGGCCCAGCGAGCAAGCCAGCAACGGCGCAAGGGCGATTCCCTCACGAGTCGGGACCCCGGCGTCGGGCAGGACGAACGAACTGACCAGTGCGAGCAACGCGAACGGGACGGCGACCCAGAACCCAAGGGTCGGATCGGCGACTCCGACGATTCCCGCGAGCAGCCCACCCGCTCCCACCATGATCATCAGCATGCCGATCATGACGCTGACCCCCGTGCGGGTGTGGCTTGGACTGCTGACCCGGAGAATGCCCATCATGAGCGGGATGAAACCCACCACGCAGGTCAGCATCACAACGCCAAGGGTCACGGTCCAGAGCGACGGCCACAGCGCCATCATCAGCACCCCGGCCGTCACGATCGCGGTAGACCAACGCAATACCAGCCTGTATCCGTAGCTGTCGCCGAGCCGGGAAATGATCGGCGTGAGGACTGCGAAACTTACGTTGGAGATCAGGAAGATGCCGTTGATGGTGGGATCGTCGATCTCGAATACCGGTCCCAGCGCGGGAAGGATCGGATTGAGGTATCCCTGGGTGACGCCGCTGAGAGATTCGATCAGCGCCATGGCCAGGATCATCCCGGCGATGGTCCTGTGCGCTGTTGTCTCTGTAGCCGGAGGAGCTGTGTTGCTTGCCATGTAGGTCCTAGTGTCGTGAGGTGGTGATGCGAGTCACAACACTAGGTTCAGCGACTACACTTGCCATGAAATTGTTTGGATTGCTTGTTTTCTGGAGTATCAATGCACGAATCAGCCATGATTGGCGAGTTGGATCTCGAAATCGTGAATGCCCTCCAGATCAACCCCAGGGCCGAATGGAGCAGGATCGCGGACGCTTTGGGACTCTCCGCGCCAACCGTGGCACGCCGATGGAGTGCCCTCTCGGAACAGGGCCAGGCATGGATCACCCCTGCGCCCGGTCCCCGTTATTTGAACGCAGGCTGGTCCGCGTTCATTCACCTTTCCTCTGCACCCGGCGACAGCCAGGCCCTCATCGAACGTGTCTGCGCTGAGCCGGCGTTCGGCACTGTCTCCCTGGTCACGGGTTCGCACGACCTCTTTGTGGACTGCTTCGCCTCAAGCCACGAGGAACTCATGGACATCGTCACGGGGTCCTTCCCCGAACTGCCCGGGGTGACGCATCGCGAAGTTGTTTTCGTCACCAAGCTGTACAGGCAGGCCTCGGAGTGGCGAAGCGGAACCTTGGAACCGGCACGAGCCAGGCTGGTCTCCGCAGTGCCGCCGGCCGAGCAGCCGGGGTATTCGCCGGACCACCTGGACGCCGCGTTGCTCGTGGAACTGGCCAAGGACGGACGTGCGAGCTGGGCGGAACTGGGCGCGTCCTGCGGCGTTTCGCCACAAACGGCGCGGCGCCGGGTGGAGCGTTTCCTGGCAACCGGCTACATCACGCTGCGCTGTGACGCATCAACGGCAGCGCAACAGGGACTGCGCGAGGTCACCCTGGTGCTCAACGTTCCAGCGCAGTACGTCGACGACGTCGGCCGCTACTTCGCCGGGCTGGGCAACTGCCGACTCAGCGCACAGGTCCTTGGCGCGCAGAACCTGGTGGTCACCCTCTGGGTGCGGGACTACCTGGAAGCCCAGGCCTACGAACGCGAACTGGCTCAACGCGCACCCGGAAGCCTGGTCATCTCGCGCCAGGCAGTAGTGCGGACCTACAAGCGGCTCGGGCACCTGCTGGACGCGTCGGGCCGAAGCACCAGCGTGGTACCGCTGCCACTGTGGACGGCACACTGATTCACAGGAAGGGCGCGGCTTAAAGCGGCGAATAAAACGATAGCCTGATGCCATGTGGGCAACAGCCCACTGCACGGTTAAAGAACAATGGACCCGACTGCAATCGGGTCCCTGTTCAGAGCAGTGCGCTCATTGATGCGGTAAAGAGGGCCATAGAACCTCAAAACGCCACGTCTTGAGTCTATGGCCCTCGCGCCGTCGAAGCAACGTTCAGTGCCCGGCGGCGCGCCGCGTCCTGTTCCATTTGGAGGAGGTACCGGCATGACTTCCCAGCGGAAACGCAAGGAGCCATGGGGCGCCTGGAACCTGGTAGTCAGCATCATACGACTCGTCGTTGATGTTGCCCGCTGGTTCTGGCAAAACATCCCGTAGGGAAACGGAGGTCGCCAGTCAGTGTGCTGGCGGCCTCCGCCTACTGGAGAAACCTCGGTGGGTCGCTCTGGACGGTTTGGCGAATCACCGGCAGGATCAATGCCATGACTACCTCCATTTTCGTGAACCTGCCTGTCAGCGACCTTGATGCGTCCAAGGCGTTCTACACCGCCCTTGGGTACACCATCAACCCGAACTTCACCGACGAGACCGCGGCCTGCGTGGTCCTCAGCGACACGATCTACGCCATGTTGCTCACGCACGCGAAGTTCAGCGAGTTCACCAAACAGCCCATCGCCGATACGAAGAATTCGACGGCGGCCATCGTCGCCCTTTCGGCGGACAGCCGCGAAGCCGTGGACGAACTGGCCAACAAGGCACTCGAAGCGGGCGGCTCGGAAACCTACGACGCCCAGGACCTCGGCTTCATGTACAGCCGCGCGTTCCGCGACCTCGACGGCCACCACTGGGAAGTCCTGTGGATGGACGAAGCTGCAGCGCAGGCCGGTCCCCCGGAGCACTAAGAAGCAACGCTTTAGAGGAGGGCCAGGATTCCCAGTACGACGGCGATCAGCGGCGTGATGCCCTGCGCGGTGGCGGCGCGGAGGTACTTCCGCCCGCTGGCCGCGAGGACCAGGGCCGCCAAAAGCATGGAACCACACGAACTGAAAACGAGGGTCCAGCCCACCTGAGGCGCACCGGCCCAGACAACGACGATGCCCACCAACGCACCGATGGCCAGGAACAGATTGTAGAAACCCTGGTTGTAGGCGAGCGACTTGGTGGTCTCGGCGTCCTCCTGCGAGATGAGGCTGAACCGCTTCCACGTGGCGGGCTTGGTCCAGGTGATGGACTCCATGGTGAAGATATACACGTGCAGCAGGGCCGCAATCAGGGCAAAAATCAGGGAGGCCAGAGTCATGTGATGATCCTAGCCTCCCTGATTTCTGCCAACCGGACTTAGGCGCTGAGTAGCTCCAGCGTGGCTTCCGCGAAGCCCGCTGCCGAAGAGTTCCATCGAGCCAGCAAGCCCTGCAGGTTCTCGCCGTCCGCGCGATGGGCTGTGGTTTCGGACTCCAGCGTGGCGAGGATGCCCGTGCGGAGTTCCGTGTTGAAGTTCACCTTGCCCACACGCAGGGAAGGAGCCTTGGCCAGCTCATCGGCGGGGATCCCGGAAGCACCGTGAAGCACCAGCGGGACGTCCGTCCGGGACGCTACGTCCTGCAACACATCCCAGCGGATGTTGGGCTCGCCCTTGTACTTCCCATGCACGTTCCCCACCGCGACGGCGAGCAGTTGCGCGCCGGTACGTGCAACGAAGTCCGCCACCTGCGAAGGGTCAGTCAACCCCGCGACTGACGTGCCGGCGTCGTGCGTTTCCACCGAGGCGCCGAACGCTTTGTCCTCGTCGCCCGCGAGGCCGCCGAGTTCCGCTTCAAGCACGACGTCGGTGTGACCGGAAGCGTCCAGCATGGCACGGACTTCGCGGACCAGAGCGATGTTGTCCTCGTAGGCCAGCGACGAACCGTCGGCAAGTACGGCGTCAGCACCGGCGGCCACGGAATCCCGGATCACGGCAAGGTCCGAGGCATGGTCCAACTGGACCGAGACGGGGACGCTGGCTGAATCCGCCAAGCCGCGCAGGGCCGCGATGAGCCGCAGACCGTTCTGGGTGGACGCGGTCTTCGGAGCCACCAGCAGGATGACGCCAAGCCGGGCCTCCTCCGCCGCAGAGACGACGGCCAGCGCAGTGGTGAAGTCGTAGCAGGTGAACGCCGGAACAGCGGAACCGGTGGACAGGGCAGAGCTGACCAGTTTGTCCAAGGAAGCACGCATCAGTGGGCCAGGCCTCCCACCAGGATCCATGCAACGTAGGTCAGGACGAAGCCGGCCAGGCCAAGGATGGTGGTGAGGACGGTCCAGGTCTTGAGGCCGTCGGAGACTGTGAGGCCGTAGTAACGGATCACGGTCCAGAAACCGGCGTCGGTCACGTGGGACAGGCCAAGGGCACCGAAGCCAATGGCGATCACGATCACGGCGATCTGGGCGGGCGAGTAGCCACCCTCCATGACGGCGGAGGTGAGCAGGCCCGTCGTCGTCACGATGGCGACGGTGGCCGAACCCTGGGCGGCACGCAGGGCGAGGGAAATGATGAAGCCGAGCACGATAACGGGCAGACCAAGGCTGTCCAGGGTGTGGGACAGCGCGGCACCGATACCTGAGGTGCGGAGGACTTCACCGAACACGCCACCGGCCGCGACCACCATGAGGATGGAGGCGATGGGAGGCAGGGCACCTTCGAAAATCTCGCCGGTTTCCTTCAGTGACCAGTGGCGGCGGACCGCCAACAGGAAGAAGGAGAGCGTGACAGCAACGAGCAGCGCGAAGAACGGGTTGCCGATGAACGAGGCGACGCCGTACCAGTAGTTGTCTTTGGCAATGGTCAGTGTGCCGACCGTGCCGAGGAGGATCTGGACGATCGGGGCGGCGATCAGGAACATGATGAGGCCGGGACGCGGCGGAGCGATGGCACGGGCGCCGGGGCCGTCGTGGCCTACGTGGACCAGGGAGTCGGAACCGAACTCGTCAACCTGCTGCTTGACGCCGGGAAGGAGCTCGTAGTCCTTGCGGTTCATGATGCTGGCAACCCAGTAGGACAGGAAACCGAGCGGGATGCAGATGATGAGCGAGATCAGAGTGATGAGTCCAATGTCGGCACCGAAAACGCCGGCGCCGGCCACGATGCCCGGGTGCGGCGGAACGGCCACATGGATGGACAGCATGATGCCGGCCATGGGCAGGCCGAACTTGATGGGGTGGACGTTGGCGATCTTCGCGAACGCATACACGATCGGGACCAGGACGATCACGCCGACTTCGAAGAACACGGGAATCGCTACGAGGAAGCCGACGGCGGTGAGGGCAATGGCGACGCGCTTGGCCCCGAGCTTCTCGGTGAAGTGCGTGGCCAGCGACTGGACGCCGCCCGAAACCTCGATCATGCGGCCGAGGATGGCGCCGAGGGCAATGAGCAAGGCGACCTTGCCCATGGTGCTGCCCACGCCGTTGGTCACCACGGTGAAGATGTCCTTGAGCGGGATCTGAGCGGCAACGCCAACCAGGATGCTCACGGCAAGGAGGGCCACGAAAGCCTGGATCTTGAAGCGGATGATCAGCACCAGCAGCAAGGCGATGCCTGCGGCGGCGATGGTCAGCAGCAGCGGAGTACCCAGCTCCACTGCGGGCTTGATGGCGGGCGCGTCGGCCGCACGGACCATCAACGAGTTGATGAGGGGATTCATTTGGGGAGTGTCTCCTTTGACATACCAGTCTAGAAGACCGGCGAAAGGTGGCGACGACGGCGAAGGGGGGACCGCCGTCGTCGCGGGTTTTACTGGGGGTGCTTAACGCTGGGGTGCTGGAAAGCGGGAGTGCCTAGGCAGTGCGCTTGGCGGGCGCGACGACCTTGATGACGGCGGAGTCGTCGGCGGCGGCGAGGCCCTGGGCCTGGCCGAGGAGGTAGAGCTGTTCCGCAGCTGCGGCCACAGGTGCGGCGAGGCCGGCGGCGCGGGTTGCCTTACCTACGATGCCCATGTCCTTCACGAAGATGTCCAGGCGGCTAAGGACCTCGGCACCGTCTTCGGTGTAGGCCTCCAGGATGCGGGGGCCGCGGTTGGAGAGCATGAACGAGCCTGCGGCGCCTGCTTCGAGGGCGGCCAGGGTCTTGGCCTGGTCCAGGCCGAGGGCGTCGGCGAGGGCCATGGCTTCGGCGGCGGCGGCGATGTGCACGCCGCACAGGAGTTGGTTGACGGTCTTGAGGGCCTGGCCGTCGCCGGGCTTGTCGCCAACGATGCTCAGGGTGGAGGCCAGGAGCTCCAGCGCGGGGCGCGCCTTTTCGAGTGCTTCGGGCTCTGCGCCGACCACGATCAGGAGGTCGCCTTCACCGGCACGCTTCGGGCCGCCGGACAGCGGGGCGTCAACCAGCGAAACACCGTACTCGGCCAGCTTGGCGACCGTGGCCGGGATGGCTTCGGTGCCAACAGTGCTGCCCAGGATCACGACCGCGCCCGGCTTCAGGACCGAAGCCACGCCGTTCTCACCGAAGAGGACATCGTTGAGCTGCTCGCCATTACGGACAGCAAGGAGCAGCGCGTCAGCGTCCTGCGAGGCTTCGCGGGCGGAAGCGAAGGTCTTGATGCCGGCTTCCGCTGCGAGGTCCAACCGGGGTTGCGCGATATCGAAGCCGTGCACGGTCAGCTCGGACGCGAGGCGGGTAGCCATGGGCAGGCCCATGGCGCCGAGGCCCAGGACGGTGATGGTGTAGTTGCTGCTGGTCATGGTGTTCTCCGTTGAATTTCTTGCTCTTAGAACGAGGTGCTGAGTTTGCGGGTGACCTGGGCAAGGGACTGGTCGTCGCCCACGTTGCCCGCGAAAACGATGTAAGGGATGCCCTTCGCCGGGCCGTCCACAGGCTCCCAGAGGGAGACGATGCCGGGGAGCATGGGGCCGCGGACAATTCCGTGGCGGATTTCCAGGCCGTGCGCGGCAACGTCCGAGGACGTGATGCCGCCCTTGGCGATGACGAACCGCGGCGGGAACGTCTTCAGGGTCCGGTTCACCACGGCCACGACGGCGGCCGAGACCGTGCGGGCGATCTTAAGGCTCGCTGCGGCGTCGTCGGTCTTGATGAGCAGGCGGCTGGTGTGGACGATCACGTCACCGTCGCGGAGGGCCTTGACGACGTCGGACACGACGGTGCCGATGAAGGCATCGGCTGCCGCTTCAGTTTCGGCGGCAAGGAGCTTCTCGACGTCGATCTCGATGATCCGGGCGCTGCTGTGCTCCTTGGTAAGGACGTTCAGCTGTCGGGTGGTCAGGCCCACGTGGGAGCCCACAACAATGAGCCCGCCGGCTGTGGAGGGGGTGTTGCCCGCGTAGGCCTCTTCGCCGGTGAGGGCTTCGCGGATGTCCTGGCCGATGCGGCCGCGGACGAACGGCGGGCCAACACGGTAGAGGAGCTTCTTGCCGCGGCGTTCTGCTTCTTCCAGGCCCAGGGCGAGGGCGCGGAAGTCGTTCTCGGTGACGATGTCGGCCACGATCGGGGTGGAATCGGTGGCGGACTCGATGGCGTCGGCGATGGCCTTGGCCGAAATGGACGGATCCTGCGCCGAGGCACCTGCACGGATGATGTTCAGGTCCAGGACGATGACGTTCCCTGCGGAGAATCGACCTTGCGACTTCTCCTC
The DNA here is from genome assembly GCF_044769205.1 of Paenarthrobacter sp. NPDC090520. NCBI lineage: Bacteria > Bacillati > Actinomycetota > Actinomycetes > Micrococcales > Micrococcaceae > Paenarthrobacter > Paenarthrobacter sp. NPDC090520. The sequence goes on from NZ_JBIVXM010000010.1 coordinate 47,953, forward strand.
CACATACTTGGCCATCTCGGAGTTGCTGAAGCCGAAGGACGCGTCCTTGGCGAATTCGGTCTCGGCCACCGGGGTGAGGGCACCGGCGTCTTCTCCGGAGGCCCGCATGTAGTGCACACCGCCGATGGTGACGCGACCGGCGTCGGGGAATGCAGGCACAATCACCACACCGTCGGTGCTTTCACCGGTCTCGGCGGCCACGGTGGCGGCGATGACGTCCGGTTCCAACGGGTAGTGGCCGCGGAGGGTCGAGTCGCTGCGGCTCACGAAGCCGAGGCTCAGGTCGGCCGGAGCGGCTGCTGCGAGGGCGTTGCGGACGATTTCCTCGTTACGGGCGGCCGCTTCCGCCGGGTCCAGGCTGCGGGTGTTGGTCAACACATACACGGCAGGCTTGGTCTGCTGTTCGCGGATGTGGGTGAAGGCCCACGCGAAGTCCTCAACGTCCCAACGGGTCAGCACGGCAAGGTCGGCGACGGACTGCGTGCCGGTGGGGTCGTCATCCAGGACAACCAGGATTTTTGGCGCAACGGCCGAGGACGCTGCAACGGCGTCGGCCACGAGCTGCGCGGGGATCTGGACTTCCGCCGGGAAAGCGGCCAGAACATCGGCTTCAAGGATCACGGGACACTCCATCGTGGGAAATCTGTGTGGCAATTTCGTGAATGTAAGATGTCAGACATCTAACATTTGAATGCTAGTGTGACACACGGCTACTGACTGCGCAAGGTGCCTCGCGTCACTACGCTGGAACCATGGCTGCATCCTCGTTTGTGGACGTGCGGACGCCGGAGAATCCCGCCCCGGGCCACACGCCCGTGGTGCTGATCCACGGCTGGGCCTCCGGTTCGGTCTACTGGGAACCGCTGGCGTCGTTACTGCTCGACGCCGGGCGGCCCGTTTGGATCGTGGACCTCCCCGGGTATCACTCGGGCGCGGAGCTTCCAGGCGGAGTTACGTGGACGTTGGACCTGGCCGCTGCCTCCGTCGCGGCTGCCATCGAGGCTGGGGAAGCCGGGCGCGTGCACTTGGTGGGCCACTCAATGGGCGGGAGCGTCTCTTTGACACTGGCTGCGGCCAGGCCTGAACTCGTTGCCTCGGTGACATTGGTGGGCATGGTCCCGGCGCCCCAAAGCGAGGGTTTCCGGCAGCTTCTCGAGTCACAACTGGAACAGGGCTTTTTTGACGAAAGAACCCGGGCCAAGCTCATGGACGCCTGGTATGGGGACCTCGCTGCGAAGGACAGGGAGCTGCTCGGCAGAGGATTCGACATTCCCTTCCCGGTGCTGGCCGCGAGCGCGAAGGCGGCCATGACCGGCGTCGAACCTTCAGTACCCGGGCGGGTGCAGGCGCCGCTGCTGGTCATCGCCGGAACCTGTGACCGCGTGCGGTCCATGGCGCAGATGGAGGCCTTCGTCGCGGTGGGGCCCAAACGGCGACTGAAGCCGGTTCCGGGGGCGGGCCACAACGTTCACTGGGAGCAGCCGTGTGTGTGCGCAACGACTTTGAATGAATTTTGGAGAATAAGCTGGCCACCGCCAGCGTAATATGTCTGACAACCATTCCGCCGGGAAGGAAGATCCTTCGGGCGGACGGTCTGGAGTACAGAAATGGGGACTACATGGCGCGCAAGTCGCTGGTCGGCGTCGTAGCTGATGAGCTGCTGGACCGGATCGTTGCGGGCGAATTTCCGCCGGGGACCCTGGTCCCGGGCGAGCTTGAGCTCAGCGCCAAGCATGAGGTGAGCCGCATGACTGTGCGCGAGGCCATGAAGACCTTGGAAGCGCAGCGCATCCTCAGCGTCGAGCGTGGTCGCGGAACGTTCGTCAACCCGCTCAACCAGTGGGCTTCCTTGGAGGCCGTCCTCAGGGCAGCGTCTGAAGGAACCAAGGACGCGGAAGCAGCAGTCCAGCTCATCGAGCTCCGCCGCATGCTCGAAACCGGCGCGTGCGAACTTGCCGCCGAGCGCATCTCCGACCACGACCTGGCCATCCTCGAAGAACACGTGGAGAAGATGCAGGCCGCGCACGAAGTCAACGACGTCGCCGGCTTCGTGGAGGCCGACCTCGCGTTCCACGATGTCATCCTGCACGCCTCCGGGAATGTCTTTGTCGCCGTGTTGTTCGAACCATTGCACCGCGTCCTCGAAGCCCGCCGAACTGAGACGTCCGCTGTTCCGGAGATCCAGGAACATGCGATCGGCCACCACCGGAAAATCGCGGCGGCCCTTGGCTCCCGGAACCCGCATGACGCCCGCCTTGCCATGGACGCCCACATGCAGCAGACCCTGGACGACCTGAAGACGTACGTGCTGGAGGCGTAGCCCCCTCCCAACTGAGTCGCAGTTAAGCGCGTTTTGAAGGCTCATAACGCGCTTAACTGCGACTTAGTTGGGTCAGCGGCGCAGGCTTTCGGACGGCAGCTCGCCGAATGTCTGGAGATACAGCGCCGAGAACCGGCCCTGATGCGTGAAGCCGCACAGTTCAGCAATTGCCGTGACCGTCTGCTCCCGCGGATCGGATTCAAGGAGCATGTCGCGGGCACGGTCCAACCGGATCGACCGCAGCAACTCCGACGGCGAAGCCCCCGTTTCCGCGCGCAGGACAGTCTGCAGCGTACGAACGGAGACACCCAGGCACTCGGCGATGTCCGGCACCGTCAGTTCCTCGAATGCGTGCCTTTCCAGGAGCTCGCGGCACTCCCGGACGAGCCGGCTTTCAGACTCACCACCCCTTGCCGCCGGGTCAGCGGGCGGCTCCATTGCCATCAGCAACCGCGACATCATGCTGTCCGCCAGCAAACCCTGCACAAACACGGGCGCCGCGGCCTGCGGCTTACTGACCAGGTCATCGTGAAGTTCGACGACGGACCGCAGGAAGGCCCTGCCGGCTGCGGTGGTGAGGTCCATGCCGTAGCCGAGCCCGCCTTTGGGCTCGGAACCGCCATTGAGTGAGATCGCTACCCGCTCCAAAGCAGTCCTGCGCACATAGACAATCAGATGCGGGCTGCCGCTGTCCCAGGCCATGGAGAAGGGCCGGTCGATGGGCGGAACCGAGGCTACACGCGGACTCGAGTCCACGCTGATGTCCCCAACCTGCATGGATGCATGGCCTGCCAACGGGATCTGCACCAGATGGAAATCCTGGAGGCCCTCGGGCTCTATGCGCACATCCGCCCCGTAGTCCAGGAACTCGATCCCCACGTCCCCGCGATGCAGCGAACGCAGCTTCATGTCCACTACGGTCTTGCTGGTCCGCGGCGCGAGTTCATGGCTGCAGAACAGTTCGGCGATCTTTTCGTGCGCCTCGTCAACGTCCCTGGTGGCCGTCGTTGGGCGCCCGCGCAGGACGTCGCGGGGAAGGATCCTCACCATATGGCACCTACTTACGGGGTCTTTTCGCAGCTTTTCGCTTTCCGGATGATCCCCACGCCAAGTGGATATTCCGTTGTCCGGCCGCTGCCTAAAGTCGCTCTTAGGACAAGTATGACGTACGTCATATTTCCGCAACAGCATCGGAGGGAGGTGAGACCCGTGAAGAACATCAAACTGGTACATGATCGCCGCCAGGAGTGGGAACGACACTTCGAGGAGTGGGAACGCCAGCTCCACCTGCCGGACACGCGACTGACGGCGGCCCCGTGGGTGGGATGGGTTGAAGAGACCGACGAACAGTATCCAGGCGACTGATTCCACGAACTGCGCATTCCGGATGATCCCCGCGCTTCGTGGATATTCGCGGACCGCATCGGCTCCCTAGAGTCTCTTTCAGGGCGGATATGACCCACGTCATAGTCCCGCTTCAGCACAATCCACAAAGGAGAGGGTTTGGCCATGTCAGGACTCGAAGGCAGGACGGCGATCGTCACCGGCGGAGCAACCAAGGTGGGCCAAGGCGTGGTTACCTCGCTCCGGGACGCAGGAGCCACCGTGGTGGTTGCCGACATAGACCCCGACGACGGCACGCTCACCAAAGAGTTGGGCGACCGCATTCACTACTCCCACACAGACATCACCGACGACGCCGCCATCCAGGAACTCATCGAAGAGACCGTGGCGACGCACGGAAGCCTGGACATCCTGGTGAACCTCGCCTGCACGTACAAAGACGACGGTGCAGGCTCCGGTCGGGCAGACTGGCTCGAGGCCCTCAACGTCAATCTGGTCAGCGCGGTGATGGCAGGCAACGCTGCCAGGCCGCACCTCAAGAAGTCCGGCCACGGCGTGATCATCAACTTCACATCCATCTCCAGCTCCGTCGCCCAAACCGGCCGCTGGCTTTACCCGGCCAACAAAGCCGCACTGGTCCAGGTCACGCGCAGCATGGCCGTGGATTTCGCAGCCGACAATATCCGCGTCAACTCGGTCAGCCCGGGCTGGGTATGGAGCAACATCATGGATTCCCTCAGCAACGGAAACCTCGAAAAGACAGACTCCGTCGCGGCCCCGTTCCATGCCCTCAAGCGGGTGGGCCGGCCGCACGAGGTGGGTGACGTCGTCGCCTTCCTCGCGGGCGACCAAGCCAGCTTCGTAACCGGAGCCGATTGGGCGGTTGACGGCGGTTACTCCGCCCTGGGCCCCGAACGTGCCGAGGAAACCATCCCGCTCCTCGCTGCCAACTGAACACACACTCCATAGCTTCGAAGAACGTCCCACTACACAGAAGGACAAGAACCATGACGCAACGCCACATCACCATCGTCGGTGCCGGCCAGTCCGGTCTTCAACTCGGCATCGGCCTGCTGGACGCCGGGTTCCAGGTAACCACCATTTCCAACCGCACCCCGGACGAGATCCGGGACGGCAAAGTGGCCTCCAGCCAGTGCATCTTCCACAATGCCCTGGAACACGAGAAGGCCCTCGGGCTGGATTTCTGGCCGGACGCCCCCACAGTGGACGGCATCTCCTTCACCATCCCGCACCCCGAACTTCCGGGTGAAAAGGCCATCAACTGGGCCTCAAGACTGGACAACCACGCCAAATCCATCGACCAGCGCGTCAAGTTCCCCAAGTTCATGGAGGAGTTCGTCAATCGCGGCGGTGAACTGGTGTTTGAGGATGCCGGCGTTGAGGACCTGGAACGCTACGCAGTGAATTCCGAGCTGGTCATCGTCGCCGCGGGCAAGGGAGAGATCGCCCAGCTCTTCACCCGGGACGCAGAACGCAGTACTTACGATGCCCCGCAGCGCGCGCTTGCCCTTACTTACGTCACAGGACTGAAGCCCCGCGAGGAGTACTCCGCCGTTTCCTTCAACCTCATCCCCGGCGTGGGCGAATACTTCGTGTTCCCGGCCCTCACCACCACCGGACCGTGCGAAATCATGGTGTTCGAAGGCGTACCCGGCGGACCCATGGACTCCTGGAACGGGCTCTCGCCGGAGGAGCATTTGGCGAACTCCAAGAACATCCTGAAGACCTTCCTCCCGTGGGAAGCGGAACGCGCCACGGACGTGGAGCTGACTGACCCCAACGGCGTCCTGCAGGGCCGTTTTGCCCCCACCGTCCGCCACCCGATTGCCACGCTCCCCAGCGGCAGGCAGGTACTGGGCCTGGCCGACGTCGTGGTTTTGAACGATCCCATTACTGGCCAGGGGTCCAACAACGCGAGCAAGTGCGCGGCGTCCTACCTGGACAGCATCATCAAGCACGGCGCGGGCTCCTACGATGCCGCGTTCATGCAGGCCACGTTCGAGCGGTACTGGGATTATGCGCAGCACGTTGCCCAGTGGACCAATGCGTTGCTGGCTCCTCCCCCGCCGCACGTCCTGGAACTCCTGGGCGCAGCCAACCAAGCCCCGGAAATCGCCCACCGCTTCGCCAACGGCTTCAACCACCCGCCGGAGTTCCAGGAGTGGTTCATGTACCCGGATAAGGCCGCGGACTACCTCGCAAGCCTGCAAGCGGCCAAAGTTTAATAGCACACCCCTGCTAACAAGGACTCACCATGCGCACTATTGCAATCATCGGGGCCGGCGAATCCGGCGCCCAGCTGGCCTTGGGCCTGCAGCGGGAAGGCTATTCGGTCACGCTGTACTCGGACCGTTCGGCGGCCCAGATCCGCACGGGAAAGGTCATGTCCAGCCAGTGCATGTTCTCCACCGCACTCGACGCCGAGGCGCAGATGGGCACGGCGGTGCAGGGCTCCGGAGCGCCGGAGATCGGCTCCATCCGCTTCCGGGTGGAAGGCGGCGACTCCATCGAGTGGGAGGCCCCGCTGGATGGCCCGGCCCGCTCCATTGACCAGCGCATCAAGAGCGCGCACTGGATCGAACGGTTCGTGTCCAATGGAGGGGACTTCCGGATCGAGAAGGTCACGCCCCGCATGCTCGAGGAGCTGTCCCGGGATTATGAGCTGGTAGTCGTCAGCACGGGAAAGGGCGAGATCGGCCAGATCTTCCCGCGGGACAAGGCGAAGTCGCCTTTCGATCGTCCGCAGCGGGTTCTCGCGCTGAACTACGTCACCGCTGAGGGAACGGACGACGGCGGTGCTGCCGCCATCCGGATGTCCATGGCGCCGGGAGTGGGCGAGTTCTTCACCTTCCCGGGCCTCACAGTGTCCGGCCCCTGCCGCATGATGGTGTTCGAGGGCGTGGTGGGCGGCCCCATGGACTGCTGGACCGGCGTCGTCAGTCCTGAAGGACAGCTTGAGCGTTCCCTGCAGATCCTGCGCGACCATTTCCCGCATGAGGCCGCCGCGTTCGAGGACGCCAGGCTGACCGACGACGGTGCCACGCTTCTGGGCCGCATCACGCCTACGGTGCGTTCCGCCGTCGGGGAGTTGCCGAACGGCAGCCTGGTCTTCGGACTGGGCGACGCCGTCGTCCTCAACGACCCGCTGACGGGGCAGGGCTCCAATAACGCAACCCTGGCGGCCAAGTACTACCTCGATTCAATCCTTCGCCGCGGCCCGCAGGCGTTTGATCGCGAATGGATGGAGCGGACGTTTGACGAGTTCTGGCGGGGGTGGGGCCAATGGTCGGTGGCCTGGACCAACGATCTCCTCAAACCACGGCGGGACCACCAAGTGACCCTCCTGCGGGAGGCCGCGGAGCATCCGGCCCTGGCGGCCAGCATTGTGGCCGGCTTCGACGATCCGCGGACGTCGTACCCATGGTGGTTCGATCCGACGGCTGCCGCCGACTTCATGCAGGCGCGGAAGGAGGAAGACTCGGCCGTTTTCGATGTCCGTGACTTCCGCAGTGCACTGGGCCAGTTCGCCACCGGCGTCACCGTGGTCACCACTGTGTCCCCTGACGGCCGCAAAGTGGGCATGACAGCCAACTCGTTCACCTCCGTTTCCATGGAACCGCCGCTGGTCCTGTGGTGCCCCAGCAAGCGGGCTCCCAGCCTCACAGACTTCGAGGAAGCCTCGCACTTCGCCATCAACATCCTGGCCAGCGACCAGCACGTCCTCTCGCGGCAGTTCGCCACGCCCGCTACGGACAAGTTCGAGGGCGCCGACACAACCGAGGGCATCGCCGGGGTTCCGCTGTTGGATGGCGCCGTGGCCACATTCCAGTGCCGCACGGTGTCGCGCCACGATGCCGGCGACCATGTGATCTACGTTGGCGAAGTAGAGAGGTACAACAACGACGGCGGCGCTCCCCTCGTGTTCCACAGCGGCAAGTACCACGCCACCGCCAGCCACCCCGATTTCTGAGAGGCGTTGATCCATGAACGACGTTGCCATCATCGGCTCCGGCATCAATTCCCTGGTGGCCGCAGCGGAACTGGCACTGGACGGCAAGAAGGTTTGCCTGATCGAACAGGCCGACCGCCTGGGTGGCTTCATCCACTCGGGCGAACGGACCGTTCCCGGCTTCATCCACGATTCCTTTTCCTCGTGGCATCCGTTGTTCGTCTCCGGCGGGGCGTACGCCGCTTTGGGCGCTGAGCTGCACAAGCGCGGCTTGGAATACTGCAACACCGATGGCGCAGTGACGGCTTCCGTCGCCACGGATCCTGCCACCGGCGAGCACCGGGTGGTCGTCGCCCACCGGGATCCTGCTGAAACAGCGAAAGCGTTCAAGGAACCAGGGGACCAAGCAGCGTACTTGGCAATGTTGGATGACCTGGGCCGCCATGCGGGGACTGTCTTCGGGGCCTTCGGGGCCGAACTTCGCTCCCTCAAAGACGTGGTGAAGCTGGGCTTCGGAGCCCTGCGGACCGGGCGGCTCAAGGCGAACGAGGCGTTCATCCGGGACTCTGTGATGAGCGGCCGGAACTACGTGCGGAGCCGCTTCGACGGGTGGGAGACCGACCAACTGTGGTCCCCGTGGCTCCTGCACGCAGGGCTCGGCCCGGACCAGGCCACGGGAGGTGTCATGCTGCCCGTGATGGCGATGAGCATGCACGGCTTCGGGTTGCCCGTGGTGAAGGGTGGCGCCTCGCGGTTCGTTGCGGCGTTCGAATCGCTGCTGCGGGACTACGGTGTGCGGATCATGCTGGGTGCTGAGGCGCAGGAGATCCTCTCGGCGTCCGGCTCGGTGACAGGCGTGCGGACCTCGCAAGGAATCGTTCCCGCCTCGACTGTGCTGGCCAACGTGTCACCCCAGGCCCTCTACACGCGACTCCTGCCCAACGCCCCCGAAGACCTCGCCGCCGCTGCCCGCAAGTACCAGAACGGCCGCGGCGCCATGCAGATCCACCTTGCCTTGGACAAGCCAGTGTCATGGCTGGACCCGCGGTTGAATGAGGTTCCGCTGGTCCATGTGAGCACCGGCTCGGACAGTACTGGCATTGCGTGTGCACAGGCGGAAGCAGGGTTGCTGCCGTCCGAGCCCACGATCGTGGTCGGCCAGCAATACGTACTGGATCCGTCGAGGGCCCCCGCAGGCAAGGCAACCCTGTGGCTGCAGCTCCAGGAGGTTCCGTACTCGCCGATCGGTGATGCGGTTGGGGAGCTGTCCGTGGCAGGGGGCTGGACTCCGGAACTCAAGGCCGCCTACCTCCGCCGCGTCCTGGAACGCTTGGACGAGTTCGCCCCGGGTCTCAGTGCCACGGTCCTGGCCTCCGACGTCATCGCGCCGACCGACCTCGCAGCAGCCAATCCGAACGCGGTCAACGGGGATCCCTACGGCGGCTCGGCGGAGCTCTTTCAAAACCTGCTCTGGCGCCCGTTCCCACGGGCAGCGGGGCACCATACCCATGTCAAGGGACTCTGGCACATCGGGGCTTCGACGCATCCCGGCCCCGGCTTGTCCGGCGGTTCGGGGCATCTGGTTGCCCAACGCCTCACGTCCAAATCGTCCAAGAACACCACGCGATAGGAGAGAACAATGTCTGTTCTGGCCGGGCTTACTGCAGCCCTTTCCCAGGGTTCGGTGGAAATCATCGACCTCACCACCCCGCTCAGCTCCGAAACACCCATCTTGAACCTGCCGCAGCCGTTCGCGAACACGGTTGGCCTGTCGGTTTCTCCGGTGAGTAATTTCGACGACGCCGGCCCGGCTTGGGCGTGGAACGACGTCACGGTGGGCGAGCACGCCGGGACGCACCTGGATGCCCCGGTCCACTGGATCACGGGCAAGGACGGAAAGTCCGTGGATCAGATCGAACCGCACCGCCTGGTGGGGCCGCTGGTGGTGATTGATAAGACGTCCGAGGCTGCCGCTGATCCTGACTTCCTCCTGGAACCTGAGCATTTTGAGCAGTGGCAGGCCGAGCATGGGCTCTTTCCGGAGAACTGCTGGGTGATTTTCCGGACCGGTTGGGTGGCCCGGGGTTCCGACGCTGCGGCTTTCGTCAACGCGGACGACGCCGGTCCCCACACTCCGGGGGTCTCCGCGGCGGGTGCCAAGTGGCTTGCAGGCAACGCTTCGATCAGCGGTTTCGGTGTTGAAACTGTGGGCATCGACGCGGGCCAGGCAGGTTCCTTGGACCCGATGTTCCCGGTCCATTCGTTCCTGCTGGGCGCGGACAAGTACGGTGTGACGTCGTTGCGGAACGTCGACCGACTTCCGGTCACGGGTGCCACGCTCGTTGTTGCACCGTTGCCGATCGTGGGTGGCACCGGTAGCCCGAGCCGCGTGTACGCGCTGGTGGAAAAGGGCACAGCGGAAAAGGGCGCGGTGGAGCGCGCATGAGCGGCGAGCCGGGGTTGAAGGGGCAGGTCAGGGTTTCCACGCTCGTCGCCCGGACGCTGGCGAAGCTCGGCGTCGGGCATGTTTTCGGGGTGGTGGGCAGCGGCAACTTCGATGTGACCGGCACCCTCATGGCCGAGGGCGTCCCGTTCACGGCGGCCCGGCACGAGGGCGGTGCCGCGACCATGGCCGACGCCTATGGGCGAATGTCCAGGAAGGTTGGTGTGGTCACCACGCACCAGGGCTGCGGACTGACCAACGCCATCACGGGAGTTGGCGAAGCCGCGAAGAGCCGCACGCCCATGATCGTGCTCACCGCGGACACCCAAGCCGCAGCCACAAGGTCCAATTTCAAGATCGACCAGGACGCACTCGCCCGGAGCGTCGGCGCGGTGGCCGAACGAATCCACTCCCCGGCCACGGCTGTTGCCGATACGGTCAGGGCGTTCCGGACCGCGGTCAATGAGCGGCGCACGGTGGTCCTCAGCCTGCCGCTGGATGTCCAAAGTGCCACCGCCGCGGACGAGGTGGGTGCCGTCGTCGTGCCTCAACCGCTGAAGGTGCGCCCCGACGCTGCCGCTGTCCAGGAACTGGTGGAATTGATCGCCGCGGCCGAGAGGCCCGTGTTCGTGGCCGGCCGCGGCGGGCGGGGTGCCCGGGAGGAGATCCTGGCACTGGCACGCCATGCCGGTGCGCTGGTGGCGACGTCCGCCGTGGCGAGCGGGCTGTTCAACGGCGACTCGCACAACCTCGGGATTTCCGGCGGGTTCTCCTCGCCCTTGACGGCTGAGCTGATCAGCGGCGCGGACCTGATTGTCGGCTGGGGGTGCACGCTGAACATGTGGACCATGCGGCACGGGAGATTGATCTCGCCGGGCACCAAGGTGGTCCAGGTCGACGTCGAGGATGCCTCGCTGGGCGCCAACCGTCCCATCACGCTGGGTGTGCTGGGTGATTCGGCGCTGACCGCGGCCGATGCGCTGGCGGTCTTGCAGTCCGTCCAGGCGGAGCCGGTTGGGAAGTACCGCACCGAGGAGAACGCCCTGGCCATCAAGGAAGGCTCACGGTGGCGGGACGTGGAGACCCCGGACCTGTCCACTCCCACGAGGATTGACCCGAGGGTGCTGAGCCGGGAGTTGGATTCGTTGCTGCCTGCAGAGCGGATCGTGTCCGTGGATTCGGGCAACTTCATGGGCTATCCCAGCCAGTACCTTGCCGTGCCGGACGAGTTCGGGTTCTGCTTCACGCAGGCCTTCCAGGCGATCGGACTGGGCCTCTACACGGCAATCGGCGCGGCCGTGGCACAGCCGGACCGGCTGCCTGTGCTCGGCGCGGGTGATGGCGGGTTCCTCATGGGCATCAGCGAACTTGAAACCGCCGTGCGGATGAAGCTGCCGCTGGTGTGCATCGTCTACAACGACGCCGCGTACGGGGCCGAAGTGCATCACTTCGCACCCCAAGCGCCGGAAGAAAGCCTGGCCAGCGTGGTCTTCCCCGAGACCGACATCGCCGCTATCGCCCGTGGTTTCGGAGCAGACGGGGTGACCGTCCAAACTGAAAGTGACCTGGCCGCCGTCGAGCCCTGGCTGGCCGCCTACCGCGCCGGGACGCAAACCAAACCGCTCGTCATCGACGCCAAGATCGCGTCCGACGGCGGATCCTGGTGGCTGGCCGAGGCCTTCCAAGGCCACTAACCCCCCGGCCACCCAACTGAGTAGCAGTAGAGCGCGTTTTGACGGTTCAAAACGCGCTCTACTGCGACCTACTTGGGTACTAAGCGTCGACTTCCGTGTTCACGATGTACACGTCGCACGGAGCGCCGTGGGCAACGCTGTTCGCGATGCTGCCCAGGACGCGGCCCAGGCCCTTCATGCGCTTGTTGCCCACCACAATCAGGGTTGCCTTGTTCGCCTCGGCGTAGTTGATCAGCGCGCTGGCCGGGTTGCCACGGGCAGCGAAGTACTTGACCTTGCCTTCCGGAACATCGAGTTCCTCGGAGACCTTGCGGGCAACGTACTCGGCGGAGTCTGCCGAGGAAACGGTGATCCGGTCGCTGCCGCTGCCGAATTCCTCGATGCGGTCATCGGAGAACCCGCTGACCACATGCAGCTCGCCTCCGAGTGCGGTGGCCATCTTCGCTGCGGCAATGGCCGCCCGCTTGGCCGTTTCGCTGTTGTCAACGCCGACAACGATCACTTCTGACATGAGTGCTCCTCATAGATCGATTGGGTGGTGCTGCAAGAAAATCTACACGTCATCACCGGCAGGGACGAGCAATGACCAAGCCGGATAAAGATCTCTGGCCGCACGAAGATCCGTGGGCTAGTCTGCATGAACGGCCTGCCTGGCGGGTCCGATTTTCCGAAGGATTCGTATGACGATGATGAGGAGCACCATGTCCGGCCACACTTACAGCGTTTCCGAAATTGTAGGAACTTCCTCCGAGGGCGTTGACGACGCCATCAAGAACGGCATTGCCACCGCCTCCCAGACCCTGCGGAACCTGGATTGGTTCGAAGTGAAGGAAATCCGCGGCCATCTCGAGGACGGTGCCGTGGCTGACTGGCAGGTCACCATCAAGCTTGGCTTCCGTCTGGAACGCTAGGCCCCCGCTTCGAGCCGCTGGTTAATGCCGGTGTTCCTCGGGAACATCGGCATTAACTGTCACCTCGGAGGAACCCGCCTCGCCAAAGCTGCCCAGCAGCGTCAAAGCGTCCGACGACGGCGAACCGGCCTTCGCGGAATACACCCTCAGGTGCTGGTCGGCGTCGTCCGGGAGACCCAGGGTTTCAAAGTTCAGTTCGAGGTCGCCCACCAAAGGATGGTGCAACCGGACGGTGCCTGCCGAGCGCGTGGCAACCCGGTGACCTGCCCACCATTGGCGGAAATGTTCGCTGTGGACGGCGAGTTCACCCACGAGCTGGTTGGTCTGGGGATCGTTGGGGTGGCGTCCCACATCCATCCGCAACGAACCCACAGCCTCGGCAGCCACGGTTTTCCAATCACGGAACAACGTTCCTGCCCGCGTGTCGAGGATCAGCCAACGCGTCAGGTTGCGCTCGGCGGAAGGCAAGGAGGTGAAATCCGTAAACAGCAGGCTTGCCATGCGGTTGGCAGCCAGTACGTCCGTCCTGCGGCCCAGGACCATGGCCGGGACATCGCCCACGGCATCAAGCAATTGCCGGATCGCCGGACGTACCTTCTGCACCGGGCCCGGGCCAGCTGCAGAATTGGCACAGTGGGCCAACAGGTCCATCATGTGCGCCTGCTCCCCTGCATCCAGGCGGAGGGCACGGGCCACGGAATCAAGGACCGCCTTGGACGGATGGATGTTCCGGCCCTGTTCCAGCCGCGTGTAGTAGTCGGTGCTGACACCGGACAACCTGGCAACTTCCTCGCGGCGAAGGCCCGGAACCCTGCGGGAGCCGGTGGAACCCAAGGCGCCGGCGTCCTCCGGTGAGAGGCGCGCACGCATGACTTTGAGGAATTTTCCGAACTCGGCGCTTTGACCCATCCCTCCATTCTGCCCGCGCCCTCGCCCGCGAGGCCACCACTTTGGGTAGGACTGCCAGACCTAGGAAAAACAGGATCACGCAGCGGGGCTGACTCACGGATGAAATCTGCATAGGCTCAGTACAGAGCCCATTGAAAACGCTTTCTGGAATCGCGGCTTTACCTGAATCATTCGAAGGAGACTTTCATGCCAGAGCTGACCTTGAACAACGGCGTCACCATCCCGCAGCTCGGATTCGGCGTCTTCCAGGTTCCTCCCGGAGAAACGCAGAAGGTGGTGGAAGACGCGCTTGAGGCCGGGTACCGCCACATCGATACCGCCGCCGCCTACCGCAATGAGGCCGGCGTTGGCGCAGCCATCGCGGCCTCGGGCCTTTCCCGCGAGGAACTCTTCATCACCACCAAGCTCCGCAACGGCGAGCAGGGCGAGGCCTACGACGCCTTCCAGCGAAGCCGCGAGGCATTGGGCCTGGAAGTGGTGGACCTGTACCTCATCCACTGGCCGGTCCCGTCGCAGGGGCTGTACACCCAGGCATGGAAGGAGATGGAGAAGCTGCACCAGGACAAGCAGATCCGGGCCATCGGTATCTCCAACTTCCTTTCGGACCATGTGGACACCCTGCTCAAGGAAGCCGATGTGGTTCCCGCAGTGAACCAGATCGAACTCCACCCGACGTTCCAGCAGGCGGACCTGGCCACGAAGTGCCGCGGCTTGGGCATCGCCGTCGAGGCCTACAGCCCGCTGGGCCAGGGCAAGGACCTGAACGCCGAGCAAGTGGCCCTGGTTGCGGCCGCCCACGAGACCACCCCGGCACAGGTCATCCTGGCGTGGCACCTCGCCCAAGGCACCATCGTGATCCCCAAGTCTGCGGATTCGAACCGCATGCGGGAGAACCTCGGCGCAGCGGACCTGAGCCTCACCGAATCCGAACTTGCCACCGTCACCGCACTGGAGGCGGGTGCCCGAATCGGTTCCGATCCCGCCGTCGCGGCTTTCACACAGTTCTAGAGAGAAGGACGTAACTGACATGCAGTACACGCACCTGGGCCGCTCCGGCCTCAAAGTTTCCCGGCTGTGCCTCGGCACCATGAACTTCGGCCCCAAGACCGAAGAAGCGGCTTCCCATTCGATCATGGATTCCGCCCTGGATTCCGGCATCAACTTTTTCGATACCGCCAACGTCTACGGTGGCACCGAACACCGCGGCTGGACCGAGGAGATCATCGGACGCTGGTTCGCGAAGGGCGGCGAGCGCCGCGAACGGACCGTCCTGGCCACCAAGCTCTACGGCACCATGACGGACCGGCCGAATGAATCGAAGCTGTCCGCACTCAATATCCGGCGGGCCCTCGATGCCAGCCTGAAGCGCCTCCAGACGGACTACATCGATATCTACCAGTTCCACCACATCGACCGCGATACTCCGTGGGACGAGATCTGGCAGGCCATTGAGGTAGCCGTCCAGCAGGGCAAGATCCTGTACTCCGGCAGCAGCAACTTTGCCGGTTGGCACATCGCGCAGGCCCAGGAAGCCGCGCGCCGCCGCAACTACACCGGCCTGGTCAGCGAACAGTCCATCTACAACCTGTTCCGCCGTGAGCTGGAGCTTGAGGTCATCCCCGCAGCCCAGCAGTACGGGCTGGGCCTCATTCCCTGGTCTCCCTTGCAGGGTGGCCTTCTGGGCGGTGTGCTGAAGCAGCAGGAACAAGGCGTCCGCCGCTCCGAGGGACGGGCCCTGGAGACCCTCAAAAAGCACGAGGACCAGATCCGGCAGTACGAAGACTTCGCCGATGAACTGGGACACGCACCCGGCGATGTCGCTTTGGCCTGGCTGCTCCACCAGCCGGCCGTGACTGCACCGATCGTGGGCCCACGCACGCAGGAGCAGCTGGACTCCGCAATCCGCGCGCTGGATGTCACCCTCAACGACGATGCCCTCAAGCGGCTGGATGACATCTTCCCGGGCCACCGCCCCGCACCCGAGGACTACGCCTGGTGAGCAGCGTCCTCCCCGAAACGGGCACCGTCCCGCCGCGGAACATCCTGTTCATTGGCGGGACCGGCGTCATCAGTGCGTCGGCGGCTGAACGCGCCGTCGCATTGGGCCACCGGCTGACCATCCTCAACCGCGGACGGTCAGCCGGGCGGCCGGTTCCTGAGGGCGCCGAGGTTCTCCACGCGGATGTGCGCGACCCCGCGGCCGTGCGGGAGGTGCTTGGCGGACGGGAGTTCGACGCCGTTGCGGACTTTATCTCCTACGCTCCCGATCAGGCGCGGGCCGGCTTGGACTTGTTCCGCGGGCGGACAGGACAGTACGTGTTCATCAGTTCCGCTTCCGCCTACCAGAAGCCGCCAACTACCCTGCCGATCCGGGAGTCCACGCCCCTGAAGAACCCTTTTTGGCAGTACTCAAGGGACAAGATTGCCTGCGAGGAGATCTTCTTCGAGGCTTATCGGGAGCAGGATTTCCCGGTGACGGTGGTACGTCCTTCGCACACTTATGACCGCACCAAGATTGCGATGGTGGGCGGCTGGACGGACATTCACCGGATGCGCGCCGGACTGCCGGTCATGGTGCATGGGGATGGAACGTCGCTCTGGACGCTGACGCACAGCCGTGACTTCGCGAAGGCCTTTGTTGGGCTCCTTGGCCGGCCGCAGGCAATCGGCGAAAGCTACACCATCACCTCGGACGAGTTCCTTCCCTGGAACCAGGTGTACCGTTTGTTTGCGCGGGCCGCGGGGGTTCCCGAACCGGAGTTGTTCCACGTTTCCTCGGAGACAATTGCTGCCCACAGCCCTGAACTCGGGCCGAACCTGCTGGGCGACCGGTCCCATTCCGTGGTGTTCGACAACTCAAAGATCAAGGCATTGGTTCCGGATTACGCGGCGACCATTCCCTTCGCCGACGGTGCCAGGGAGATCGTGGACTGGCATGACAGGCACCCTGAACTGCAAGTGGTGAACCAGGAGTTCATGGAGTTGACTGACAGGCTCCATGACTGGTCGCGCCGCAGCTTGTTGCCAACAACTGCCTCACCAGCGTAGAAAACAAGTAACCTTTCTTTCGTTTCAGCAAAGGAGATCGCGCCCATGGCCGCTGCCCCGCTCATCGAACTCAACGATGGCTTCAAGATCCCCCAGTTGGGCCTAGGCACGTGGCCGCTGAACGATGCCCAGGTTGCGGAGGCCGTGGTGGAGGCCGTCTCCCGTGGGTACCGGCACATCGACACCGCGGTGAAATACGGGAACGAAACCGGAGTGGGCAATGGGATCCGGAACAGTGGGGTGGACCGGGACGAACTGTTCATCACTACCAAGCTCGACGGTGAATTCCAGGGCTCCGGCAAGGCCGTTGCGGGCCTGGACGGTTCCCTCAAGCGGCTGGGCCTGGACTACGTGGACTTGCTGTTGATCCACTGGCCGCTGCCGCGCCGCGACGAGTTCGTCTCCACGTGGAAGACCTTCGAGGAATTGCAGGCTTCGGGCAAGGTCCGCTCCATTGGGGTTTCCAACTTCAAACCTGCACATTTGGACCGGCTCTTCGCAGAGACGGACATCATCCCGGCGGTCAACCAGATCCAGGTGAGCCCGTCGATCCCCCGTGCCTTGGCCCGCGAGTTCAACCAGAGCCACGGCATCGTCACGGAGTCCTACAGCCCACTGGGTGCCAGCAGCGAACTGCTCAATGCCCCGGTGCTGGCAAGAATCGGCGAAAAGCACGGCAAGTCGCCCGGCCAGGTGGTTCTCCGCTGGCATGTTCAGCAAGGCTTGGTGGCGATACCGAAGACCGCCAATCCGCAGCGCATGCAGGAGAACCTGGACGTTTTCGGCTTCGAGCTGGACCAGGACGATCTTGCTGGCCTGCAAACCCTCGACGGCGGCCCGGATGCGGGCGTCGACTCCGACGTCCAGGGACACTGAGCGCCGCTGATGACCACTGTGCTTTGGACCGGTTGCTACACCGCCGACCGCGACGGCAACGGCGAAGGAATCGGCGCGCTGACCGCCGATGACAAGGGCGGACTCACTCACCTGGGCCTGGCCGTTGCCGCCAATTCACCATCCTTCCTGGCTGTGCATCCCAGCCGGCCCGTGGTCTACGCGGTTGCCGAGGAGGGCAAGATGGTGCGGGCCTTCCGGCGGACCGGGGTGGCTGAACTGGAGCCGTTCGGCGAACCTTGGCCTGCCGGGGAGGCGGCGTGCCACGTTGTCGTGGATCCCCAGGGCCGCTTTATCGTCGTCACCTGCTGGGGTGACGGGCAAGTGATCCTTTACGAACTGGACGACGACGGCGCCATCACCTCGCGCGCCAGTGCGGAGGCCGCCGTCGACCCCCACCGCACCGATGGGGACGAGCCGCGGCCCAGCCGCGCACATTCGTCACTGATGCTTCCCGACGGCCGGATCCTCACAACCGATCTGGGGCACGACCTGGTCCGCGTCTGGACATACCGGCCAGGCGAGGGGCTCAGTTCCGACCACCACGTTGTGTTGCCCAAAGGCTCCGGCCCACGGCACATGGCCAGGCACTCGAGCGGCACGGTTTTCGTGGACACCGAATACTCCGTTGAGGTGGCGGCGATCCGGCCGGGGCCCCAGGGAATCCTTGAGCTCGCCGAGGTGATTCCCGCCAGCGTGAACAAAGCGTACGACGGCGACTCGGCGGCTGAGATTGCCATCTCACCGGACGGCCGCTTCGCCTACGTTGGAGTGCGCGGCTCCAACCGGATCTGCGTCCTGCAGGTTGGCGGCGACGGCGGCCTGGCACCCGTGGCCGATGTGCCCAGCGGCGGTGACCGGCCACGGCATCACCTGGTCCGCGACGGCTGGCTGTACGTGGCGCACGAAGGCTCCAACGACGTCGTAAGTTTCAGCCTGGACCCGAGCACGGGACTGCCGGACGGCCCTGTCAGCCGCGTGGAGACCGGCTCGCCAAGTGTGCTGATCCCAGCCGTCCCTTAAACGCCGAGCTGGCATTGAGTGCCAATGCTCCGCTCAAACATTGGCACCAAATGCCAGCTCGGTGATTCCTAGGCGGCCCACACCTCAACATCGTCGGTGCCGCAGAGGAGTTTGCGGCCACCCGGCTCCAGGACAACCCACAGGAGTTCCTGGTGCTGGGAAATGTCGTCTACCCGTCCTGTTCCCGCGCCCCAGGCTACGTCGTAGATCCACACCGGGTCTCCGGACTTCAGCCCGGTCCATTCGGTGGCGGGAACGTGCCGGTAGTCCTCCGGCCTGCTGAGGATGCTCCTGCTCATGCCGAAATATCGGCGGCTGAACGGCGCCGCCACACCGTGGCAACCCCGTTGTGCGCCGGCAGGACGTGCCCCTCCGGGAAAACCTGGACGGCATCCGGCTCGGAATCCGGGCTCCACAAGCCCGACGCCGGGCAGTGGGAACCGGTGGGCATGACGCGGGTGGCTCGTTCGCGCAGGAGGGCGATGCTCTTCATCGTTGAATCTCATCCTTGGTAGCTGGGGTATGGTGCAGTGTGAAGCAGATCTCCTCAACCCTATGAAACTTGGACGCCCTTTGTTATGGGCAAATGCATAAGGTTTGTGCACAGTGCCGTGCACTTGACCAGCACAATCGAGCGCTTGATACGCCAAAAGGCCCGCAGGTCCCCACATCGGGGTCCTGCAGGCCTTCGTTTTGCTTCTACTTGTAGCTCAGGCTGAGCAGCATCGCCTTGAGCTGCGCGTACTGCTGCGTGCCCATCCAGGCCTTCGCTGCGGCGGGGGTAGCGAAGGTGGGCTGCTTTTCGAAGTCGAAGTACACGTAGGCGTTCATCATGCCGTTCCCCACCGGAACCTGGTTGGTGCCGGATGTTGTGAGCCCGGGTTCCAGCATGGAAGCAACCCGCACGTCCATCGCGTAGTACGAAGGCCCGTCAACAGGTCCAGTGCGCGGCGAAGGCATTCCCTCATAGGCCGGGCCGTCGTACGGGACGTATTGCGAGTGGTTCGAGAAGAATCCAAACTCCACCCGCTCCCCTGTGGTTGCTTTTACACCGGAAACCACGGCACGGTCGTACACCGTTCGGTCCACATTGCCTGCCGTGCCATCTCCGTACATGCCGCTGTTGATGATCGCCACCTTGGCGCCCGACTCGTCGAAGATGGTCGCTCCAACGGACGCAGCCTTGGCCTCCTCCGAAAGGTATGGCCCCTGCTCCGTCGTTACAGTCCAACCAGCCGGATAGGTGAAGGACAGATGCCCGTCAGGGAAGGTGAACGTTTTGAGTGTTGGAGCCTGCACCGGCGGGACGACCGGAGCCGTGGCCACAGCGGATGTGGTGGGCGTCGGCACTTGGGTGCTTGCCGCCGTCGGGGTTTCCGAAGGCGTCGCGGATGGTGTGGGTGTGGCCGATGCCGTAGCCGAAGCGGTGGGAGTGGGCGTATCCACGGTCACTGCCGGCGCAGGCATGGAGCTGGCCGGGCCGAAGTTCGAGGCCACCAACACACCGGCCGTGACTGCGGCCGCCCCCAACAGCAGGCCGCCAGCAATCCGCGCTTTGCGGAGTCGGCGTTCCTCCAGCGACGGGACGCTCTTCAGCGGGTTCGTGTCGCTGTAAACCGTGGAGCCGGAGAGCATCTTGTGCAGGGCTTCCTCACCGTTTGGCTCCGTGGCGGGATCGAACGGGTCGATTGCGGCAATCTGGTTCTTGATCGGATCCATGGTCAGACCCCCAACTTTTCTGTAGTCGTCTCGGAACCTGCAGGCAGTTGTTTCCGGAAAGCGGTCCGGGCTCGGTGCAGCCGGACCTTAGCGGCCGATTCGCTGCACTGGAGCACGCCGGCGATCTCGGTGGTGCCCAATCCGTCCCAGTAGGCGAGTTGGAGGATGTCGCGGTCCTTCTCACGCAGCCGCGCCATCGCGTCCTGGACCGCCACGTTGCCGGACTCGTCCCCGAAGCGCTGCACCGCCGTCGTATGCAACTTTTCCTGGAGTGCGTGCTGGCGGTCGCGGCTGCGGTAGGCATTACCTACCAGGTTGCGGGCGATGCTCAACAAATAGGGAAGCTCTGGCCGGCTGTCATCGGACCATTTCTGCCACACCACACGAAAGACATCGGCGGCGATTTCCTCTGCCACCTCTACCGACTCGACGCGTCGGCCAACAAACCTGAAGACGGCTGGGTAGCTGTCTTTATGAATGGCGATAAACGCCAATTCGCGCTCGGAAAGCACGATTTCCCCCTGATATTTAGTGCCCGGAACTGCAGGATACCCCTATAGTTTCCGGCCGGGTCGCCAGGGTTACAGGCTCCCCGAAGATTCTGCTGGATCATTCGCAACCGCACTCGAAAGGAGCCCGGATTTACGCGGCTTACTTGCGGAGCCAGGCGAATGATCCAGCAAAATCTGTCCACGGCCAGATAGATTCAACCCATGGCGACTACAGGACCGGCCGTTGACTGGGCACGCAAGCAAGTAGACCGGGGACGTGTGCCGGTGGGGGTTCTCGGCATCGCTTCCAGGCAAGGCATCGAGGACATCGTGGCCTTCGGCAGCGACGCCGGCCGCCAGGCCGCAACGGATGACCATTTCGCGCTCTTCTCCGTGACGAAACCCATCACAGCTTTGACGGTCATGCGGCAGGTGGAGCTGGGGCGCCTGACCCTTGGCACGCCATTGTCTGCGGCCGTTCCCGGCTTCGGCGCGGACCGGACGGACACCGTGACCTTGGAGCATTTGCTCAGCCACCGTTCCGGGATCACGGATCCGGATATCGACGGCGGCACTCCCCTCCGCGAAGCGCTCACCCAAGCGGGGCACACTTTCTACGCGGGCTCGTTGGTCCAGTACTGCAACCTCGCATTCGAAGGTGCTGCGGCGATGGCCGAGTGGGCCGGCGAGCTGCCGTTCGAGCAGCAACTCCTTGCCCTCGCAGCAGACACCGGCGCCCACGGCCTGACTTTTGACGCCGATCGCAATCCACACACAGTGCACGTGGACAGCACGCCCGGCCTGAACGTGGAGACGATGCACAAGAACCGGCATCCCGGCGCCGGGCTCTTCGGAACGGCCACCGACCTGCTCAGCCTGGGCACCGAACTCCTGCGCGACTCCGGCAAGGCGGTCCAGCCCGCGACCTATGCGGCCATGCGTCGGCCCCGGACCAAGGACGTCCCCTTCATCAGTGTCCTGCCCAGCCCTCGGCGCCACACCGGCCTCGGCTTCCAAATGCCGGCCAACGAATCCGAACTCTCGGCGAGAGAGATCCACGGACATCCCGGATGGTCCGGCACCGAGTGGTGGATGCTGCCCGAACAGGACCGCTGCGTCGTATTCCTGACGAACGTGTTGGACACGCCGGACCTTGGAGTGGACACCACCGAACTGTTGAACGCAGTGGCTGCGTCCTAGCCCCAAGTACGTCGCAGGTGGGTCAGGCAGCGGGCTTGGCTCGCCCTCGCCAGGCTGAGACAGCCCACACCAGCAGCAGCAAAGCCACCAGGATCAAGCCGGCGTCGCCGAGGTCGATCTCCCCGAGCCACGTGGTCAGGGGATCTTCGAGGTCAAAGGCGGCGTTCACGAACCCGCCCAGCGTGATGACTGAGATGAACAGGGCCGAAACCGCAGAGATGCCCGTGATCACGGCGTTGAAGCCCAGTTTGCGCTGCGGGTTGTGGATGGCCGATGTGTACATCCTCATCATGGCCACGCCGTTCGCGGAGTCGCACAGGGTCATGGCCGCGGTGAATGCCAGCGGGAGGGCCATCAACGCGAGGGGCGAGACTCCGGCGAGCGACGCCGTCGTGGTGATGACCAGCAGCCCGATGGTGGTGGCGGTATCGAATCCCAGGCCGAACAGGAAACCGATCACGTAGATGTTCCGCGGCCGCTGCACCTTGGACAGCGGCTTGGCGAGGAGCCGGGCCACGAAGCCTTTCGCTTCGAGATCCTCCGGGCGGACCTCACCCCCGGACTGGACGTTGCGGTAGACCTGGGTTGCGCGAATAAATGCCGAGCCGTTGAACAACCCCATGACCAGCAGGAACAGGCCGGACACACCGCTGCCGATCAGCCCCAGGACCTTGTTGCCGGTGGTGCCGTCCTCCATGAACTGCCCGATCATCGTGGCACCCGCCACCACCAGCAAACCGGCCAGGACCACCACGGAACTGTGGCCCAGGCTGAAAGCGAAACCGACACTCACCGGGTCCTTGCGTTGCGCCACGAACTTCCGGGTGGAGTTGTCGATCGCGGCGATGTGGTCCCAGTCGTAGCTGTGCTTGATGCCGGCCACGTACGCGGTGACCACCAGGCCAAGAGCCAGCGGTTGCGCGCTTCCGGCCGAGCCCACCAGCAGAAGCACGACGGCGGCAGCATGCAAAGCGGCTACGGCACCGAACGTGAAAAGCAGCCGGGTTCGCAAGGACAGCGTGTCCCGCTCCCGGTACATGGCGGCGAACTCAGTCAGTGTTGTCATTAATACTTCCTTAGGTTCAAGGGCTCCTGCCCAAACCAGCGCTTCCGCAGAAGGCCTGTGCAGGCGCCCAGCAATTCGTTGAGTTCCTGGGTGCTGTTCGACAACGAGCGCAATATCAGGCCGGTGGTCCCGCCGACGCTGATGGTCAATGAAACACCCGAATGTGCGTTGTAGTCACGGGTTACCAGGTCCAGTTGGTCGGCCAACTCCTGGTCCACCCGCGGGTCCACCACGATCAGGGATCCCAGGTGGCTGAAGCCCTCCATGAACCCCATGCCCGTCACGTCACTTAGTGGAGGACGGACCAGGAGGTTGTCGAGGGCAAGCAGCTTGGCGCCGTCCGGGGTTTCGACCCGGATCTCGTTCCGGAGCCGCAATTCCTCGTACTTGAAGTCGGCGCCGTCGGGCGACCAGCCCGGCGTGATGACTTCGGCCATGAGAAGGCTCGACGTCGGGTGGAGGCTGATGTGCGAAACCTGCCTGTAGCTGGCCTCCCGGTACGCAATGAGCTGGTCCGGAACCAGCTCCAGCCGCGCACCCTCCCCCAGCCGGAGGGTCATGCGCTGCTCGGCAAACGAGCCCGGTGTCCGATAGATCTTGGTGGCCGACTGCGTAGTGAGAAGCAGGTCAGCCCCGGCCTCAACCTCCACATCGATCAGGAACAGGTCCGCCCCCAAATAGGCCCCACCAGGATTGACCATGACATAGCAAACCTGCCCAGACCCATCGAGGTAGTGCGGCCGCAAAACCCGCAAAGCCCCCTCATGGAACTGCCGCGAAGCAACGGACCGCCCACCCCGCACACTGACGCCAAACTCCAACCGCCCCCGCACAGGCCGACCCACAGCAGCCAACCTCGCGCGAGGCTCTACGTTCCCCAAAGAGGCGGTCGAGGTCTGGGACGGCGCGTTCACGCGCGACCCTCGCACCGTGACCTGGTCGCAGAGGCGGCTGAGCCGGATTTTTGGGCCGCGGCGTGGCGGGCATCGCGAAGCGGGCACGGCCCAAAATCCGGCGAAGCCGCCGTCCCCAGCACCCTCACTGTGCCAAGTCGAGCATGAGGACGTCCCGCTTGATCCAGCCCAGGACCTCCTCCAGCCCCTCATCCGTCTTCAGGTTCGTAAAGCAGAACGGCTTGTTGCCGCGGAATTCCTTGGAGTCCCGTTCCATGATGGACAGGTCCGCACCAACGTGCGGGGCCAGGTCCGTCTTGTTGATGATGAACAGATCGGATTTGATCATGCCCTGCCCGGCCTTGCGCGGAATCTTCTCGCCCTGCGCTACGTCAATGATGTAGATCGAGAAGTCCACCAGTTCGGGGCTGAACGTGGCGGAGAGGTTGTCGCCGCCGGATTCGACGAAGATCACCTGCAGGTCCGGATGCCGCTGTTTGAGCTGCTCGATCGCGGCGGTGTTCATGGACGTGTCTTCGCGGATGGCGGTGTGCGGGCACCCGCCGGTTTCGACGCCGATGATCCGGTCCTCGGGCAGGATGCCGTTGGCGGCGAGGATTTTGGCGTCCTCGATCGTGTAGATGTCGTTGGTGATGGCGGCCATGGAGATGTCGCCGCTCATGTGGCGGGTGATGCGCTCCACGAGTTGGGTCTTTCCCGCTCCGACGGGTCCGCCGATGCCGATGATGATGGGCTCAGTCATGTGTCCTCCTTGGTTAGCTCATGAACATGCGGGCGCGTTGCCGCTCGTGCCGCATTTGTGAAATTTCCAGTCCGGGGCTCACTGCCCCGAAGTCGTCCCAGCTCAGGTGCGGGACAACCTCGACGGCGGCAGCAACGGCGTCGTGCGCGTTCCGCAGCACCCGCTGCCCGGCGTTCTGGCCGAGCGGAATGGCGCGTACCGCGTTTTGCGTGAGTGAGGTGACGGTCGCGAAGAAGTACGCGGCCAATGCCTCGCCGAGCGGCACCCCGAGCGAACGCGCGACGACGGCGAACGCCAGCGGCTGATGACCAGCGGCACGGCCTCCACTCACCAAGGTGCGGTAGGTGTCGAGCTCGGGAGAAGGGAACACCTCGCGCCCGATCTCGAGCAAACGGCCACCCATTTTGCAGGAGGCCTCGCGAACCTCGCGCGCCAGGAGGGTTCCGCTCAGGATCTGGTCCAGCTCCGCCAGGTCAACGCCTTCATAGTGGAACCTGATTGCCAGGCCTTCCGAGTACGTCAGCTGTTGTGCCACGAAAGCACCCAGCCAACGTCCAAAGGAGGCCTCGTCCGCCACGAGTTCGCGATCGATGTACGTTTCGAATCCGAGGGAATGGGCAAAAGCACCTGTCGGCAACGCGGAGTCGGTCAGTTGCTGAAGCGCCAGCTGGTAATCAGTGCGTGTGTTCTGCATGGCGGAAGGGCACCGGCATCACCCGTTCCTGCCTCTCATAGGGCACGCCAACATGCTTGAGATAGTCCTCGACGGTGTGGTCGTACTGGCACACCATGACTTCGGCGCCGTATTCGGAGGACGCCTCAAAGAATTGTGCCTGCAAGTGCCGGTTGCCCAGGGAGTGCGCCACGACGCCCATTTCGTGGATGGTGCGGGGCGCAATGACCAGCACGTCGGTGGGCAGCACGGAGATGACAATCAGGTTGGCCTCTTCGATGGCGAGGATGTCTCCGTCGCGAAGGTCGCCGGTTCCGGAAGGGAGGCGGATGCCGAGTTCCTTGCCGTGGTCCGTGGTAACGCGTTGGATGCGCTTGACCAACAGCGCGCTGGGGAGCACCACTTTTTCCTTGTGGTGTCCCGCGTAGGTGTTGTGGGGCAGCTCGTGGAGGTTGCCCAGGATTTTTTCGATGATCATGGTTGTCCTAGAAGAGGAAGTAGCGCTGCGCCATGGGCAGCACATCGGAGGGTTCGCAGGTTGCTTCGACGCCGTCCACGGTGACCTTGTAGGTTTCGGGATCCACCACGATGTCCGGGGTTTCGCCGTTGTGCTTCAAATCCGCTTTGCGTACGTCGCGGATTCCGCTGACAGGCCGGATGACCCGTTCCAGGCCAAGTTCCCCGGGGACCCCGGCCTCAATGGCAGCCTTGGACAGGAACGTGATGGACGACTGCTGGAGGGCCTTGCCGTACGTAGCGAACATGGGCCGCATGGTGCGTGGCTGGGGTGTAGGGATGGAGCCGTTGGAATCGCCCATGAGGGCATAGGCGATCTGGCCGCCCTTGATCACCACTTCCGGTTTCACACCGAAGAACGCCGGGTCCCACAGCACCAGGTCGGCGAACTTTCCGGGTTCCACCGAGCCGATGCTGTCCGCCATGCCCTGCGCGATGGCCGGGTTGATGGTGTATTTGGCCACGTAGCGCTTGAGTCGGAAGTTGTCGCTGTCCGGCGAGCCATGCACTGCACCGGAAGGATCCTGCAGAACTCCGCGTTGGCGCTTCATCGCGTCGGCCACTTGCCAAGTCCGTGTGACCACTTCGCCCACGCGGCCCATGGCCTGGGAGTCGGAGGAGGTGATCGCGAAGACGCCAAGATCGTGGAGCACGTCTTCGGCGGCGATGGTTTCGGCCCGGATGCGGGAGTCCGCGAACGCCACGTCCTCGGGAATGTCCGGGTTGAGGTGGTGGCAGACCATGAGCATGTCCAGGTGCTCTTCGATGGTGTTCTTCGTGTACGGCAGCGTGGGATTGGTGGAAGCCGGAAGGACGTTGGGCAGCCCGGCGATCTTGATGATGTCCGGGGCGTGGCCGCCGCCGGCGCCTTCGGTGTGGAAGGTGTGGATGACCCGTCCGTCGATCGCGGCAATGGTGTCTTCCACGAAGCCGCACTCGTTCAGGGTGTCCGTGTGGATGGCCACCTGGATGTCGTATTCGTCGGCAACCCTCAGGGACATATCGATGGACGAGGTGGTGGCGCCCCAGTCCTCATGGACTTTGAGGCCGACGGCACCGGCGCGGATCTGCTCTGCGAGGGGCTCGACGGCGGACGCGTGACCCTTCCCGAAGATGCCGATATTGATGGGCAGTCCTTCGACGGCCTGCAGCATCCGGGAGATGTGCCAAGGGCCGGGGGTGATGGTGGTGGCCTTGCTGCCCTCGGCGGGCCCGGTTCCGCCACCGACCATGGTGGTCACGCCGTTGCAGAGCGCGGTGGGGACCTGCTCGGGGGAGATGTAGTGGATGTGGGTATCGATGCCGCCGGCGGTGAGGATCTTCCGTTCCCCGGCGATGATCTCGGTACTGGCACCGATCACGATGTCCACGCCATCGGTGATCTGCGGGTTGCCGGCCTTGCCGATCTTGAAGATGTGGCCATCCTTGAGGGCAACATCGGCCTTGTAGATACCGGTGTAGTCCAACACGATCACGTTGGTGATGACGGTATCCGGAATGTCCTCCGCGCGGGTCAACTGCCCGTTCTGGCCCATGCCGTCGCGGATCACCTTGCCGCCGCCGAACACCACTTCCTCGCCGTACGCTGTGTAATCCTTCTCGATCTCGAGGAACAGCTCCGTGTCCGCCAAGCGGATGGCATCGCCGGTGGTGGGGCCGTAAAGCTCGGAGTATTGCTTGCGTGAAATCTCGAAGCTCATTCAGCGTCTCCTTCGGTGACGGGCGCACCCGGGCGCGTGCCGCCGTCGAGCTTTCCATTAACTGCGTTACGCAGCCCGAAGACTTCGCGCGTACCCGCCAAATTGATCAAGTGGACGGTCTTGGTGTCGCCGGGTTCGAAGCGTGCTGCGGTGCCGGCAGGGATGTCGAGGCGGCGGCCATAGGCGGCCTCGCGGTCGAATTCGAGGGCGCCGTTCGCTTCAGCAAAGTGGTAGTGCGAACCGATCTGGACGGGTCGGTCGCCGCGGTTCACTACCTCGACGGCGATCGCGTCACGGCCGCTGTTGCAGACGATGGCTCCGGTTTGGAGCCGGTACTCTCCGGGGATCATGCGGGGCTCCTAGCGGATGGGGTCGTGGACGGTCACGAGCTTGGTGCCGTCGGGGAAAGTGGCTTCGATCTGGACGTCGTGGATCATCTCGGGGACGCCTTCCATCACGTCCTCGCGGCGGAGCAATGTGGTTCCGTAACTCATGAGCTCGGCCACGGTCTTACCATCGCGGGCACCCTCAATGAGCTCGTAGCTGATGATCGCGACTGCCTCGGGGTAGTTCAGCTTCAACCCGCGGGCCTGCCTGCGCCGGGCGAGATCAGCCGCCACCACGATCATGAGTTTTTCCTGCTCACGCGGCAAAAGATGCATAGGTTCTCCTTCAAACTTCCTGGTGCTGCGCAGACGGACGTCTGATCACTCGAGGCTGGAACAGCCGAGGACGTCGGGCGCTACTTCTCTTATAGCCCCAAACGTCTGACATATCTACTTGAGATCCCCGCCAACGAATTGCGACCAGCGTATGACTTGCAAAGTTTCGTCCGCGTTTCCTAGTCCTGCGGACCGGCCTTCGATTTCCCCTCGGCCCGGTGCTTCCGCACCTGCCAGATCACGAGAAGTACGACGGCGATGCCCGCGACTACCAGCGCGGCGCCACGGCCGAAGGTGCGGGCAACTTCCTCGTAGGAACTCCCCGCAAGGAAGCCGATGGTGACGAACAGGCTGCCCCAAACAATGCCGCCGGTAAAGTTCCACGTGGCGAAACGCCGGTAGGGCATTTGGCTCAAGCCGGCGAGAGCGGGCATGACGGCACGGAAAAACGCCGTGAAGCGTCCAAGGAAGACGGCCAGGCCACCCCGCCGGGCGAGGAAGTCCTCTGCTTTTTGCAGTCGGGCACGTCGCTTGTCCAGGATCTTCATCCGCATGATCCGCGGGCCCAGGTGTTTCCCGATTTCGTATCCCACGGTGTCACCGAGGATGGCGGCAGATACCACCACCAGGATCATGACCCACAACGGCAGGTCACCTTGGCTGGCGAAGACTCCGCCGATGACCGCGGCCGTTTCCCCGGGGATGACGAAGCCGATGAAGAGCGCATCTTCGGCGAAGACCAAGGCGAAGACAATACAGGCCACCACCAGGGGACTGGCATGGAGGAGCCCCTCGAGCAGCGACTGCATGGCTCCGAGTGTGGCAGAAATCGGGCCGCGCGGGGAGGTCCGGCGGGCAGCGCTTAATTCTCGGGCAACCCATGGACAGCCTAATACATCACTAATATACTAGTTGCGTACTTCACGCTACAAGCGTGACCAGCTCGACGAGGAGTTATACAGCACATGCAGAAACTCGCACACCGGCTTGAACGCCTGGGCACCGAAACTGCTTTCAGCGTCGCGCAGGCCGCCGCTGCCTGGAAGGCGAAGGGCAACCTCGTGTACCCCTTCCACCTTGGCGATATCAACATCCCGACGGCCCCGCACATCATTGACGCGATGAACAAGGCCATCGCCGATGGGTACACCGGTTACTGCCCGGGCCCGGGCATCCCGCAGTTGCGGGAGGCTCTGGCGGAGGACATCGGATCCCGCCGCGGCATCGAGTTCTCCCCGGAGAACGTGGTGGTCATGACCGGCGGCAAGCCTGTGATCACCAAGTTCCTGCAGGCCGTGATGAACCCCGGCGAAGAGGTCCTCTACCCCAACCCCGGCTTCCCGATCTACGAATCCCAGATCGAATACTTGGGCGGCACGGCCGTGCCCTACCGCTACGTGCCCACGTCCCAGGGCTTCGCGATCGGCCTGGACCAGGTCCGGGCCTCGATCACCCCGAACACCACAGCGATCATCTACAACGACCTGCAGAACCCCATCTCCGCAGAGTCCACCGCGGCCGAACGCGAAGCGATCGCCCAGATCGCGATCGAGCACGACCTCTGGGTCCTCTCCGACGAGGCCTACTTCGAAACCCGCTACGAGGGCGTCTCCTCCTCCATCACCTCCATCCCGGGCATGGCCGAACGCACCGTCATCCTCTACACGTTCTCCAAGAAGTTCGCGATGACCGGCTCCCGGCTGGGCTGCGCCGTGGCCCCCAAGGAGATCGCCCAGGTCCTGTCCACGCTTAACACCAACGACGAATCCTGCACCACCCACTACGTGCAGTGGGCAGGCATCGAAGCCCTGCGCGGACCCCAGGAACCCGTCCAGGACATGCTGGACATCCTCAAGGGCCGCCGCGACGCTGCCTGTGAGATCGTCAACAGCATCCCCGGCATGAGCGTGGCTGTTCCGCAGTCCACGTTCTACCTGTTCCCAGACGTCACCGACGCCATGGCCCGCCTGGGCTACACGGCCGTAGGCGATTTTGCCTCCGACGCCCTCTACAAGACCGGGGTGTCCTTCTGCACCCGCGAGCACTTCGGCCGACGCCTGCCCGGCGAAGACCGCCAATACATCCGCCTGGCCTACTCCGGCATCGAAGTCCCCGCCATCCAAGAAGGCCTGGGCCGCCTGCGTGAATGGATCGCAAGCGCATGAGCCGCGTCGTCGTCACGGGACGCATCCCCGAAGCCGCCCTCGAAAACCTCCGCGCCAACCACGACGTCCTCGCCTGGGAAGGTGAAGGGTCCATCAGCCGCGAAGAACTCCTCCGCCGCGTGGCCGGAGCCGACGCCATCGTCAGCCTCCTCACCGAACGCGTCGACGCCGAACTGCTCGACGCCGCCGGGCCGCAGCTGAAAGTCGTCTCCAACGTCGCCGTGGGCTACGACAACATCGACGTCCCGGCCTGCACCGAACGCGGGATCACCGCCACCAACACCCCCGGCGTGCTCACCGAAGCCACCGCCGACATCGCCTTCGGGCTCATCCTCATGGCCACCCGCCGGCTCGGCGAAGGCGAACGGCTCATCCGTGCCGGCCAGCCCTGGAAGTGGGGCATGTTCTTCCTGCTCGGCTCCAGCCTGCAAGGCAAAACCCTGGGCGTCGTGGGCATGGGCGGCATCGGTATCGCCACCGCGCGCCGTGCCAAGGCCTTCGGCATGGAAATCGTCTACCAATCCCGCAGCGAAATCGACCCCACCATCGCCGCCGAACTCGGTGCCCGCCGCGTGGAACTCGACGAGCTCCTGACGATCTCCGACGTCGTTTCCCTGCACTGCCCCTACGGACCGACCACCCACCACCTCATCGGCGCCGAACAACTCGCCGCCATGAAGGACACCGCGTACCTGGTCAACACCGCACGCGGACCCATCATCGACGAAGCAGCCCTCGCCCTCGCCCTGCGCGAAGGCCAGATCGCCGGCGCCGGACTGGACGTCTTCGAACAAGAACCCAAAGTCCACCCCTGGCTCCTTGAGCTCGAAAACGTAGCCCTCGTCCCGCACCTGGGCTCCGCCACCGTCGAAACCCGCACCGCCATGGCCGTCCTCGCAGCCACCAACACCCTCGCCATCCTCGGCGGCGAACAACCACCCACACCCATCAACTAACCGACACAACAACAAAGCGGCGGGAGGGCAATGCCCACTCGCCGCTTTTGTTATTGGCCAACTGGTTCGCTGAACGGCTAGCTTTCAGGCAACTTACGGTCCAGGTAGTACGCAGAGAACACGAGTGCTGCCAGACCCAGCAGAACTCCTATGTAATAAAGCACCAGGCCCATGACACCCAAGTGCACTCCAAACACGCCGCTCAAGAGCAGGTGCAGACCGATACCAAGCAGGAGGAATGCCGCGGCGATGCGGCCAACTATTGCCCCCTTGGAGGTATGCGTTCCACGAGGAGTTCCCGCCACAAAGTCGGCAGTACTGAACCGCTCGCCCATGCTCTCCTGGAGGTTCGTTGCGTCGCGTATGTGCCGGGGAATTTCTGGCTCGGCAATCCCCTTCCTCCTCAGCGCATAGGCAATATTCCGTTTCACCGATGATTCCATGCTTACACTCCATTCCTGACGCCCTGCGGCTAGGCTACGTCCTTTATCCGGTTCCGCCACGCTCCGATAGCCCCCGGAACGATGATCCAAATTGCCGCGGAGGAAACCGCTGCCATTGCGTTTCCGCCTTCGGTCAGCACATTGGTCAGTGTGGCTGACTGGAGAAACGGAGTAGCCGTCCCGGCAAAGAGACCGATCAACGAGTCGAAGACGAACGACTGGAACAGGACGAACACAATAGCCAGCGGCGTTGATAGCAGTGCCGACGCGACGGCTGCACCGGCTATCGTTCCAACAACAGTCACACACGTCAGCAGCCAGAGACTCCTGACTACGTCTCCATAGACGACATCGGTTCCCGCCACCGCAGAGAGCGCCAAGGAACCCGCGAACGAGACCGCGCATACCGAGAGGATGATGCCGAGAGCAAAGGTCGACACAGCTATGTACTTGGCGATGAGCAGCAGTCCACGTCGCGGCTGGAGGACGAAGAACTTGATGACATCCCGATGTTGCCAATCGGATGTGACCGCCAGGATTGAAACGATCGGCGCACCTATTCCGGCAGGCAATGCCAACGCAGCCAGCATCATTGAGGTATCGATCGGCTCACCACGGGTGATAGACGTGCTGACAAACACAGCAACCATGAGAATGCCTAGAAACACCATGGATGCAAGGATCCATCTGGAGCTGCGGGTATTTGTCAGCTTTCGCAACTCAACATGAATGGCAACCACCATGGGATTCTTTGCTGGGGTGCGCAAGGTGTTCATTGCCCGTCCCTTCTTGGTGGGATGGCGACAAATTCTGGAGAAGTCAATTCTGAGTAGTAGTGCTCTAATGACACAGCGCGGCTTGGCTGCAACAGGCTAATTTGAAGGTTGTACCGCCAAAGTATCTCGCCAATACGGTCTGGGGTGGACTCGACCAGGAGAGGGCGTCCCTGAGTACTACCTTCATCTCTCAGGCTGATACCTTCAGCACGGAGGACTCGTTGGATGTCCAGTAATTGAGGGCCAGCAACCTCAGTAACATCGACACCACCGAGTTCGCGGATCGTCGAGTCCGAAATGACAGAACCCCGGTCAATGATCACCACCCGGTCAACGTACGATTCAAGCTCGTTCAGAAGGTGACTCGAAATGAGTACAGCGCCACCACCCGAGGCGAACGCACGGATCGATGACTTAAGCCATCTCATTCCCTCAACGTCCAAGCCGTTAGCGGGCTCATCAAGAACCAAATACTTGGGGTTGCCAAGCAAGGCGATGGCCAGGCTGAGCCGTTGGCGCATTCCCAGGGAAAGCGAGCGTACTTGCCTCCTGGCGGCGTTGGACAGACCGACGGATTGCACAACCTCGTCAACGCGCTGGAACGAGAGCCCCATCATGATGGCCGCCATACCCACAGTTTCTCGGACTGAACGACCCGGATGGTGGGCAGAAGGATCCAGAAGAAAACCGATCTCCGTCCCCGGATTTCTTAGGTCCTTAAAGTGGATTCCTTGGATGGCTATTGAGCCCCCATCCGGCCGGGTGAGACCGGCAATCATCCTTAGGGTCGTCGACTTACCTGATCCATTTGGCCCGACGAAGCCGGTGATCGTGCCAGGTTGACAGGAGAAGCTGACATTCCGGACGGCCTTGACTTTGCCGTAAGACTTCGAGACATTTTCCAGTTTCAGCGTCATCTGCGCGCACCCTGATCCATTTCAGAGATAGGTCCCATGGACCTGATTAGTGCCGACATCATATACATCAGAAAAAATAGTACAAAATCGATACCTATAAAGAACCAACAGTCTCCTTCATTCTGCGGCGGGGCGGCAGACAGGGCTATGGCATTGGAAAACAAGTGAAAGATGACACTGGGCCACAGGGACTGCCACCTGATCGCAAGAGTCTGCGCAAGCACCGCAAAGACGAGTCGGTCAAGAAACATCGACACGAATGGTGAAACGTGGAGCACCGAAAATGCGAGTGCGAACACAAAGACTACACCGATGCGGACGCCACTCGAACATTGCAAACGAGACAATAGAGATAGCGGCATCCCTCGAAAAATGATCTCTTCCAGCACTACAACTACTGGGGCAGTCAACGCCAGTGGTAGTTGACTTTCATGCAGTACATTCATCAGCACAAGCACCACGGCGCCGACAGCGACAAGTACTGCGTGTATCCGCCACTTCGTTTCACCAAGAGAACCGACCGTCAGCGGGTTGAAATGGAATCGGAAGTACCCGATGGCCATAGCTAGACCACCGACAATTCCTAGTGCGATAGGAACAATGAACTCATCGGCGACACCTGCCGCCCACAGTACGAGATACGAGAGAACCAGGCCCACGACCACAGTTCCGCTAAGTAGAGTGGCGACTGCGATGGCATTCGTGAATAGTCGCTTGATCATTCACCTCGCTTCAGAGCAGTTGCCGGCCGACTGGGCTTGCCAGCGAGTCCAGTCGGCCGACAACCCACTACTTACCAGCCGAAGAAGTATCGGCGCAGTTCGACGTAGAACTCCCACACGGCCCCACCAATGAACCAGTTGATGGTGCTTCGAATCCAGCCAGCCAAGCCGTTCCACCAGCCCACGAAAGCACCCCAGCCCCACTTGACTGCGTCCACCATCGCATTCCATACATAAGGTGCCGCCCACCGAATCCAGTCCAGGATCGGCTTGATATTTATCCGCTTCTGGGCGTCAGCCGCAGACGGATCAACGAACGAGTCCGGCGCCAATGCCGAAGCGGCCGCCGCCGCGACGTACGTTGCGCTTTGCGCCCCCACCACAGGAGTTGAGACGCCAATATTGGTCGCCACCGAGGAAACGCTTGAAATTGAAGCACTCCGAACGGCTGCCGGCGCTGACAGGAGAATTACTCCCGCCAACACGGCCGCAACCAGCCTTTTGCCATAATTGACCGTATTAGGTAAAAATTGAAGCAAACCCACTACCTCCCCAATCATCACACCCACCTTGGGCGTCTCATTAAAGTAAATTAAGGATCAAAATCCTGTCAATTTAAATTTGAAATTCTCTAAAAGGTGGGTAATTGGCAAATTTGATCAGCATTCTTACTGGACTGGTAAAAACCGCGTAATTCCGGGGTGCGGAAGCAGAAATCTGCCGCAAATGCACTGACCGACCGAAGACCATCAGCAGGCTTTATATTTGCCAGCCCTCCGATGGACTTAACGGCAAGGGGTCACCGGCAGTGACTGAGACCGATCTAGTCAGTGGCGGCCGACGACAGCGGCTAGGGCAATTGTCGCGGGCTTACAGGGTCCGTTTGAGCCCGTTCTGCAGTTGCTGAGACGGTCCTGCTGATCTTCTAGTTGGCACTAGGGCGCGTTCCAGGACCGCACCAAAGTAGTCTGAGAGAGCAAGCGTGCTCTCTGCCTCCACGTGGAAAAGGTCGAGAGACAGGAAGGTGATGATCAATTGGCTGGTTTCGTCATCAAGTACAACAGGCGTACTGGCGATCGGATCGTCAAGGAGTTTCCAGGACGGCTGGGGCACAGGGAAGCCCTCAAGCTCCGTCTGGAGCTCGAGCGGGAGCGCGAAAGCCGCGAGTGGGAGATCGTATCCCTTAACAGCGATTCCTTGGAAACTGTCAAGAAGACGCACTCCCGCTACTTCACGGGTCACCTCATCGGAGCCTAGTTATTCCTGCCCCGGGCCGCGACCTTCCACGTATCCGCAACGGCCCCGGCTTGGACAGCGAACACCTCGTCCACCAGGTTCATCGTCAGGCACACGTGGTTGGGGATCACCCGTAGGCGCTGGCCCAGCTCCGGC
Source organism: Paenarthrobacter sp. NPDC090520 (assembly GCF_044769205.1). Lineage (NCBI taxonomy): Bacteria > Bacillati > Actinomycetota > Actinomycetes > Micrococcales > Micrococcaceae > Paenarthrobacter > Paenarthrobacter sp. NPDC090520. The sequence goes on from NZ_JBIVXM010000010.1 coordinate 83,563, forward strand.
AGTTGCTCCGACTCAGGCCACACAACAGTCGCGTGGTGCTCGGAAAGAGCCGTGATCCGCGCCTCGGGAAACTCCGGCAGCCGCCCGTACCCCGTCGCCCAATCCGGCCGGTCGCTGCCAAGGATCTTGCTTCCCGCATCCACAACGACCCGGCGCACGTTTCCTCCGCTTGCCTCGTGCCGGCTCACCACGGTGGCCGCCACGGTGAGGGCAATGTCCTCCCACGAACACCGTTCCAGTTCCAATTGCTGGGCGTCGCCGAAAACGTAGACGCCCGGCCGCAGCTCCGTCGCGACGGTTTCCGCGTCGATGAGGGCAGTCGGAGTCGATCCCCCGCTGATGATCCGCACCTCGAACCCGGCTTCAGCCAAGGCAGTCGCGGCCGCGCCAAGCGCTTCGTTTTCGTTGCTGGCCGCGCCCGTGGGCATGCCCGGCTTGTAGCTGTGTCCAGGGAACGTGAAGACTCCGGCGACGGAGAGCCCGGCCGCAGCGGCAGCTTTCGCCACCTCCACCACTTCCGTGGGCAGGACGCCACTGCGGTGATGGCCACTGTCCACCTCGATCAGGACACTGATGTCCGGGGCGTCCGGCCCCAACTGGCTGCCAAGTTGCGACGCACTCTCCGCCGAATCCACGCCCACAGCAAGGGAGCATTTCATCGCGAGTTTCCGCAGCCGCTCCGCGTGCGAAGCCTCCACCCACAGCGGGTAGGCAATGAAGATGTCCGTCGCGCCGCCGTCGGCGAACACCTCGGCCTCACCAATCGTCGCCACCGTGAGGCCCACCGCTCCGGCAGCGAGCTGCTTGGCGGCGATCTCCAGGGTTTTGTGTGTCTTGACGTGCGGCCTGAGCCGCAGCCCGCGTTTGAGCGTGCTTGCCGCCAGGCGTTCGATGTTCCGATCGAGGATATCGACGTCGATCATGACGGCGGGCGTGACAACTTCAGCAGGGACAAACTGGTTCATCCCTCGACAGTAACGCCTACGGCGCGGACTGCCGGACGCGCAGGGAGAACGCCGCTTCGGGCTGCTCCACGGCGCTGCCCTTGCCTTCGATCCGCTCGATCAAGAGTTCGACGGCGCGCTCCGCGATTTCCGTACGGCCCGGCGCCACGGTAGTGAGGGACGGCGAGGAGAAGCGGGCCTCGTCGATGTCATCGAAGCCGGCAACCGCAATCTCTTCCGGAACCTTCATGCCCCGCACCAACAGCGCGTGCAGCGCGCCCAAGGCAACGGCGTCGTTCAATCCGAAGACGGCATCGAAGTCCACGCCGCTGTCCAGCAAGCGTCCGATCGCCTCCGCGCCGCCGTCCCGCCGCCAATCGCAGGGCACCACCAGGGCGGGGTCATATTCCACACCGGCGGCAGCGAGCGCAGCCTTGTACCCGGTGAGGCGGAGGCCTCCAGTACCGGTGGTATCGCCGTCGTGCGCTCCCAAAACGGCAAGACGACGGCGGCCGGCCGAGAGCAAGTGCGTGGTGACCGCCGCTGCCGCGTCGAGGTTTCGGATGAGCACCATATCCAGCCGGGGATCCTGGACGAACTCGCCGAGGAGGACCAAGGGCTTCTTGCCCGCGGACTCGATGATCTGGTCCGCGTCCAAGGCCAGCGGGATGAACAGCAGGCCGTCGGTGAGGCTGCGGAACTGGCCCTGGAGTGCCGCCCGCTCGTGGCTCGCCTCGTTGCCGGACTGTTCCACCAGCACCCGGTATCCGCGCTGCCATGCGGCCTTCATGACATCCGAGGCCAGCTCCGCGTAGTACGGGATGTTGAGGTCGGCCAGGACCAGGCCCAACATGCTCGTCTTGCCGGAACGGAGGCTGCGGGCAGTCAGGTTGGTCTCGTAGCCGAGCTCATCGATGGCGTCCAGGACGCGTTGCTTGGTGGCGGGACGGATGAACTCGTAGTTGTTGATGACGTTGGAGACCGTCTTCAGGGACACGCCGGCGGCCCGCGCGACGTCGTTCATGGTGACGGCCAAAGCCACTCCTTCGGTTCGGGTTCGAACGTTGCAGATGCACGGAATCGTTGGGATACATCCTAGGAAACTGTGCCTACCCGCGCGTAACGGTTTAGGCTGTAAGAAATGCTCGGCTGTCTAGCGATTGCCGGGCGCCGGCGATCGTCAAGGCGCGGGACATGGGCTTCGACAGCAATGAACCTGAGCAGAGCCGGGGGCTCCAAGCAGTGCTGACAGCCGGAAGCATCAGTACCGAATCCCTATGGCTGCACTACGTCAGTGTCGGCGGATCCATGGGCGAACTCGAAGTCGAGGCGTACCTTCAAGGCCTTCTCTCCGTACCTGCGTTCCAGCGCGACATCCTCGCCTTCGCGGCCAACGAGCTGTGGGACAGCCCCGCGGGACCACACGCCCCCTACACCGATGAACTTGGTCCCTTTACGCCGGAAGAGCCCCTGACCCCGTAGCTGTCACACACCGCTCATACCCCTGCAACGAGCCTGCAACATGAATGCGAGAGGCTGGGCCAAGAGCCAAAGAAGCCAGCCGAGGGGAGCAACCATGGGCATCGCAAACACAGACCTTTTCCAGGCGCTGAAGACACAGGCCAGCTTGGCGCAGGCTTTCGGCACATTGCCGGGCAGCGAAGCCGAGCCGCACGCCCTGAACGCAGGGGAACATATCGAGGCCTGGCACAATGGCCGCCTTTTCCACCGGGGCGTGGTGGTGAAAACAGTCGCGGGCACGGGACTGTTCTGGCTGCAGGATGAGGGCGGGAACCGGAGGCTCCTGGACATGGAGTCCGTGGACGTAGTCCCAGCCGGCAGCCCGGCCCCGGTCCCCGTCGAGGAACCGGAGCCAGTCACCGGGGCCACCGTCACGCCCATCTCGATCTTCCCCATCTTCCAGGATGGCTCGCAGGCGATCGCCTAGTGTCCGCTTAGCCCAGCTGCAGGCGGATCATGCTCCAGCTGACCGCCGGCAGTTCAGCGGTGAGTTTGCCGCCGTCGAGCTTTACACTCACGTTTTCCGACGGCAGGACCGAGGTTGAATCGTCTGCCGTCGCCTGCCAGTACGGGTCCTTGTTCGCGTAGGTCACCGCTTCGATGACCTTGCTTGCCCCGAGGCTTCCGACGGCGGCAGCCAAGGTGAGCGAATCCGTCGTCGAGCGGTTGACGGCGAAGACTACGGCTTCGTTGGCCTCGGCGTCGAGCGTCGCCACGGCCGACAGCGCTGGGAAACCGGACGTCTTGTCACTGTCCAGCAGCGGGGACTCGACGGCGAGGTTCAGCACAGTTCCCGAGGCATGCCGGGAGGTGAGCGCAAACGGGTGGAACGTGGTCTGCTTCCAGGAACGGCCACCCGGCTCGGTCATGATCGGGGCGATGACGTTGACCAACTGCGCGAGGCTGGCCGCGTGGACGCGGTCCGTGTTACGCAGGAGGGTGATGAGGAGGTCGCCCACCACCACGGCATCGGCAACGGTATAGCGGTCCTCCAGCAGCACGGGAGCCACGGGCCAGTCATCTCCGGTGGGCGCCTTCGATTCGTCACGGGACATGTGCCACACGTTCCACTCGTCGAACGAGATATTGACCTGCTTTTCGGACTTCAGTACCGACTTCACGTGGTCGATGTGGGACGTGAGGTCCTTGATGAAAGCTTCCATCCGGTGGCCCGCGGAGAGGTGCTCCTGGAGGTCGCCGAAGTCCTCGAAATACTGGTGGGCGGAGATGAGGTCCACCAACTCGTAGGTCTCGTTGAGGACCACGCGTTCCCATTCGCCGAAGGTGGGCATGCTCGGTGCGGAGCTGCCGCAGGCCACCAATTCCAGGTCCGGGTTGACCATGCGCATGGCCCGCGCCGTTTCGGCGGCCACCCGCGCGTACTCCCCCGCCTTCTTGTGGCCGATCTGCCAGAAGCCGTCCATCTCGTTGCCCAAGCACCACATGGTGATGTTGTGGGGCTCGACGGCGCCATTTGCCTTGCGCTGTTCGGAGAGGGCCGTTCCACCCTTGATGTTGGAGTACTCCAGGAGATCCAAGGCTTCCTGGGTTCCCCGCGTGCCGAGGTTGACGGCCATCATGGGCTCGACGCCGGCCTTCGCTGACCACTTTGCGAACTCATCCACGCCCACCAGGTTGGGGTCCGTGGAGTGCCAGGCGAGGTCCAGCCGTGCGGGGCGCTCCTCCTTGGGTCCTACGCCGTCCTCCCAGCGGTAGCCGGAGACGAAGTTGCCACCCGGGTAGCGCACGGTTGAGACGCCGAGTTCCTTGGTGAGTTCCAGGACGTCCGTGCGGAATCCGTCTTCATCTGCGGTGGGATGCTCCGGCTCGAAGATTCCGGTGTACACGCAGCGGCCCAGGTGCTCAACGAAGGCCCCGAAGGTCTTCCTGCGAACGGGGCCTACGACGAACGCGGGGTCAATGGTGATTTTGGCAGTGGGGTTTTCTGGGGTTTCCAAGCGGGGTGTCCTTTTGAGTTCTGGTCTGCTGTTTGCTGGTTTACAACGTTGTAGAAACTATGCTGCGGGTGCCTTGGGGTGCGCGTCAAGGGTTTGGTCTCCTGCGAGGGAAAAGAAAACCCCGGAACCACGTGGTCCCGGGGTTTTCGGAGGGTGGGCCCTGTGGGGATCGAACCCACGACCCACGGATTAAAAGTCCGATGCTCTACCAACTGAGCTAAAGGCCCTCCAGCTGTCTAAACAGCCATGAATACTGTACATCACAGCACGCGGGGCAGTAGAACGCAGTAACCTCGCGTACCGTGACGACCCACTTTGGGCAGCTCACGACGGCGGCGCGCGGCCAGGGCGGCGTGTCGGCCCACCGCCGGCGGCAAAACAGGTCGCAGCAGTACACCCAGCCGACCGCGGAACCTCGCGTACCGTGACGACCCACTTTGGGCAGCGCACGACGGCGGCGCGCGGCCACGGCGGCGTGTCGGCCCACCATCGGCGGCAAAACAGGTCGCAGCAGTACACCCAGCCGACCGCGGAACCTCGCGTACCGTGACGACCCACTTTGGCAGCGCACGACGGCGGCGCGCGGCCACGGCGGCGTGTCGGCCCACCGCCGGCGGCAAAACAGGTGCCAGCGGTACACCCAGCCGACCGCGGAACCTCGCGTGCCGCCGCCACCCACTTTGGGCAGCGTACGACGGCGGCGCGCGGCCACGCCGGCGTGTCGGCCCACCATCGGCGCCAAAGCAGGTCGCAGCGGCACACCCAGGCAGCCCCACGCAGCCCAGGCAGCCCCAGCCAACCGTTACTCGACCGCGTCAGGGCACAGGAGTACGGTGAACTCATGAGCGAACAGCCAGGACCACGCGCATACGGCGGAGCCAACAGGCACCACAAACCCAAGCCCTTCGCGCCCATAGATTTCGAACCGTTCGCCGGTGGCGCCGACCCCGCCCGCGTCTCGGAAGCCGCCCACCTCGCGGCCCAGGCGCTGGTCAGGCGTGGCCGCGACAGCGACGACCCCAAAGTCACGCGCAGGCTGGTCAAACTCGCCGACGAACAGGGCCTCGACGCCATAGCCGAGATGTGGGCCGAAAGCCCGGCACGCTCGCTGCCCGGCGCACTGTGGCGGCTCTACGCACTCCGTGCCGCGACCATCCAGAACCCCGAACGCATCTCCGTCTACTTCCGGGCCGGCCGGGACACGGCGCAGGTATCCAACGTTGTGGCAGGCGCAGCCGAACCACCAGGCGCCGATGAAATGAAGACCATGGCGGACGCCATTTTGTCCGGAGCGTTCGACGGCGATTTCGACGTCGCGCTGGAACGTTCCGCCGCGTTTTGCCGGGTGGTGGCACTCGGCCAGGCGACGCTTGCCGATGGTGCCGAGCACAGCAACGAGGGTCACGCCAGCAAGCTGACCCGCAATTCCCATCAACTCGTGAAGACCGCAGAAGACCTGGAACACGCAGCAAATGCTTGGCGTTTGGGCGAACTCGATTAGCGATGGAACAGCCAACACAGGGGCCGGAAGTTACCCACTTCCGGCCCCTGCTGTCAATGTTGACTTAGCTCCGGCTACGTAGAAAACTGAAGTTGGTGTCGAACCGCGAAACCCCCGGGCTTCAACTTATAGCCGCTTCGAGCGGCCTACCGCCGAGAGGCGTATCCGGTTCGGCACCATTTTTATGCCCTACTTCAGGGTGATCTTCGTTTCCGCTTGTTCCTTCTTGTCGTGATCCAGCTTCCCGTCAGCACCCGCCGGCGTCATGGTTGCTGAGACCTCGGCTTCCTTACCCGCTGTGTAGGCGAAGTTCTCGGCAATGTTGAAGGACTCCCCCGGGGCCAACTTGAATGGAGCCTCTTCCTTCAGCTTGATCCCTGAACTGGTCAGCCCATGCTTCTTGAACTGGTCGCTGCTGGAATCCGAGGGCATGCCACCCAGGTACTTCCAGTCCGTGTACTTGGCGTTCGGCGTGATGAGCGAGTGGCTCAGGGGAATCTCCGCCGAGGAAGTGTTGGTCACTACGTAGTTCACGTAAACCACGGGAGCGCCCTTCTTGAGCAGGTTCTCCTTGGTGTCCTTGTCCACGAACATGCTGTCCTTGGAGGCAACGTCCGTGGCCACCTGGTAGATGTCCACGCTGAAGCTCTCGCCCTTGATGCTGCCGAGCTTGTCTCCCGCGTCCGAAATCGGGAGGGCCCAGGAAGCGGCTTTGTAGGCGCCCGAAGAGGCACCATCAGCGGAGGCAGAGGCAGACGGCGAGGCAGCCGTAGAAGCCGACGACGAGGAGGACGACGACGATTCGGAACCTGCCGCCGTCGTGCTTGAACCGCCGCCGCAGGCACTCAAGGCCAGCATTCCGGCAAAGGCGATGCCGGTGATCTTAACTACATTGTTGATACGCACAATTCCCCCATTGAGTTGATTAATTCGGTAACGTCACTAGATTTCCATAAAACGCGGGGGAGTTGCCATGGGGAGAAGTGCCCGCGTGTCGGCAATCCGGGAAAGCCACATAACACGGCAGCGCCCTGCGTACAGGTAAAGTTGTGACCGAAACGGGAAGCGTCAAGTCAAGCTGCCCGCCGCCCATCCGACCCCCGACCGGAAGCGACATGAAGCTGCGCCTTTTCCCCCAGGAGCCTGCCGGGCTGGTACTTCTCGCGCAGATGGCCGGTGTCATTGTGACGGCAACGGGTACGCTCTCGGAGATCCTCGGCGCGCCCGCCAGCGAGCACGAGCGGCTCAGCGAGGAACTGCACGAGCACGAGTCCAAGTCGTTGGACCTGCACTTTGCGCTCCTGACGCACATGCGCACCAGCTTTGTGAACCCGCTCCCCCGCGAGGACATGTACACACTGTCCCGCCACCTCAACGAGGCCATGGAAAAGCTTGACGCTGTCGGTGAACTCGTGGCGCTGTACAAACTGGACCGCCTGCCCAAGCGTGCCGCCGACCAGCTGGAAATCATCAGCCGGCAGGCCGAGCTCACCGTTGATGCCATGCGCAAGCTCGAGGACCTGGACGAACTCGAGGACTACTGGATCGAAATCCTGCGGCTTGCCAAGCGGGCCGAGCGGACGCACCGGACCTGGGTAGCCGAGATGCTCAAGGACATGAAGTCCACCCAGTACGCCCGGCACCGGGACATCGCCAACGAACTGGTGGAAGTCACCAAGGACATGCGGAAAATCGCTACGCAGGTAGGCAGCATCATCGTCAAGGAATCATGACGTGACCACTGCCATCCTGGTCCTCGTGGTGGGCTTGGCCGCAGGATTCGCGTTCCTGAACGGCTTCCGTGACGTCTCGAACGCCGTAGCGCTTTCCACCAGGACGCGTGCCCTCACGCCGTCCATTGCCGTGCTCCTGGCGGTCATTTTCAACTTCGTAGGAGCCATGCTGAGCGGCAGCTTCGTGCTCTCGTTTACCCAGGACTGGATCACCCTGCCGTCCGGCACCAGTGGTTTGACCATGCTCGCTTCCGCCCTGGCCGCAGCAATCCTCTGGGGCGTCTATGCCTGGTGGCGGGGCATTCCCCTGTCTTCCACGAACTCGCTCATGGGCGGCTTGATCGGGGCCGGGGCCGCGAGTGTCCTGGTGGGCGGCAACTTCATCGACGGCGTGGACTCCGTACTCATCACACAGGTTGTGCTCCCGCTGCTGGTGTCCCCCGTGATCGCGTTCGTTGCCGCTTACCTGCTGGTGTGGCCGGTGACGTGGGCCGCCCGTTACGCCCAGCCCAATGTCATCAACCGGCGGTTCCGCCGGGCACAGGCTGTCTCCTCAGCGGCGGTTGCGTTCGGCCACGGCCTGCAGGACGGACAACGCACGACGGCGGTGCTCCTCCTGGCGCTGGTGGCGGCGGGACTCGAATCCGGCGCGGGCGTACCCTTCTGGATCCTCTTCGTCACGGCCCTCATGCTGACGGCCGGAACACTGTTCGGGGGCTGGCGGATCTCGCACAACCTCGGGTACAGGATGATCCGGATCGACCCGCTGCGGGGCTTCGTCGCGCAAACCCTGACGTCGGTGATGCTGTTTGTCGGCGCGATCGGCCTGCACTTCCCGTTGTCCACCACGCACACCCTCACGGCCTCGGCCCTGGGTGCGGGAACCAACCAGCGCTTCCACGTGACCAACCGCCGGCTGGTGCGCCGGATCCTCCTTTTCTGGCTGGTCACCCCGGTCATCACGGCGGTCGTGGCTTTCATCCTCGAGCTGGCCTTCTCGCCCCTCGCGGACCTCTAAACCCCTCACCCAACTGGGTCGCATTTGTGCGCGTTTTGAGGGTTCAAAACGCGCACAAATGCGACTTAGTTGGGTACAAAAAAGCGACGGCGGCCGTACCCCCAAGGCGACGGCCGCCGTCGTAATTCGCCGGTTCCCCCATGGAAGCCGGAGCCTGCGGAACCCTTATCCGAAGCGGCCGGACACGTAGTCCTCAGTGGCCTTCTGGGACGGGTTGTTGAAGATGGACGTGGTGTCGGCGAACTCGATGAGTTTGCCCGGCTTGCCCGTGCCGGCGATGTTGAAGAACGCGGTCTTGTCAGAGACGCGGGCCGCCTGCTGCATGTTGTGGGTCACGATCACCACGGTGTACTGGTCCTTGAGCTCGTTGATGAGGTCTTCAACGGCCAGGGTGGAGATGGGGTCCAAGGCGGAGCACGGCTCGTCCATGAGGATCACCTGGGGCTCAACGGCGATGGCGCGGGCGATGCACAGACGCTGCTGCTGGCCACCGGAAAGGCCGGATCCGGGCTTGTCCAGCCGGTCCTTGACTTCGTTCCAAAGGTTGGCGCCCACCAGGGACTTCTCAACCAGAGCGTCGGCCGCGCCCTTGGAGATCTTCTTGTTGTTCAGCTTCACGCCGGCCAGCACGTTGTCCCGGATGGACATGGTGGGGAACGGGTTGGGGCGCTGGAAGACCATGCCAACTTGCGTCCGGACGGTGACGGGATCCACGCCGGGGCCATAGAGGTTGTCGCCGTCGAGAAGGACTTCACCCTCAACACGGGCACCCGGAAGGACCTCGTGCATGCGGTTCAGGGTGCGCAGGAAGGTGGACTTGCCACAGCCGGACGGGCCGATGAAGGCCGTGACGGACTTGGCTTCGATGTTGATGTTGACGCCTTCAACGGCAAGGAAGTTGCCGTAGTAGACATTCAAGTCTTTGACGTCGATGCGCTTGGACATGGTGTTCCTTTGTTCCTTGGGGGTCTGGAAGTTTTTGACGTAGCAGCGTCGGAGCTGCCGGCCCGGCTAGCGTCCTGTTTTCGGAGCGAAGATGCGGGCGATGAGGCGTGCTCCGAGGTTCAGGAGCATCACCAGGATGATCAGCACCAGGGCGGCGCCCCAAGCACGCTGGTCCGAGGGGCCAGGGTTGGACGGCGACGTCGGGTTGAGGATCTGCGTGTAGATGAACGTGGGGAGGGAGGCCATCCAGCCGCCGAACACGTTGTTGTTGATGGTGGTGGCGAAGCCGGCGGTGACCAGGATCGGCGCGGTTTCACCGATCACGCGGGCGATTGCCAAGGTGACGCCGGACGCGATGCCGGAGATCGCCGTCGGAATGACCACCTTCACGATGGTGCGCCACTTGCGGACGCCCAGCGCGTAGGACGCTTCGCGGAGCTCGTTCGGGACGATCTTGAGCATTTCCTCGCTGGAGCGGACAACCACCGGGATCATGAGGACGGAAAGCGCGACGGCGGCTACCGCACCGGTCTTGGTTCCGGGCCCCACGATGGCGAAGAAGAACGCTGCCGCGAAGAGGCCTGCCACGATGGACGGGATGCCGGTCATGACGTCCACGAAGAACGTGATGGCGCGGGCCAGCGGGCGGTCGTTTCCGTACTCCACCAGGTAGATCGCGGTCAGCAGCCCAACGGGCACCGAGATGACGGTGGCCAGCAGGGTGATCTGGATGGTGCCAAGCAGCGCGTGGTAGATACCGCCGAGGACCTTGCCGCCCTCTTCCACTGCCTTGTTGTCGAAGGCGCCGGTCACGCCGTTCATGGAGGTGCCAAGGAAGCCGGGGGTGACCAGGCCGGGAATGCCATTGACCAGCACCGTCCAGATGACTGAGACCAGTGGCAGGAGTGCGATCAGGAAGGCACCGACCACCAGGCAGGTGGCCAGCTTGTCCTTGGCCTTGCGGGCACCTTCAACTGCGCCGCTCCAGGCGACCAGGCCAACGGTGAACAGGATGGCCGAGACCAATCCCCAGCCGAAGGCGTTGAAGCCGATCAGTGCCAGGATGGCGGCACCAAGGATCAGGGCGACGGCAAGGACGATGTAGGGCGCGAACTTGGGCAGTTGGCCCTTGGTGAGCGCTGAGCGCTTGCGGACTACTGTGGCGGTCATTTAGTTGGCTCCCGAGAATTCTTTGTGCTTGCTGATGATCCAGCGGGCGATCATGTTCACGCCAAGGGTGATGACGAACAGCACCAGGCCGGCGGCGATCAGCGTGTTCACCTTGATGCCGCTGGCTTCGGGGAAGTTCAGGGCAATCTCGGCGGCGATGGTCTGGTTGCCGGACTGGATCAGGCTCGCGGTCAGCACACCGGAGGAGAGCACCAGGGCTACGGCCATGGTTTCACCAAGCGCGCGGCCCAGTCCCAGCATGATCGCGCTGATGATGCCCGGACGGCCGAAGGGCAGCACGGCCATCTTGATCATTTCCCAGCGGGTGGCTCCCAGTGCCAGGGCGGCTTCCTCGTGCAGCTTGGGGGTCTGCAGGAAGATTTCGCGGGAGAGGGAGGTAATGATCGGCAAGACCATGACGGACAGGACGATGCCTGCGGTCAGGATGGTCTTGCCCGTAGCGGAGGCGGGGCCTTGGAAGAGCGGGATCCAGCCCAGGTTGTTGGCCAGCCAGTCGTAGGCCGGGGAGATTTCCTTGGCCAGGAACGCCGCACCCCAGGCACCGTAGACAACGGACGGGATGGCAGCGAGCAGGTCCACCACGTAGCCCAGGCCCGAAGCGAGCCGGCGGGGTGCGTAGTGCGAGATGAACAGTGCCACGCCAATGGCCACGGGGGTGGCAATGACGAGGGCGATCACGGCGGCGATCAGCGTGCCCACCACGATCGGGGCGATGTAGGCAAAGAAGCCGTGCCCGCCTTGGATGTTCTCCGGCGGAGCGACGAGCGCCGGGATGGCCTGAACCACAAGGAACAACGCGACTCCGAAGAGAACCGCGAGAATCAGGCACCCTGCGGCCATGGCGGCCCCGGAGAAAACCTTGTCCCCGGCGCGGCCTGCGCCTTGGGAGGTTGTCAGGGAGTTGGTGGTCACTTCACGATCCTTCAGTCTGGAGTGAACTGGTCTTACATGGCTAAGTTCCCTGCCCCGGCCAGCGGCGCTTCGGCCACTGGCAAGCGGGACAGGGAACTTCGATGTTCAGCCGGGTTCGGTCAAAACCCGCCGGGAAACCCTAGGACTTGGCCTTGATGGTTTCGATGGCGGCCTTGGCCTTGTCCTGCAGCGTCTTGGAGAGCGGTGCGGACTTTGCGGCGTCAGCGGCGGTCTTCTGGCCCTCGTCGGAGACGACGTAGGTTTCGAAGGCCTTGACCAGGTCAGCAACAGCCTTGGTTTCGTAGGTGGTGCACACGACGTGGTAGGAAACGAGCACCACCGGGTAGGCGCCGGAAACAGTGGTCTTGCGGTCCAGCTTGATGGCAACGTCGTTGGTGGCACGGCCGTCAACGGGCTTGCCGGCTTCAACAGCCTTGGCGGCGGCGTCAGCGGAGATCTTCACGAACTCTTCGCCAACCTTGATGGAAGCGGTGCCCAGCTTGCCGGAGACAGCGGAGTCGTCGGCGTAGGTCACGGCACCGGCGGTGTCGGTAACGGTCTTGACCACACCGGAGGTGCCCTTGGCGTTCTCGCCCTTCAGGGATGCGGGCCAAACACCTGCAGCCTTGTCGGTCCATACCTCGGGAGCAGCTGCTGCGAGGTAGTCGGTGAAGTTGGAGGTGGTGCCGGAGTCATCAGAGCGGTTGACCGGGGTGACCTTGAGGTCCGGCAGGGTGACACCGGCGTTCAGGGCTGCGATGGCGGGATCGTTCCAGTTGGTGATCTGGCCGCGGAAGATCTTGGCAACCGTGGTGGCGTCAAGCTTCAGGTCGGTGATGCCCGGGACGTTGAAGGCAACGGCGATCGGGGAGATGTAGACCGGGATGTTGATGGCACCCTCGGGGCCGCACTTGGCCTTGGAAGCCTCGAGCTCGTCGTCCTTGAGGTAGGCGTCTGAACCGGCGAACTGGGCCGAGCCGTCGATGATGGCCTTGCGGCCTGCGCCGGAACCATCCGGGGAGTACTGAACGGTGGCACCCTGGTTGGCGGTAGCGAAGCCGGCCTTCCAGGAATCCATTGCAGCGCCGGTGGAGGAAGCGCCGATGCCGGTCAGGGTGCCGGTAACCTTGGTGCCCGAAGCGGCCGACTGGGTGCCCGCAGTGGTACCGGTTGCGTTGTCCGAACCACAAGCGGTGAGCGCGAGAGCGCCAGCTGCGATGACCGCGATAGCCGCGTTGCGGCCGAAGTGAGTTGCCTTCACTTGAATGTGCCCCTTCCAGGGATTTTCAGATGCTGCCGAACGGAGATTCCGGCGTGAGTGATCTATGGACCTTTTATGTGCCTTTATTGAAAGTAAGGAGCGCAGGTAACGGGACCTGTGGGGAAAAGTGAACGGGAAGTGAACGACGGCGGACCATTGGGTTATGTGGCGCGCGCCACCTTGAGCGTGACGTGGGTCGCGGTTCGGTGGGTGCGGGACCGCGATGCGAACCCGCGGCCGGGCAGTCCGGAGGCAGTCCGGCAAATAGACTGGAGGACATGGCCGCTTCGAAGGGACTCTCCGTAAGCAAGAGGTTTGTCCGTACCCGCTTGCGGACGGGACTCGTCCGGAGCCGGACTTCCCTGGTACCGGCAGTCCAGATGACGGTCTGCGCGGTGGGCGCCTACGCCTTCGCCGAATATGTGCTTGGCCACCAAGGTCCCCTGTTTGCCGCCACCTCTTCCTTGATAGCCCTGGGCTTCTCCCGCGATCCGCGCCTGCGCCGCGTGATCGAGGTGGGCCTGGGCTGCACCTTGGGTATCGTGGTTGGCGACCTCCTGCTCCACTGGCTGGGCGCCGGAATCTGGCAGGCCGCCGTCGTCCTTCTTTTCTCCATCCTGCTGGCCAGGTTCCTGGACAGCGGCACGATCTTCACCACGCAACTGGGGTTGCAGTCGCTGCTGGTGGTGCTGCTGCCGGCACCTGCCGGCGGACCGTTCACGCGCAGCCTGGATGCCGTGGTGGGCGGCGTGGCCGCCTTGCTGGTGACCATCCTGGTCCCGAAGGATCCGCGCCAGGAGCCCAGGAAGGACGTCCAGAAAATCCTGCACGAACTCGCCGAGATTCTGCGCGAGTGCGCCAAGGCGATGCTGGACAGTGACTCGACAACCGCCTGGCATGCCTTGATCCGGGGCCGAAATTGCCAGCCGCTGGTGGATCGGATGCGGCAGACCCTGCGGGCATCAGGCGAGGTGGCCACGCTCGCTCCTGCCCACCGCCGGCACCGGGACGAACTCGCCAGCTTGGAACATTCCCTGGAGTACATCGACCTCGCGCTGCGTAACAGCCGGGTCTTCGCCCGCCGGCTGACCAGCGCCATCAACCACGCTGCGGTCTCCGACGAAGCTATCGACAGCATCTCTGAAGTCCTCATGGAGACTGCCGCTGCGGTGGACGAACTGACCATCGGGCTCTCGGAGCAGAGCGAAGGAACGCGTCGGGCCCATTTGCGCCGCGCCCGGTCCGACCTGACCATGATCGCTTCACGGCTCCACCCCAAGATGCTGGACGTGCACCGGCTGGAGGGCGAAACCGTGGTGATGCTGTTCCGGCCGCTCATGGTGGACCTGCTGGAAGCGAGTGGGCTGGAACCCGAGGAAGCCCGCGCTGTCCTCCCTCCGTTGTAGGGTCCTCCCAGCAAAGACACATTTCCGCCGGGGACAATGGAGCGATGCTTCCTGCTACCCCCGTGCGCCCATCCCTGCGCTTCAGGCCGGCACCAGCCTTGCGGCTGCGCCAGCGACTGCTGTTCCTGTGGGCCGGAGCGCTGTTCGTTGCCGGGGATGTGGTGTTCTGGCTGATGTTCGCCGCCGTCCTGTCCTCCAGTGGCCTGGCAACCCTCGACGGCGCCGTCCACACGTTTGTGGTGGACTCCCGCAACCACCTTTCCACGGCCTTCCTCAGCGCGGTTACCGAGGTCACCTCGCCAACGGTGATGTCCGTGATTGGCGGCCTCGTCGCCATCGTGTGGGCCGTTTGGAAGCGCGAATTCTGGCGACCCGCCGTCCTGCTGGGGTCCATGGTTCTCTCAGTGGTCCTGGCCACGGTCATCAAGCTGGAGGTGTCGCGTTCCCGCCCGCCGTCGTCGGACTTCCTCCTGGGCCCCGACGATGCCCTGTCCTTCCCCTCCGGCCACACGCTCGGTGCCGCGGTTTTCGCGTCGGTCCTCGCTTATTTGCTCGTCTCGCGTTCCGGAACACGTACGACGGCGGTGCTCGCCTATGCCGGTGCCGCTTTGGTCACGCTGGTGGTCGCCTACAGCCGGCTCTACCTGGGGTACCACTGGCTCACCGACGTGGTGGCATCGCTGGGGGTGGCCCTGGGTGTGCTGGGCCTGGCGGTGTTCGTTGACGCGGCACGGCACGGAAGGTCCGCCTAGCACTTCCCGCCGGCCGGCCTAAATTCCTCCCCCCATTCTTATTGTTGCGAAGGCAACTACTCGGTAGCCTATGCACCATCGTGAGCACATTCACGGGTTCGCATGTAATCATCTGGGGAGACATACATGAAACGTTCCTTGCTTGCTTTAACGGGTGCTTTGGCTGTTGCACTTGCCGGGCCCATGGCGCCGGCCACAGCCGCCACAACACCAGCACAAGTAGCCACCGGATTTTCCGGATCGGCTTACGGTTCCTACATTTTCAACGCAGACAAGACGCTGACTTCGGGTCCAACAGCGAATTCGGGCGTCAGCTGCACAGGTGCTACCGGAAGGACTGCCACCAACACCGCCGCAGGATTGAACGTTCCCGCCGTGGGAACTGTGGGCGCCGCGTCAACGAGCGTGAAGACCCTGTTGACAGCCACAGGAAAACGCATTGAAGCGCAATCGACCGTCGCCGGCACCAACCTGCTTGGCGGGCTCATCACCGCGGGGACCATCACCTCGGCCAGCTCCGCCGACAAGAACACCAGTGGTGCTTTCTCTGGCACCAACGCCACAACCATCGCCGACCTCAAGGTCCTGGGCCTTCCTGTCAACGCCAATCCGGCACCCAACACGGTCCTTGACCTGAACGTTCCGCTGGTGGGGTCGGTGGGCAAGGTGACCCTCAACGGCCAGGAGAAACGGGCCGTCACCGGCGGCTACATCGTCACGACTACGGCGCTGCGGGTGGAAATCCTCAAGACAGGGCTCGCCGGGCTCAAGGTGGGAACGGACATCCGCGTTGGCGTCAGCACCGCCGGCCTGGGTCCGGCACAGACCGGCTACTTGGCCGGAACGGGCTTCAGCACGCGGGCTGTCCTGGCCAACGGTTTGCTGGGGTCCAACCCCACGGCCTTGGCCTACGCCAAGTGCGGTGGCGGAACCAACAATGCCAACCTGGCTTCCACCAACATCCTGGGGCTTGCAACCGCCGGGGCTTCCTCAACGGCAACCACGGGAGTCCTGACACCACAGCCAAAGGTCACGGTCACCAATACGATTGCGGGGCTCAACCTCCTCAATGGGGCAATCCAGGTGGACGGCATCAAGGCGGAGACCAGCGCAACGAGGGCAGCGACCGGTACAACGGTGACGTTGACTGATACGTCCACGTTCACCAACCTGAGGGTTGCGGGCTTGCCGGCCATCAATGCATCGGTTGCACCGAACACGGTGGTCAATGTGGCAGGCCTGGGCACGGTCACCCTGCACAAGGTCAGCAAGTCATCCACCAGCATCATCGTCACCATGATTGATGTAGTCATCAGCCAGCCGATTGGGGCGCTGCCAACGGGCTCGAGGATCCAGATCGGTTACTCGAGCACGGGCGTCGTCCAGTAAGCAGTCCAAACTGGAACAGGCCGGCCCGTCAGCCCTTCGGGGTTGGCGGGCCGTCCTTTTCTGTCAGTGGTCCGCACTAACCTTGGATCCATGGCTTCAAAGACCTCCCGTGCTTCCAAGACCCCTGCGTACAAATGTGCCGAATGCGGCTGGACCGCCATCAAATGGGTGGGTCGTTGCGGCGAGTGCCAGTCGTGGGGAACCGTTGAGGAGTACGGCGCCACGGTTGCCCGCACCACGGCCGCTGCCACCGTTTTGGAGCCAGCCCGCCGCATCGCCGAGGTGGATGGGACGACGGCGGCCTTCCTGCCCACCGGGGTGGACGAACTTGACCGCGTCCTGGGTGGAGGGCTCGTCCCGGGTGCCGTGATCCTGCTTGCCGGGGAACCCGGCGTCGGGAAGTCCACGCTCCTGCTGGATGTAGCCGCGAAGTTCGCGCGCACCGGGCAGGACGTCCTGTACGTCACAGGCGAGGAATCGGCGGCGCAGGTGAAGCTGCGGGCCGAGCGGATCGATGCCGTCGCCCACACCCTGTATCTGTCGGCGGAAACAGACCTCGGGCAGGCACTGGGGCAGGTGGAGAAGCTCGAACCCAAGCTCCTCATCGTGGACTCCGTGCAGACCCTGAGCAGTGCGGACGTCGAGGGCAGCGCCGGCGGCGTCTCGCAGGTCCGCGAGGTGGCGGCTTCCATCATCGCTGCTGCCAAGCGGCGCAACATGACCACGCTGCTGGTGGGCCACGTCACCAAGGAAGGGACCATCGCCGGTCCGCGCCTGCTGGAACACCTGGTTGATGTGGTGTGCCAGTTCGAAGGCGAGCGCCATTCCCGGTTGAGGCTGCTCCGAGCCGTCAAGAACCGCTACGGCGCCACGGACGACGTCGGATGCTTTGACCTGAACGAGGCCGGTATCGAGGGCCTGGCCGATCCAAGCGGGCTCTTCGTGTCACGGACGCGCGAGCCCGTCTCCGGTACCTGCATCACGGTGACCATGGAGGGCCGTCGGCCCCTGCTGGCCGAGGTGCAGTCCCTCCTGGCGGAAAGCGCGAATGCCCAGCCTCGGCGTGCCACCAGTGGTCTTGAGAGTTCCAGGGTGGCCATGCTCCTGGCCGTCCTGCAACAGCGGGCCGGCTGCATGCTGCACAAGGACGACTCCTACGTTGCCACTGTTGGCGGCGTGAAACTTACCGAACCGGCCACGGACCTTGCCGTTGCGTTGGCCGTCGCGTCCGCCAAGTCCCGGAAGGCACTCCCCCAGCGGCTCATTGCTTTTGGCGAGGTTGGGTTGGCCGGCGAAGTGCGGCCTGTCCCGGGTATCAACCAACGGATCCAGGAGGCCCACCGCCTGGGCTTCACGCACGCAATTGTTCCGGCCAGTCCGGCGGGTGCCGGGGTGATCCCTGATGGCTTCTCGGTCCGCGAAGTGGGGCATCTGGCGGAAGCATTGGAACTGCTCATCACCTGAGCGTCACACGATTGAGCCCCGGCTCCGGCGTCTTTAGGATGGGACAAAACTGCAGTTCAGGAAGGCCTGGTGTTTGTAGTGGGGGAACAATCCGTGGACAGCCCTGAGTCACGCAAGGAAAACCGCGCCGAACTGTGGAGGGCCTTCACGCTTCCCGTCATTATTGGCTTGGTGGTGCTGGGCATCGCCGGCGTGAACTTCGCGAACGGGTTGGCGGAAAAGCAGTCCCAGTCCGCCTTGACGCTGCCCTCCTGCGAAGTGGTGCCCCGTACCGATCTGGTCCCCGACGGTGGAACTCTCTTTGGCGTGAACCTGGACTGGCACTCCAAGCCCCTGGCCACATTCGCCAAGGACCTGGGCCACAAACCGGCTGTCAGCGTATCCTTCACCGGCTTCCCTCTGACAAGCAAGGACGAGGACGATCTTGAGCAGGCTGTCCAGCAGATCAGGGCTGACGGCCACATGATGCTGCTGACGCTGGAACCGGCTGCCGGCCTGTCCACTGTCACCGAGGAAACGGCCAACGCACTCGCCAAGGACCTGGACCGGTTCAATAAGGAGGGTGTCCCGGTCATTGTCCGTTTCGCCCACGAGATGAATGGCTCCTGGTATGCGTGGTCCCAGCAGCCCCAAAAGTACATCGCGTCGTTCCAGACGCTTGCCACCGCCGTCCACAGCCTGGCGCCCGGATCGGCCATGATGTGGGCACCCAACTATGGCGGTGGCTATCCATTCTCCGGTGGCGCTTTTGAGGCCAAACCGGGCACGGCCGAGTTCGCGGCGCTGGATACCAACGGTGACGGTGCCCTGACCATGCAGGACGACGCCTATACCCCCTATTACCCGGGTGATGACGCCGTGGACTGGGTAGGGATGTCTTTGTATCACTGGGGCGCCAAGTACCCGTGGGGCGAGAATGAACTCCCCGAGGCCAACAAGTTCACGGACCAACTCACCGGAAAGTACGTGGGCGCCAACGGCGACAACAGCCTCCTCCCCGATTTCTACGACGTCTACGGCGTGCAACACGGCAAACCTGTGGCGATCCCCGAAACGGCCGCCCTCTACGCACCGGCCGCCGGAGGCGAACAGGAGATGGCCATCAAGCAGTCCTGGTGGAAGCAACTCTTTGATCCGTCCGTCCACCAACAATTCCCGCGGCTCAAGATGATCAACTGGTTCGAGTGGGACAAGAACGAGGTAGAGGTCAAGGGCCGGGTGGACTGGACCATCACCAACACTCCGATGGTGCGGGAAGAGTTCACCTCGGCGCTGCCGGACTGGTTGCGCTATGGCCCCAGCCAATCCTGCCAGCCGCAACCGTAAGGTCAGTCGGGGTGTCGAGCCCTGGTCAGCAGCGGCGTCGGCAAGGATAAGACGCATGACCAAAAGAACTGTGCTTATAGGGGGACGCTTTTTCTTTGGCCTTCTGACCCTGGTTGCCGTGGCGACGCAACTCGTGGTCCACATAGGGCTTGGGTACGACGTCGGAAACTTCTTCAGTTATTTCACCAACCTGTCCAACATCTTCGCCGCCGTCGTCCTGCTGATCAGCGGTTACCGGGTGCTCATCCGGAAACGTCCCAGCGAGGCGGACGACGTCACCCGCGGAACGGCGACGATCGCCATGGCCGTGGTGGGGATAGTCTTCGGTGCACTGCTGGCCGGCGAGGATCTGGGCTCCATGGTGCCGTGGGTCAACTTCGTGGTGCATTACCTGATGCCCGTGGTGATGGTGGCCGACTGGCTCTTCCAGCCGCCCCGGGCAAAGCTGGAACTCCGGCATATCCCGTACTGGCTGATCTATCCCATTGCGTACCTGGTCTACAGCCTCATCCGGGGATCGATCGTGAACTGGTATCCGTATTGGTTCATCAATCCGGACCGTGCCGGAGGCTGGGTCGGCGTGGTGGTGTACGCCATCGCGATCGCCGTTGGCTTCCTCATAGTGAGCCTCGCGATGCTGTGGCTCGGCAACAAGCTGAAGCGCCAAGTGGATTACTAGCCGAGCGGCCTAAACATCCACGCGTGGGGGAAGGGGATTCCCAACCTTCAGTGCGGCCAGGGCCTCCGGCATATACTTCCGCACGGCCATTCGGCGGAAGAACGGGCGCCATAATGCGACGATGACCAGCACGCCCAGGCCGACCGACACCAAGATCCACTGCGATCCCTCGTACCGTTCCCGCTTAACGCTGGCCACGAGTGCGCGGGGGCTGTCTCCCTCGACGTACCTCACAGCGATCGGTTCACCTATTGGGTGGCTCACGGTTCCCGAAAAGTCCACACGTACCTCTTCGCCCCCGATCAGTACGTTCGCGGCTACATCCTTGCCGTCTGCGTCGTACCGGATCGATGTCACCGGCAGACTCCCGACGATTGCCGAGTCGCCGAACAAGGTAGCTGAGCTCGAGAGAGAACTGCTGCCCACCAGCAAAAGGACAAGGCCAAGAAGAAGGAGCAGCGTGGGAGCCAACTTCCGTGCTTTGAAACCGTAAAACGCCGAACGCAGCCTCGGATTTTCCGGCATTGGAGCAAACCGTCGTACGAACGGACGGGCACGGCGCTCCCAGTCGCGTTCGTCCTCACCCGGCCGCAACGCGGGAAATACTGCAGGCTCGGGATCACGTCTCGCCACTGTTGTTCCTTTTATTTCGATACGACGGGTCGGTGCCCGCACAAATACTGTAGTCGGCGTCCGGGAAAGTTCCTGAACACGTCTGGGGACAGAAAGCCACATCTACGTCAATGTGACAGTCGACCACAATGGCCGCCAAGACAGCACAAAATGAGTTGGTGCCAAGGCGGCCGAAACGGAACTTCCGGGCGCCACAAGTCCATAACAAAATGGCCCACTTTGGGGCTTGCTGGTGCGGTTAACGGTGCCGGGAAGCCATATCATGGTGCTTGTCGTCATCAGGGCATTTTCACGGGTGCCTCCCGATGCCGGATTCAGCTTGTCTGTGAGCCGAGGCTTGCACCTTCGAAGGGAAACCCCATGGCCCGGAGCCCGGAAGAATCGCTCAAGGCGACTCTGGCCAGAGTCGCGCCCGGAACGCCGTTGCGTGACGGACTGGAACGGATCCTTCGCGGCCGCACCGGCGCACTGATCGTGCTGGGCTCGGACCGCACCATCGACTCCATCTGTTCGGGTGGTTTCGAGATCGGCATCGAGTTCTCCCCCACGCGCCTTCGTGAGCTGGCCAAGATGGACGGTGCGATCGTGTGCGACAAGGACGCCAGCAACATCATCAAGGCCGCGGTCCAGCTGGTTCCGGATTCAAGCATCGAAACCCAGGAATCCGGCACCCGACACCGCACGGCTGAGCGAGTGGCCATCCAGACAGGTGTCCCGGTGATCTCGGTGAGCCAGTCCATGCAGATCATCGCCCTGTACGTGAACGGCCTCCGCCATGTGTTGGAGGGCTCCGAGAAAGTGCTGGCCCGCGCAAACCAGGCCCTCGCAACCTTGGAACGGTACAGTGCCAGGCTGGACCAAGTCACCAGCTCGCTCTCAGCCTTGGAAATCGAAGCGCTGGTCACCGTCAGGGATGTTGCCGTGACCTTGCAGCGGCAGGAGATGGTCCGCCGCATCTCGGAGGAAATCGCCCAGTACGTCCTGGAACTTGGCGAGGATGGCCGTCTGCTCTCCCTGCAGCTCGAGGAACTCACCACGGGCCGCGGTCCGGGCAGCGACGTCATCATCCGCGACTATTCGGACCCGGACGCCACACCTGAGGAGATCGAAGAGGCCGTCCAGGCCCTGCTGAACCTGGGTCCCACCGAGTTGATCGACCTCAGCAAGATTGCCCACATCATCGGTTTTGCCGGTGGCGTGGAACAGTTGGACGCAGTGGTCCAGCCCCGTGGCTACCGCCTGCTTTCCGGCCTCAAGTCCGTACCGAAGGCGGTGGCCGACCGTTTGGTGGACTACTTCGGCGGACTCCAGAACCTCATGGCGGCAACCATCGACGATCTTATGACGGTGGACGGCATCGGCGACCAGCGCGCCCGTACGGTCCGCGAGGGGCTCAGCCGGATGGCAGAAGCAAGCCTCCTGGACCGGTTCCTCTAAGGCGACTGCCGCCGTCGTACGTCCCGCTCAAGCAGCGCTAGTTCAGCTGGAAGACGGCCTTCGGGCTCGCCTTGTTACCCAGCCGCGCCTCGAACGTGTAATACGCGCCGCCGGCACCCGGCTTGGCAGTGATGGCGCCGCAGCCTTCCAACGTGCGGTTGCGCTGCCACGGGAAGTTGGCGGTCTCGCTCTTTCCGGGCTGGATGGTCTTGATCAGGTCCACGCCACCGGTCTGGCAGTCCTTGGACGAGAAGATCCGGTCCGCGCCGCTCATGATCACGTACTCCATTTGCGAGGTGCCC
This sequence comes from Paenarthrobacter sp. NPDC090520, assembly GCF_044769205.1. NCBI lineage: Bacteria > Bacillati > Actinomycetota > Actinomycetes > Micrococcales > Micrococcaceae > Paenarthrobacter > Paenarthrobacter sp. NPDC090520. Next base: position 105,935 of record NZ_JBIVXM010000010.1, read on the forward strand.
ACGTTAACCTCACACGGCGCCGATCCGCCATTGGTGATGGTCATGGTGAGCAGCGGAAGCTCCTCGGCGGCGTAAGCGGCTTTGTCCGTTTTCGCAGCAACGGTCATGAGATTGAAGTCGCACACCGGAGTGGGCGAGGCCGACGGCGTCGCTGCCCCTGCCGACGGTGTGCTGACGGGCGTGGGGGCGGTGGTCGCGGGAGGCGTGCTCACGGCCTGGGGCTCACTGCCGCCGGCGATGGCACGGGTGATGGCCGAGATACCGGCAACCAGCAGGGCGATCACTACCAGCAGGCCGATGAGCACCACCAGACGACGACGGCGGTACACGGCGGGGCTGGGGCGTCGCCTTTGCGTCGGCGCGGCGGAGCGCGCGGACGACTGCTGCTTACCCTGGGTGGCCATGTTTCTAGGCTAGGCGGACGGCCCTCCATGCACCCCACCACCACGCCGCCAGCCGGCAATGTGACGTCCACCATGGGCCACTGCGAAGCCTGACGACACCACGGATTCCACTACAGTAGAGGGCAGCATGGCACTCCCAGACACCGATGAATTGACGCAGCTCCACGAGGCTTTGGACCAGTGGTTTGCCCGGACCGCCCGCGACCTTCCGTGGCGCGATCCGGCCTGCAGCCCGTGGGGGATCCTGGTCAGCGAAGTCATGCTCCAACAAACACCCGTGGTCCGGGTCCTTCCCGTGTGGCTCGATTGGATGGAGCGCTGGCCCACACCGTCGCATCTGGCCAGTGAGCCTTCGGGTGAAGCCGTCCGGCATTGGGGCAGGCTGGGATACCCGCGCCGGGCCCTCAGGCTGCACGCGGCCGCCGTCGCCATCCGGGATGACCACGGCGGCGAGGTGCCGGACAACTATCCCGAGCTGTTGGACCTGCCGGGCGTCGGCAATTACACGGCTGCCGCCGTCGCCGCCTTTGCCTTTGGCCGTCGCGAGACCGTGGTGGACACCAACATCCGGCGCGTGCACGCCCGGCTCATTTCCGGCCACGCCCTGCCGGCCCCAACGCTCACGGCCGCCGAAATGCGCATGGCCGACGCCCTCCTCCCCGAGGACCGCAAGCTCTCGGTTCGCTGGAACGCCTCCGTCATGGAACTCGGCGCCATGGTGTGCACAGCACGCAGCCCCAAGTGCGCCGACTGTCCCGTCCGCGCAAGCTGCGCCTGGCTCGCGGCTGGTGAGCCGCCGCCGTCGTACGTTCCCAAGGGCCAGGCATGGCACGGCACCGACCGCCAGGTCCGCGGCGCCGTGATGGCGGTCCTCCGCGAAGCTGCCACGCCGGTTCCGCGCGAGATGTTCGAACAGCCGCCAGCCGATCTCGGGTTCGCACCGTCCGGCGTCGGGATTCCGCTGGCTGCGCTGCACCGGCTGAACTCAGCACCGGAACAGCTGGAGCGGGCCCTGGACGGACTGCTGCGGGACGGCCTGGCGGAAATGCACGACGGCGGCCTGCGGCTTCCGGTGTAGGCGCCACCGTCCTACCCTGAAGCCATGGGGAAAATTGGGGTGGTCTTAGCCTTCGCGGGGACAGCTGCCTTGCTTGGCGGCTGCTCTCTTGGGCCTGTTGCGTGTCCGGCGATGGGGCAGGTCACGGGGTTGTCTGTAACGGTTGCCGCGAGCTATGCGGAGTCGGTGGGAACGCTGCATGTCAAAGCCTGCCAGGATGGCGTATGCACGGAGCGGGATCTGGAACTGCAACCAGGCACGGTGGCCGTGGACCAAGGGTGCACCAAGGAAGGCGCCTGTTCGGCAACGCAGTCCTTCGATGGCACACGGCGGGGCCCGTTGGAATTGCCCGCCCTTTCTGAAACGCCCATGGATGCAACGGTGGGCGGGACCTCGCGTTCAGGTACTCCATTGCCTGCGCGGGCACTGACGTTCATGCCGAAGGGCAGCTACCCCTTCGGCGAGCAGTGCCAGAGGTTCGTGACAGCGAGCCTCGTTTTGGACGCGGAAGGCTTGCGGCAGGAATAGTCGCATTCCTATGGCTAATTAAACTGCCGGCTAGTAGTCTCGCTTGTGCCCGGGTGATGAACGTTTGGGAGGCGTCGTGCACGGTTTGGAAAGTCACATCGACGCACAACCCGCACCTCCGGCTTCGGTGATGGGGTTGACCGCCAAGATCCAACGGACACACGGCCTTGAACTGCGGAGCTTTCTCACAACCCTGACCTCGGAATCGGGCGGCCTCAATCCAGTTCGCAAGCAGTACCGCATGGACCCCACGGTGGTTGTCTTGACCCATGGGGAAGGTGCCCGGTGTTTGTGGGTTAAACAAAGCAGGACCGGCGCGGGCCGGTCCTGCTTTGTTCCTCGGCAAAAAGGAAATCTGTATTCAGTCTAGCGGATCTTGCGTGTGACTATCTTTCGGTCTTGGTCGTGGCCGGTACGGGATGTGGCCGTAAGGTACAGGCCGATGACCAGAGTGAGTCCTGCACAGATCAGTCCGCCTGGCAGTCAGCGGGGGCCCAGCACGATAAGGCTCGTGAGTGGTGTAGCGATGGTCAGTGCGAAGGCGAGGTCCTTGTTCTTGAGTCCTGACGAGCCTTTTCTCCGTCGGATGATCGCAGCGGCTATGAGGTACACGCCGACTAGCAGGGTGCTGACCAGGACCATGGCCAGCAACGACGAGTCCGGGGAACCGGTAAAGGTGCCGTTCATGAAGTCGCTGATTGGGTTATCCGGTATTGGTGGCCTGGTCATGGGGACTCCTGTTTGTGGTGCCTTGGGATGAGCCTAACGGGATCCGCCGACAAAACTTCGGCAGTAGTGAGTCGATGGAGTAGCCAGGGACCCGGCGATGCGCGGCTTTCGGCGGGTCGGTGCCTGGTGGCGTAGAACGGCGGTCCGCCGCTGGTGATTGGTTGCTGTGGTTCGCCCTGGGCGGCGGACCGCCCGCCGTTCGGGAGGTTCCTGGCCCTGTTCGTGGTGAGTGGCCGGGGGCCTTGCCGGGCGGTGGGGGTTCCGCCCGGCAAGGGGTTCTTAGGCCGCTTCTGTGCTTTCCTCGGCGGTGTCTTCTTCGGCTGGTTCGCCGCTGTCGATGATGATCTGCTCAACCTCGGACGGGGTGTAGCCCCACGTGACGAGCTGATTCAGGTAATCCCGGTGGCTTTGGGACGGGGACCGCCATGAGTCCTTGGCGATGGTCTTTTCGTATCCGGCGCAGACCAGCGCGATCAGCGAGAACTCAGGCCGTGCCGTGGACTTAGCCACGTGATCCTTCAAAGGGTTCCAAGCCCATGACTTCTCTCCATCGATCTTGGCGCTGACCATTTCGGCTGCCACTTCTCCGTCGTAAGTCCGGGCGACGTCGGTGTGGTGCGTGATCGCGTGCACGGTGAAGTACTGCCAGCCCTTCGGTGCCTGCTTTTTCGCCAGCAGGGATTTCACGAACTCCCGGCGCACTGTGGTGGCCGATTCCATGGCCTTGTTGTTGGCGATCAGTGTTTTCCGCTCGGCCTTCTGTTCCTCGGTCATAGGACCCTTGTTGGCCGATGACGAGTGGTACGTGTACCGCTCGGTGAAGCCCAGTTCCTTCCATCCGACGATCACCGGGACAGTGGAGAACTCGCCGCGGTAGTCCTGACTGATGTAGACGGCGTTCGCGTCGTCCTCGGTGGCCGGTTCCCCATCCCCACGCTTCAGGGACGTGACACTGGCTGTTTCTTCGTCGTCGTAACCGGGCCTTTCAACAATGGTTGTCCCGGTAGCGGCAACTTCTGCGGTGTATGCCGCGAGGGCGGCAGCGCGTTCGCGTTCGTCCCGGAGTTGCTGGGCGACGTGGAACAACTGGTCGGGTTCGTCCTGAATGGCCGTTTCCAGTTCAAGGGTGGCTTCCTCGTCGCCTTCGAATTCGGCGAGGATCAGGGCTTCTTCGATGGTGTGGCCTCTGCCCAGTGCGGCGGTCCCGGCTTCGGAGGCCTTGGCCTTCAAGGCACCTTCGACGGTGGCTTTCTTCCGTCCGGTCTTTTTGGCGATCGCTGCGGCTGAAACGCCGATCAGGGACAGCTGGTGGTAAGCGTCGGCTTCGTCCGCGTCGGTCAGCTCGGCGCGCTGGATGTTGTCCACCACCTGCGTGACGATGCGTTCGGCTTCTTCCGGGCTGCTGATGATCATCACCGGGATCAGGGGACGCTGGGCTTCGACGGCTCCGAGGGTGCGGCGTTGTCCCATCAGCACGTGCACGCTTCCGTCGTCCTTGCGGTGTGCAATGACCGGTTCCATCACGCCGTGTTCCTTGATGCTGGCAACAAAGTCAGCGGTCAGGGCGGCGTCTTTGCGGACGTTGATGTCAACGGTCAAGGTGGTGGGATCGATCATTTCCAGCGTAGGTGCTGCGTTCATGGTGTTGCTCCTTCTCTTGCCGAGAAGTTGGTGGGTGGGGCGACCTGTGGTGACCGGCCAGCTTCCCCTCTCCCCCCGTTGTTTTTTGGCTGCTGGCGAAGCTTGCGGAGCTGTGGCCGACGGAAGCCTGTCTACCCTTGGGCAAGGTATGGGAAATTCCCGGAGGAAATAAGCGACGCAGGAGCGCCGTAGGGAAATTCCCGGACCGCAGGCCCCGGAGCCTGCGGAGGGGCTAGACGGGGTGGAGCGGACACATAAAATCCGAAGGACAGCAGCCAAAAAACGTCGTAGACACACAGGACCGGGCCACGGCGGAGCTCTGCGAGGCCGGGACCGGGCCCAACAGCCGGCCACGGAGCGAAGCGGAGAGGACGCCCAAAAGGGGTGCGAGCCCTGGCGAGCACTGATTCGCCGCGTGAAAATCCGGAATGGCTAAGAATCGTGAGCATTAGGCATTGCTTTTATTTCCACTTGCTGTAATTATCATGCCCTGATGCGTCATATGCCACTCAGATACTGTCACTTTCTTTGGGAGAAATTCTTATGCAAAAACTGATGTCTGTTTTAGCAACTACAGTCATAACGCTGTCCGGTTTGGCTGTGTCCGCTCAAACGGCAGGCCAATTCAGTTGCTTGCCATTCCGCTATGGCTGAAGCCAACACGAAGGTCCGCGCCATGCCTCCCGGCGACGTTGCCGTTTTCAGTAAGGGCGGGTGCGATTTAGTGGGGAGAAAGATTCAGCTTCCCTCCGGTGCGGTCGCTACGGTACCCGTTCCTGGCGTTACCATCGTTTCCAGCAGCCTCGTCAAAGACGGATTCAAGGAGGCCCCCGAAACCTATTCCGTGACCTCACCGAGCGGTCAGGTGGCTTTGGCTGAGCGCTACCCCTCAGGTGTCACCAATTTCTTTGGTGATCCCTCGATGCAGAGCAAGCTCAAGGAGACGATCACAATACGTGAGACTTCGACAACGTCTTCAAAGGCGGCGCTGGCGTCGCAAAAGTGTACCTACTCGTCAGCAAACACTAATGGTCCTGGATGGCCAAGCGGCATCAGTTATGACTGGTGGCTCACCGACACCGCAACGTATCCCACCCCCTACGGGCAACCGGATCTGACGGTGTGGAACATCGAAGCCGGCTCCAAGGCCTGGCAGAACCGTAACACCGCCTGTGCGGGCTCTTACCCGACCCATAAAGCATCTACGAATTACAAGACGACCACTACCAAGGTCGCAGGCGTAGCCTTCGACACTAGCTGCCAGCTCGCCCCGGACTGGACGTCCGTGATCACCTTTAAGCCCCTGACAGGGAATGTGCTCGGGCACACGTGCTGGTACTACGGCGTATCCGGGGGACTCTGGGAAGCCGACATTGCCTTCAATAAGAATGTGATGTGGGCAATGAGGGATATGGGCTATCTGCTCTGCGACCCAGGAGAATTCATCCTCGAAGGAGTAGCTGCGCACGAGTTTGGGCACGCGTTCGGTCTCGCTCACGCTCCGCAAACATCAGAGCAGGTTATGCGCGCACAGGCAGCCTCCTGCACAAGGACCGATACGCAGCTAGGAACCGGTGACCTGGCGTCCATATACGCCCTCTACCACTACTAACGTTGGGCGGCGCGGGCCTTCGACCGCAACCGGACGGCCCGCGCCAAACCAAGAACAGACCAAATCAACAATGCTCCGGGTAGGACACTGGCCAGCCAGGTCCCCGGAAATCCGAGTACGGGACCCACCCTGCAGGACGTGTCTCCCTCATAATCCGAGGAATACATCGAACAGCTCCCTGACGGCATCCAAATAAATCCTGCGACGATCAGTCCAAGAAGAATCAAAACTAACCAAAGCCAGTATTCCGTCCAAGGCCATTGAACTTTCTTAGCATTCATATTTCCCCCTTGACTTATTCCAAGCTTCCCAGAATGAATGCTGGGAATCCAGCAGTAAACATGCGCAGGAGCCTTGCGGGACCGGCAGCGCCCCACTCCCAAGGCGAACGGCCCGCCCTAAATGGTGGAAGAGCCGGCACCTGGTGGGGCCGGCTCTTCGTTGTTCCTCGGCAAAAAGGAAATCTGTGGTGCAGCGTCGTTGCTGCCGTGGTGTTAGAAGTCGTGGTGTTCCTGGGGGTGGGTGAAGTCCACCGGTCCGACGGATTCATTGGCGGTGAGCAGCTGCAGCTCGATGACGTCTTCGAGGAAGCTCGCCCCTGGTGTGGGTTTGTCGTCCTCGGTCAGGGTGTATTCGGTTCCCATGCTGGATCTCCTGGTGCAGTGTTCTCGTTGGAGTTCACTGTAGCCGTGGATCCTTTACGTTGGCTGGGTTGCCGCTGCGCCCGCGCCAGCGTTATGGCGGCCGGGGGAGCGCCAGCGGAGGAGGCCGCCCCGCTACCTGAAGGGCCGGGCAGGACCGTTGCTGATCCTGCCCGGTCGTGCCGGTTAGCTGGTGGGGCGTTTGTAGGCGGTTTCCTGGTTCTTGGCGACTTCTGCGATGTAGACGCTGCCTATCAGGTCGTACAGCTGTTCGGCGAACCGGTAACCAGGTACGTCCTCGACGGCCAGTTTCAGGTATCGCTCGGCGTGTGTTCCGGAGCCTTTGAGCCATTGCAGCCAACCCATGAGGGTCAGCATGGGTGCACGCTGGCCCTCCGGGACGGCCTTCATCAGTTCGAAAGCGATGGCTTCGGCGTGGTCCACGCGCGTCCAGTCGGGGCGGCCCTCGAACTTGCCCAAAAAGATGTCAATGACGACGCCGTTGTTCGTGGTGATGATGTCGGCCATGAGGAAGTCCCTGATGTACGTGTCTTGGAACCATGCCGCCAGTTTCCGCGTGGTCTCACGGTCCGGCATGCCCGCGCCCTCCAGTACGGTGCCCCATTCGCGGCGCGCTTCCTCGACGGTTTCCTCCGTGCGGACGGGCACCTGAACCGGCTCAACCCATTTGCCCAGCAACGCCGGGTTATAGACGTCCACGTTCGGGGCGCTTCCCCTGAAGGTCAAAGTGGCGTTGGCGTTGCTGTCCTTGATCTGATCCAGCGGGTTGCGCTCCGTGCTGCCGTAAGCGGCCCAGTGCGTGCTGGTGACGAGGTAGACCTTGCGGACGGGCATCCGCGCCGTGGCCAGTTCGTTGCCCAGGGCCGCGACGTGGGCCGCGTAGGGGAACCGGGCATCGGTGCTGGTTTCGTCGGTGTAGACGATGAGGTAGCACGCCGTGGCGTTCTCGTCCTGTGCCGCGAGGCTGGTCACCGTTTGGGCGAATCCCAGCGGGGCCGCGTCCATGGGTGCGTCCACGCGCAGCGTGGCGCCAAGTGCTCCGGCGGTGGCGGTCAGCACGACGAAGGATTCGGTGGGGGTTCCTCCGAGCAGGTGCGGGACGTAGGCCAGCAGGTCAGCGGGGCTGCTGAGGGTAAGTTTTTCAGTCACGATGTGTGTCCTTCCTTTGCCGAGAAAGTGAGTGGTTGGGGTGGCCGGGAACGTCGGGTTCCCGGCCACCGGTAGGCGGCTAGGCCGCTGGTTGGATCAGTCGGGTATCGAACAGTGCTTCGGCCCTGCGGATGAGGTAGTCCGGCACGTCGGTGTCGTGGTTCAGGCCTGCCCTGCCCAGGAACACGGCGTTCCCGGTGACCGGGAGGTCAAGGCCGGTTTCGTGGAGCAGCTGCACCGCGCGGACGTTTGAGGCTCCGGTGGTTTGCGTTTCCGCGTTCAGGTAGACCTGCCAGTCGCCTCGGGCGATGCATTCCAGTCCGCCGCCGACGATGATCTGAAGGCTAGTGTGCCGGGCATCAACGCTGTGGACGGTGACGCTTTCGCTCAGCCGCGCCGGGACGTACAGCGCGATCAGGTGGTTAAGCATGTTGCTCCTTCTTTTGCCGAGAAGTTGGTGGGTGGGGCGACCTGTGGTGACCGGCCAGCTTCCCCTCTCCCCCCGTTGTTTTTTGGCTGCTGGCGAAGCTTGCGGAGCTGTGGCCGACGGAGGCCTGTCTACCCTTGGGCAAGGTGTGGGAAATTCCCGGAGGAAATAAGCGACGCAGGAGCGCCGTAGGGAAATTCCCGGACCGCAGGCCCCGGAGCCTGCGGAGGGGCTAGACGGGGTGGAGCGGACACATAAAATCCGAAGGACAGCAGCCAAAAAACGTCGTAGACACACAGGACCGGGCCACGGCGGAGCTCTGCGAGGCCGGGACCGGGCCCAACAGCCGGCCACGGAGCGAAGCGGAGAGGACGCCCATCAATGCGAGCCCTGCGAGCATGCTCTCCCTAGGCTGACGATTAGGGCTGGTACGGTGTGGACCCTGTCCCGACAGGTCCCCCACCTGTCGGGACACTTTTCTCAGACGGAGAGATGCGTTGTGAAACTTCCCGCGCCGGGCGGTGGAGTAACCCAGTAAAGCCCTCTCCCTGTTGCGTCGTCGCACCATGGGTTGGTCCCGGGGAATGCTGTCGGTCCTCGCCGGTACGTTGGTGGTATGAATGTTGGTGAACTCCGGGCAAAGATCAGAACCAGGCACGCGAGGTCGGTAGAACGATTCCGGGCCGCGGTCCTCGGGCCGGAAGGGCGCAACGGGCCAGACACCAAGCCTGTGAATGGCAGGTCCCCGTTCCCGTCCATCAGCCATCCGTCAGTCTCGGACCGGCACGCAGCCATCTCAGTCGTGGGCGACGTCGCAGAACTGGCATGGCTGCAGGAGAACCCGGAGCTGTCCGGGTACGTGATGACCCTCTCCATCGCCGGCAGGCACAAGATCCTGGGCGAACGGATATCCCTGCCTTCCGGTGAGTGTGATGCGTGGATCAGTGAAATCGTCGGTGAGGATCTTCTCCCGTTCCTTTACCGAGCGGGGTCACTCAGCGGCATGGGCCGGGTTTCCACGGTCTACTACAAAGTCTTCATGGACGAGAGCCGATCCCCGATCATGAAGCCGGCCGGCGTTGACCACCCCCAGCTGCGCCCTCTCAACGAGCTCTGACTATCCTTGGGCGTCGGGCCATCCGGACCCACCCAGAATCCTTGTCTTCCAGACAGTAAGCATGCTTAGCTTGGGGCGTCGCCCCGCCCCGTTCGCGCCTTTCTCGAACGAGCGGGGCGACACTGACGGCAGGCGGGAGCTTTCCAGGATCCCCCGCGCTGGGGGTGCCGGCCTCTCAAACCACGTGGCGGCCGGCACCCAACTCCCCTCCCCTCCTTGCAGAGGTGAACGGGATAGATGACCTGGATCAAGCGGTCCCAAGGCCCAACGATGGCCAGCGTGCTCGCTGGTTTCTGATCGTGAGCGAAGATGGTGACCGTTACGCTTGGATCATCAGGCAACAGCCTGTGTGCCGTTAACGAACAATGGACCCGATTGGCCTCGGGTCCTTGTTCAGCGCGGCGCGCTCATTGGTGCGGTTAGAGGGCTATATCCTCACTGTTCGCACTTTGAGTCTATGGCCCTACGCACGTAAGGCGCAACGATGTTGTGCTTAACCTGCGAACCGTGCCCTGTTCCTTCGGGAGGAGGTGCCCGGTATGAGCTCCAAACGGAAACGCGAGGAACCATGGGGCGTCTGGAACCTGGTGGTCAACATCATCCGACTTGTCGTTGATGTAGCCCGCTGGTTCTGGCACAACATCCCCTAAGCGGGAGCGGAGGCCGTCACCCCTGTTTGGCGGCCTCCGTCAGCTATCGGCCACCAGCGAGACTGTGAAGCCCTCGGTACCCAAGAAAACGCTGGGCGCTCGGGCCGCGACGAGTTCACGCTCCACACCCTGGAGCAGGTCCAGGAACGCCTCGCAGCCGTGCATAAGGATCCCGAACCGGTATCAAGTCGAGACCGACCTTAGCTGCCGTTCGGGAATCAGGCGAGCGTATTCTGGGCCCATGCGCAGCGACGTGACAAGAAGAATCAGATGGTCGTGGCTGGGGGTTGCCACGCTTTCCCTCGTCGCAGTGGTGATTGTGTTTGGGATGCGAACGGGCTACTGCATCGACTACGCCATGGCAGTATCGGCCGAGGGCCAATGCTCCTCAAGCCTGGACCCGTCGGCCTGGGTTCTGGCGTTACTGGGACTTCTGGTGGCCGTATTCGCGACGTTCCGCGCATTCTCCAAGCGCCGCTAGAGGCTCCCCCGCCCGAATCGTTTCTTCGCGAACATTGGAAAGGCGTTCGGGCAGGGCCTCTCATCCCGCCCGAACGTCTCTTTTCACTTGGTGGCTTGGCTGAGTGTGATTTGCTCCGGCAGGGATTCACCGTCTTGTTTTTCGACTTGTTTGAAGACATCGCTTGGAAGCCACCCTCAACGTCGGCGTTGATGTCCGATTCAGCCCGACAGGGCGGCCGTTGGCCATCAGGCATGAGGGCCGGCTCTGGGTCGTCACCGAAGAACCGGTGCATTGGTTCGAACGGGACGCGTGGTGGGAGCGTCGGCGGACAGCGCCGGTAGGAGTCGGGAACATCGTGGATATCGAATTTTGGAGGGTACAGGTGAAGCTGTCCCAGCGAGCTGCCTTGCGAACGTTCGTGCTGCGACGGAACCCCGGGGCCACGCAGTGGCTGCTGGAATCCATTAGCTGATGCCGGCCAACCCGTACCGCTCCCCCATCCCCGACGAGCTGTGGGACAGGATCAGGGACGAGTTCGGCCTGCCCGCCCTGGAACAGGTCCGGGAACGGCTCGCAACGAGATTCCCGAATCCCGAGCCGGTCATCCGCCAACTCTTTCGGGTCTTCATCGATCAGGAAACATTCTGTCCGGCGTTCCAGTTCCAACCCGACGTATCCCTCAACCCGGTCGTCACCGGGCTGTTCGAGCGGGCAATAGAACAGCGGATCCCACATAACTACATCGCCCTGTGGATGATGAGCCCCTGCACTGCCCTGGACGGGGCACGCCCGGTCGACCGACTGCAGCCCGGCAACGCACCGGCCCTGGTGACGGCGCTGGAAACCACCCTTGCGCGGGCGGTTGCCTAACATATGGGAGTGAAAGTCACCCTGACCGTAGAAAACAGCGACGGTCAGCTCAGCCACATCGAAGCCGAAGGCCCGACATACGAGGAAGCCAAAGCTCAGGCCAAGGCCCAAATCGAATACGCGACGTTACTTGACCCAAGGCGTAGCCTTAGCGGCATGGGGAAACTGTCAGTTGCGGTCGCAATACGAGTCTCAATGACCAGCGGGGCTGTGATGCTGTTGGGGGCCGGGTGCGCGTCGCCGGGACAACCTGCCGCCAGCCTGCCTTCCGTCGCTAGCCCTACCGCAGAGGTTCAGCCCGACTTCGTGTTATGCCAAGGCAATGAGGTGCCGCTTGAGGCACTCAAGCACCCGCGGCTGGCGAGTGAGCTTGGAGCTGAGGCAGCGCCGGCTCTCCAAGGCCGAGGCGTTTCAGCTTTTGACCCGGTCACCTGGCTAATTGCGCAGGAGAGCAGCGATCGTGTGATGCTCATGAACAAGTTGGCAGCTCCTCAGGATCACGGCAACGGCGATGTCCGCGACTACATGTACATTGTCATTTCCACCCAGTCCATGGCATCGGAACCAGGCAAACCTATATGGGATGTCGTGGAGTCATCGACCTGTACTCCCACGCTCGACCTCGGCCAGCTGACTGCTGGCGCAGTCACGCTCGACCCCGCATCGCCGCCGGTTCCTGAGTCCGACCGCCTGGCACTGCTCGTCACGGAGTTCGACTGCAATTCGGGTCAGAACGCCGAAGGACGGGTGGAAGTCGTCAAGCTCACCGAAACCGAATCCGCGGTCGAGATCGTCTTAGGGGTGCGTCCGTCCGGAAAACAAACGGCCTCGTGCCAGGGAAACCCAGCGACACCGTTCACAGTCGATCTCCAACGACCACTCGGTACCCGAACAGTCATGAACGCCGCCGTTCTGCCCGCTCGGGAGATCACCGCACCAGAGTCACCGCCTGCAGTCGCAAAATAGCCAGCGATCGAGCAATGACCGGCGAAACCAGCGTGAAGGAAGCCAGGCACAGATATCGTCAGCCAGATACCCGTTGCGCCGATAAGCGTCTGCCTAGATCCAGAGAGGTTAGTCGTTTTGCCAGACTGCACCATCGGCAACGGTGAGTATCGGTGGGAGTTCGGTGCTATCGCTTTCAGGCATCAGATCCTCCGATGGAGCCTGACCACGGGCTGCTGATATCGGCCAGAAATTCATGCTGGCGCCCCACTGACTTAGGAGAGTATCAATCGGTAAGTAGCATCCATAGGTGGCGCCCTCGTAATCCAACCTCCCGACGTGCATTCCAACAGCTCGTAGGCCTTGGCTATCCCAGCGCCAAACTGGTCCTCCAGAGTCGTGGGTCGCTCGCGCATAAGTGGCGCAATAGGCGGTGAGCCCATTCCATGGGACATAGCGGTACTGAATCGTGCCTTCGGTTTTGCCGGTCGCGACGCCCATTTTCCCTACCAATGTGCCATAAGTCTGCTCGTCGTTGGACATCTTTCCCGTGACGTGGCCACTGTTATTGGGGCCAGGGCCGATCCCCGTCGTCGGATCAACAATGGTCTGGTACATCGTCACTCCCGAGTCGGTCTGGATGAGTTCCGAGTCCCCCGTAGTCGTGGTCCACTTTTGATAGGCGATTGTGCCGAACCCGGCGCTTGTGCCGTATACCCGCTCCGCTGGGTTGAAACAGTGCCCGGCCGTAAGGATGAACGTGCCGCTCGAGCCATAAATGACATAGCTACCAGTGCACCGAATGGCCCAGGGCACGCCCCTATAGAGCGGGTGGCCGACCAGGTAGTCATACCACGAGGCTTGAGCTGGTTGGACCCCGAGCACTACGACCAAGAGCGCCGCCAGCACGGCTGCGATGCCGCCTCTAAGTATGTTCCCCATTTGGATCCCCCACTGTTCAGAATTCGCCGTCGGGCTGCACAGGCTACGGCAGACTCTAACGGGTCCCGAGACCTTCCAGAAAGACAGAATGCGTAATCATCGCCTCAGGTTCGGGGTACGACCCCCATTCCGCATCCTTCGCTGGCTATTGCCGGGAGCCGAACAAAGCCTTACCCTTGCTCCATCCAATGGATTTACTCTCTCTGGGGGCAGAAGTAATGCATGGCAAATGGAAAATTGCGGTCACCGTTGTAGCCGTTGCTGGCGTCAGTGTAGCCGCGGTTGCGGCAACATCACCGTCTGAAAACGCAGTCGAAAAAGCTTTGGACATCGTTCCCGCGATGGGGGTCCAACAGCAAGTGTCGGACCGGTTACCCGAGGCGGCTTCCAAGACTTTTTCGCCAACCGGCATCGATCTAGCGTCGGTCCGGTTGGTCGGCAAAACCACCAATGCTCAATATTTTGCGGCCGCAATGGGAACCGACCAGATCTGCATTGTCACGGCCGGACATGACGGCTCCGGTCAAATGATGGGCTGCACCTTCGTCAAGGGATTTGAAGGATACGGGCTCCGCGTAGCCAACCCTGATAAAAGCGAAGAAGCGTGGCTTGTCGTCCCCGGCAGCACTCAAGCTGCTGCAGCCAGCGACCCCGGAAAGTGGGACGCCACTGCCTCAAACTTCCTCGTGAACGAAACCAGCCGCTAAACCCAACAGCGTAGCTTGGCACACGCTAGCCGAGTCCGCATCTTCATTCACCCACGTAAAGAATTGGATGGGACCGCACATGCACGTAGTAAAACGCGTCTCAATAGCCCTACTCGCCGGAACAGCACTAGTGCTTGGCTCCAGCCAAGCCGCGAATGCCTGGGGCAGCGGGAGCTGGTACGTACAACCCACAAACTGCAACCCAGGAACGTTCTATGGAACCAGCTGGTACGACTTCCCGAACGGTCTGGCTAAAGCCCAAACCTCCGAAAGCGGTAACTACTGCTGGTTCGGAAACGTCAAAGTCACCAGCGCCGTCCGTGATAACTGGGGGAACGGCTACGGCTGGAGCTCGGCAGCGAACTTCACCCAAACCTATTTCCCAACCTCATACGGAGGGTCCTGGGGCGGCATCCACGCCTGGGGCGACTCCGGTGGTCGCCTGACCTAATCATTGACGAGAGCCGGGATTCCGACAGCCGGCTCTCGCCAAGAAGTCCTCACCGTGCTCTGATGAGTAATGATGACGGGTTCACGCATGGAGCAGACATGAACGAGAATCTTGAACCGTTGTTTCGGACGGGTCCCTCTACAAGGACGGTCAAGGGCATCCTCTGGGGCTTTACGGCCGCCCTGTGCTGGTGGATTGGTATCGCCGGGACTGCATACAACGCTGCCGGCGCCCCGTATCTCGTGATTCCTGCCCTGGTCACCGGGGTAGCGCTTATAGCCATGCGCCGAGCAGGGAATACTCAGACCAAACACATCAAAGCCCCGCCAATCCGCAGGCATAGCATCGCTTCACGCCGGGCCGGGGCCATAGTGGCAATCCTTTGCGGATTCACAGCTTTGTTGTCCTGGTGGATAGCCATCGTCGCGCTCCTTGTTGGCGGCGGCGGCGCCCAAGCCATCTTGGTCTTTCTCTTCGTCCCCGTCGTGTGTACTGCTGGGACGTTCTTTGCAGCCCATAGCGCTGGCTGGCTGGGTAGAGGCGTTCGCAAAAACCCCGAGCCGTAGTCTTCGCCGAAACATTCGCGGGGCAGCCACCTGCGAGTCAGGACCCAGTACTGCCCGCACTCTATGCGAATGGCGTTCCTAACTGAGCCTTGGGACGAGCCCTACGTGCCCACGGCTTTCAGTACGTCCTGACCTGTGGAAATCCAGGACAAGGGTAGATAATGAAGCTCTCAGCCAACTCAGCCCTGCGGACCTTTCTGTTGCGCCTCGATCCGGCCGCCGCCGATTGGCTGCTGGAAGCGGTCAGTTAAGTGCTGGCTGAAACGCGGCATTGGAGAACACGCTGGCCCTGGGTGGACGGGCCTAGGATATGGGCGTGAAAGTAAGTCTCACCGTAGAAAGCGGCACCGGAGAACAGGGTCACGTCGAGGCCGAGGGGGAAACCTACCTGGAGGCCAAAACGGCGGCCGAGGCTTTGATCCCGGAAGGATCAAAGGCGATTGTGATCCGATGCGACTAATCGACGTCGGGCAGTTCGAGGAGTTCCACTAGCTTCCATTCATGCGTCGCTTTCGGCGCGTTCAATAATTGAGGGTCATCCCCGGGACCGAGAGGAACGTAACGCCACGTTCTCTTCCATCGCGCCATCCCGGCCGCGTCAGTGTATTCAAGCGTTCCCCGCAGGAGGTGCTGATGCATGTCCGCTAGCTTTACTGATGACGGGATCATCAGACGAACAACAAGGGGCGAATCGGGGATGCCGCGGAAATTGTTTGGGTTCGGCACAATCTCTGGCCAGCTGCCTTTCACCGGGTCTCTGCCGTCAACAAAATGCCACTCGGCCACAATGTCCTTGGCAGGTCGATCAGCGGTCAGATGCAAGTTCCAGTGGGTGAATTCCTCGGGCGGTGCTGGACGGTGCCACCACACTCCAATGTCCGGGCGGCCCTGGAACGCAAGGCCCAGATGAGCCGCTCGTGCGGCGCGCTCGGCGGTCTTCTGTGCAGTTTCAGCCCGTTTCGCGTCCTCCCTGCTCACATAGGCATTCCAGGCCGCTATTCCTGCGGACACCACTGCCGCTGCGGCCGAAACTGAGGGCGCCAAGGCCACCGAGGGCCACATGAGAGCTGGCACTATTACGGCAGCGGCCAGTGCCCCCAACAACGCCAAGAAACCGACTCTCCGCCACTTCTTCCCTGATGGTCTCTTCACGAGTGAAGCTAACCACAGCCGATGCACGGGCATTGCCATTCCAAGCTGTGGAGGAACTCAGTAGCCAACCTCCACTTCGAAATCGTCCTTGCGGTGGCCTGTCAGGTCCGCCGCTGCATCAGTGACGGCTTGCGGGATCTCCTTGAATTTCCGCACTACGACTTCAAGTTCCGGCATTTCCAATACTTGGAGTTCCAAGCGGCCATCAGTTGCTTTCCGAATTTTTACCGTGAGCCTCATGCTCCCCCTCCGGTTTTCGGTCAGGCTAGTCATTTGCCGATTAAGGTGCCAGTCAACCGGTCATAAAACACGCTGGCCGTGTCGGTGCCTTTGGTGAGTGTCCGCGTCCGGGGTCCGCTAAATACTTCCTAAGGCGCGGCGGATGGTTATTTCGCTGACGCCCAGGGCTTGGACGATGCGGCGGTAGGAGATTCTGTCTGCGCGCATGTGGCGGGCTTGTTCCAGGCGGTCAGGGGTCATCTTGGAGGGCCGTCCGCCTCGGCGGCCGCGTCGTGCAGCTGCGGCCAGTCCGTCCTTGGTTTTGCGGGAAATATCCCGACGCCGGTCCTCAGCCAGGGCAAGGGCAAGATCCAACAGGAACGAACGCTCAGTGTGTTCGCCTGCCGCAATGCCGTCCAGGATCTTCACGGCCACACCGCGCTGGAACAACTCGTTCAGTGTCAGCAGCCCGTCAAGCAGGTTTCGGGACAGCCGGTCCACCTCGATCACCGTAAGCATGTCCCCCGGCCGCAACTCATTCACGGCGGCCGTCAGCCCGGGGCGTTCGTCAACGGCGAGCTTGCCGCTGACCCGTTCCTCAAATACCCGCCAACAGATCGGGCCCAGCGCATCGTGTTGCCGCTGCGTCTCCTGCGCGTCGGTGCTTACGCGAACCAACCCAATCAGTGCCATAGCTTCCCTTTCCTCAATGGCACCAACCTAACCAGGAGAGACAAAAACCCGTGGGATGCAGTTTTGTCCGCACCCCACGGGTGTCTCACGTTTAAGTCGCACTTTCACCGGCGTGTCGCCAGCGTGTGACTGTTAGTTCAGAATGGCGGCTTTTCACAGCTCGGTTTGGCGGTTTTGACGTGCCGTTTGAGGATCGACTAGCGGGCCGCGCCACCGCCGCAGACTGCCGTGAACCTTCATTCGGGCACCTCCCCCGTCCGCCTTGTCGGATTTTGTGGAGTATTGAGGCAAAGGTCCGCCAAGTGGTGTCGTGCGTTGGTTCAACTCTGCTGCAAGGCAAGTTCGATCGAAACGAGCACGGTCGCCGCTTGCTGTCCGGCTGCTGCCTAAGAGTAATAGTTGGGGACCATTTGACTTGACTCTGATATTCGCCCTGCAAAGGTTGTGGGTGTGTCCACGTGGGACACCTATTCATAGGGGGATATAGGATGAACAGCACTCCACGTCGCTTTCTGACGTCGGTCGTCGCCGCTTTGGCTCTCGTCGCGGGATTCTTTTTCGTTGCGGCAGCGCCGGCACAGGCGCTTGAAGTCAAACAGCGGTACTACAACAACTGGTTCTACAGCGAAGCCACCTGTATGAGCCAAGGCAACAGGATGCTCCAATCACAGCCGGATTGGATAGGCTTCCAGTGCTATCGCGGCCCAGGCGATGACAAATGGTCAATGGACGCATTTATCGATGATGGTTTCGGCTGCATCGCTCCAACCACTTCAGAGAAGACCAGTGGACCTCGTACAGACGTATTGGTCGGCGCAGGTTCGAGCAAGGAACCGGCACCCCTATGCGGCTAGAGGACTCCTTAATACCGGTTAATTCCCTGGTCCACGCACAGGGTTGGCTCACCCAGGCAGATGAGCGCACCTGGTTCACGCACCGGGCACCCCAGCTTCCCGCGGGAGCAAAGGCGGGCATTGAAGTTCTCGAGGGTGTCCCTGCCGGCGCAAACGGAACCATCGTGCACGGCGAGCTGGACGCCCGGTGGGAACGAGAGGGTCTTGTTGTCACTTCCTGGCAAGAAAAGCCACCAAAACCGGATCCTATTACTGAAAGCGTTGTACAGCTGACCAAGCAGCTCAGCGCCCAGCGAAGGCCAAAGGAACGGGTCCTGAACCCTGCAGCCCAACAGGCAAGAGAGGAACTGATCCAGAGTCTCTTTGGTGAGGGAAAGGTTATTTCTCGTACAGTGCTCACTGTGCGCCCCGGGGAGAAGGTCACGGTGGTCGCTGCACAGGACCGCAATGAGGTGGAACATCTCCTCGGCTCCTACTTCGAGAGCGGCTATCTACTTGTGGTCACGGCTTCGTGGACCGCAGAAGACGTGTCGGCGGTCAGTAACGCGCTTGCGGGCCTTCCTGAAGGCCTGGTGATCTCCGTTGGACAAGGCATCAACGCCCGAGGTGAAAATCCGGTCAGAGCACAGCTTTTTGTTGCCAACAATGAATTCGAAACCATCCAACAACAGAGCCCACCTGGTCTACTTCTTGGAGATGTCTGGTTCCAGCAGTAGTAGGGTGGCCCCGCTCAAAACCGGGCGGGGCCACCCTACGATCCTTGAGGGCACATTTACAGGCCGGTTTTTGGGTGATCCGGACGGCGAAGGAAGGGATTTCCTTTCCCAAGGAGTGTGGCTCGACCATCCAGTCTGGACGCCTTATCCGGATGGATCCCGTCCTCACCTGTATGGGTCCGGCGCCCGGTAGAGGATCCTCTAGCGGACGCTCCGACGCTAGACAAAGAGCGAGCCATCTCGAGTGCGTGATCTCCTCCCACCATTCGGCTCGGGCAGAACGCCCGTCCGCGACGGCTCCGGCTCGCCGTTCAACTCTAAACAGCGGCCGGCACGGCGCCTCACTCCCCTTCAGGGCTAGGGAGCCGCGTCCACGACGGAGGTTTTCACTGAGGTCCAGCCAGCGGCCGTGTTGGCGGGAATCCCGGACTCATCGACAAGGAACATCGTGCGCTCCCCAATCATTTGGCCGTTGGCCGGATCGATGATGATGTCTTCGCGGAACTTTCCACCGGCCCAGTAGACGCCCAAGGCGACTCCCTGCCTCCCATCGAGGGTCGCTTGTTTGTCCGCGACGACGACACCGGGAATTAGAGTTGCCGCCTTGTACAGTGCGGCTCGCAAGTCAGCCGGAATAACACCGGTCCGAAGTGCCGAAGCTATCGAGGTCAGAGCCTCGCTCTCCGGCGACGGGCCTTTGCCCTTGGTCCTGTCGTAAATCAGATCCAGAAGTTCTCGCGGGTCACGCGGGAAGGAACTAATGGCCTCGACGAGGGGTGTCCCAAGGATCTGTTCAGGACTGCCGCCGTAGAAGGCACCGGCCTGGCCGCGGATAATACCCTCAAGCTGAGGGCCGTCGGAGTTCGGATTGCTCGGCCGGACGGTTTGTCGTTGGGCTTCTGCCCGGGATTCTTCGTTGAAGAACGTCGTCGGAATCCGTGGTTCACGGTTCCAGACCCATTCGCCGGAAATGTCAGCGGGGATGTAGACCTGACCACCCGTGCTATCGAGCCACGAGACAGCTGTGCCGTCTTCTCTTGCGATAGTTGAGGCGTAGACAGCCTTTGTATCCACTTTCAGGTACTGTCCGGGCCCTACGACCGGGTCGGAGGCCTGAATGGTCGCCAGGGCCGCATTGTTCAGGACTTCGGCAGCTTCGGCCGTAGCTCCGGGTGTGGGCCTGACAACATCGGCCACGACAATTCCACCTACGAGCACGGCAGCGGCTGCTGACGCCAGCAGGACACGACGCCGGAAACGGACCTGCCTGACGTTGCTTTCTGCCAGGATTTCTCCCCGGGCCGACGTCGCGGGTGCCTGGCCGATTCTGGCCATGACTCTTTCCCTGCCACGGGCCAAGGTCGCCGGCGGTGCCGAGCCGATGTCGCTACGCATTTCGCGGAGCAGCTGCAAGTCGTCCATGGTCCTTCTCCGTTTCATCAAGTGTCAGGTTGAGCTGGGTTCGAAGTGCGCGGCGGGCACGGTTCAGGCGAGACCGCACAGTGCCAACGGGAATGTCCATCGCCAGGGCGATGCCCTCATAGGTCAGGTCAGCCCACGCGTATAGCAGCAGCGTTTCACGATCGATGGCAGCCATGCCCTTGAGGGTCTTGGCGATGCGCCCGGCGGCAACGGCGGCATCGACTTGGGCGGCTATCCGGTCCGTCTCGTCTGCCATTGCCTCCCGGGACGAAGCCCTCGCCGCGTGTCTCAGTACTGTCGCTTCGGCACGGCGGTGGCGTCGGAGCAGATTGGTGGTGATCCCGAACAGCCAGGGCCGGGCATCCTCCCGGGCGAGGTCGTAGCTTTCAACTTGTTCCCATGCGACCAGAAAGGTTTCGGATGTAACGTCGTCAGCGACGAAGTCGCCTACCCTTCTGGCTGCAAATCTATAAATGATGGACGCGTGTCTGTCGTACAACTCCCCGAAAGCTTCGGGGCTGTCCCGAGACCGCCTGATGATGTCGTTATCTGTGCTCACACTATGTATTGCCCGCTGGCCGCAAAAGGGTTCACGGAGAGGCCTTCCCGATGTCGAATCGATTACACCGAAGAGTACTTCGCCCAGGCCGCACCCGGCGAAGAAGTCCATATCGGACACTATGAGGCGTGCGGAGAGCCACCGGCTTACGGGCGCCGCTTCTACTGCTGAACGAGCGTGAGAGCAGAGTCGACTGTGGACTCAACCGCCTCGCGGTGTGCGTCGGTTGAGTGTTCAAGAAGTGACTGGATCGCTTGGACCAGTGCTACGAGCTCGGGCGTTTGTAGCGTTGTGAAGCGTCTCATGGAAGTGGCGAGTGATTCAGTGACGAGGACGCCTACCTGATCTCCGTAGGCACCCGAGTGAGACCCGTGCGTAGCCGCGTAGCTTCCTCCGATAGAGATGTCCCCCAAGAGCGCCAGCAAGGGTACGCGGATCGAGTCTGGGACATCACCAACGGCAACTGCTGCGATAAAGGGAACTGCAAAGGCGGTTGCTTCATAGACCGTGCCTTGGAGAGAGCGGGCTCCCTGCCAGGCTTTCGGCCAATGAGTGCGAGGCCTGGATGCGGGCGTTGTTTGGCAATTCATGGATGCCGCATGTCTACTCGTGCGACTGCGCCACGGGCCCGGCGAGCTCGAACGTGGTGTCCTACCGCGTGTACCTGGATGGCTTGCAACGGCCTTCGCCCAAGCCCCTGGAGGTTCTGGCCGAAGGGTGCCGGCCCTTGGCCTTATAGTGTCTCCTCCGGCTGGGTAAGAGCCTGCGGCCAGGGTTCCGGCTACCTGTCGATTGAGGCGGCCCCGTGCCCCCACGGCCGCCCGTTCCGGCTCAGTCGATCCGCTGGCGGCCCAAGCGGGCGTAGATGTCGGGTCGCTTGGTCCGCAGGAAAAAGGCATAGACGATGCCGCCGAAGAAAAGCGCGAATGTGAAGGTCATGAAGATCAGGGTCAGGACCGCCGATCCGCCGATGAGCTCCGGGTAGTTGGCAATGGCCAGGTAGGTGATGGCCCCAAGGAACAAAACGCTGATGATGGGTGCAACGATGGTTTTCCACACCGATTCCGGCGCAAACCCTCGGCGGCGGATGAAGTACACCAGGACGGCGAAGCTCGTGATGAACATCAGGAGCAGCACAGCGAAGGTTCCGCTGCCGCTGGCGATCGGATAGAGCACCTCGGGGGCAACGCCGAGGACCGTGAACAACACGATTGCGGCCGCCCAGACGAGGCCCACGGCCAATGCCGAGACGTACGGCGACTTGTGCTTCGGGTGGACGCGTCCCAGGAACCTGGGGAGGGCGCGGTCTGAAGCAAGGGCAAAACTGTACCTTGCGGCAATGTTCTGGATGGACAGCATGCACGCCAGGACTGACGTAATGAGCAGGATGACGGCGACGTCGGCAAAGATCCGTCCCACGAGGCCCACGAGCGCGTCATTGAAGAGGTTGACGGTGTTGCTGGAGGCCTCGGCCTGGATTCCGTCCGCACCAAAGAAGGCGATGAAAGCCCACGCTGCCACTGCATAGAAGATACCGATGCCCACGACGGCAAGATACGTGGCCCGGGAGATGGTCTTGTCCGGGTTCTTGACCTCGTCCCGGTAGATCACCGTTGCCTCGAAACCGAAGAAGTTGCCTACTGCGAAAAGGAGCGCCAGGCCCAGTGTTGCGTCGGTGATCGAAGGCAGCGCGAAGCCCACTCCCTGCACCGCTTCCAGTCCGTTGGCCGAGAAGGACGCCACATCGAACACGACAATGACGGCCACTTCGAGCAGCATGACTATAGTGAGCAGCTTGGCTGAAAGATCAATGCGGTTGTAGGCGAGCAGCGTGGTGACGGCCGTAATGGCCAGCGCGTACCAGTACCAGGGGATGTCGGGTCCTCCCAGGGTGTTGACCACGAAGCCCTGAAGCGTCACGCCAAAGAAGGTCGGCGCGAAGAAGCCAATGAAGATATAGCCGAAGAGGGCGAGGAAGGCGCCTCCAAGGCCGGCCGGCTTGCCCAGTCCCGCCGTGACGAAGGAGTAGAAGCCACCAGGACCCTGGACGCTTCGGCTCATCTTGACGAATCCCACGGAGAAGATCAGCAGCATGAGCGTGACCAGCAAATAAATGGCCGGCGCTGTCTGCCCACTGAACATCAGCAGGACTGGAAGGGTTCCCGCTACCGTGGCCAGGGGTGAGGAGAAGGCGAGCACGTTCATCACGAGCTCTCCGACTCCCATGTTGCCGCTGAGCCGGTTCTCCTGGGTCTGACGCGACACCTTTGGTGCGTCAAGGGTGGTGTTATTCATGTAATCCTCATCACTGAATATTGAGTTCCACATCACAGTAGCGACGGGGTAGGGAAGGGCTGTGTGCCATGTTGGGACAGCGCCATGTTGGGACAGCGCCGGCTACGTACCGGCGCGGCTTACGGCGCCGACGTCGAGCAAGGAACGGGACAGCGCCACCCCGTGGTCCGCCAGGCTTTCCAGCTGGGCAGCCGTGCCGTCCCAGGCGGACCAATGGGCAGCGCCGTCGAGCAGCGTAAAAATGGCCTGAATGGTTTGGTGGCCTACCGCCAACCCCATCTCCTCCGCCGCGGCCGCATACATCTGCTCGTGCAGGTTCTGCCAATAGACCAACTCATGACGCAGGCCTTCACCCAGGAAGCCCGCCACCCTGTCCGAGGCAACCAGCAGGTTCCAGAGCTCCGCCTCGGGCCTGCTTACCTGCTGGGCAACATGGAAGCGGACAAGGGCCGCCCAAGAGTCATCCGCGCAGGGAATATGCTGAACGGCTTCCAGAAGCTCGCGGGCGAATCCATGGGTAAACCAGAGAAGCGACTCGGCAACAATCTGGTCCTTGCCCTGCGGAAAACTGGAGTAGAGGCTCGGCGCCTTGAGTCCCAACTCGCGGCCGAGCGTGCGCATGCTCACCGAGTTGTAACCGTTCGTGGCGGCCAGCCGAAGGAAAGCCAGAAGAATCCGTTTCCGGGCGGGCGTCTGCGACGACCAGTCACGTTTCGACAGGAACTCCTGGACAGCAGCGTTCGCCTGCTCACGCGGAGATGGACTCATTTCATCCTCAAAGGGTGGTAACAGAATGAGTCTAACTAACAGTCGTTAGCTTGAGAAGACCTCAGCCACACCGAGTCGCCTCGCCCAATGAGGCAGTCGGCAAAACGCTTCCCTACCCGGCCCACTACGAGCTCGTCCGTGTATCCATCGCAGCTTGTGAGGGTGACGCCAAGGGCCGAGAGCGTGAGGGAACCCTGGGGCACTGTCTTGACGCGCCTCCCCGCATAGCCCATCTGGTGCCAGTCGCTCCCCCACGGCACTTCGATCAGGGCGGAGGCCGCAGGGGCCGAAAACCACCTGACCGTGTGCTTGGTCCGGCACAGGCGCCTGATCAACGTTCGCGGTGGCATGGCCAGAAGCAGGCACGCCGTCGCCAGGTCCGGCCCCGCCGAACCGCCGAAGTCGACGGGAATCACGAGGGTTGATGGCGGGTCATCCCCCGGCGCCGAGCCTGCCGGGGACGCGGCTGCCATCCCTCCGGATTCATGCCTGGCCATCTCTGCCTCCTGGAATGAAGAAGCGGCCGCAGCGCCTGAACACAGTGCCAGGGAACAAGCGCTACGGACCGCAGATTATGGGTGTCAGGAGCCAGGCGTCGGCCAGGGCGAGGCGTCGCTGGTATCGCGGCCTTCTGCCATGTCCTGAAGGAGGCGGTGAACAAGTTTCCCGGAGCGCTTCAGCTGAAGGTCGGTCCGTTCGCCGAGATCGGTTTCGTTGAAGTGTGCCGACGCCCGCAGCCACTCGACGTGCCGTCCGTGTGCGAGCTTCTTGTTCATCATCGAGATCAACTCTCAAAGTAGGTGGGGTTATTGGGTTACTTCCAGCATCCGTCCCGGGACCCTGGCCCAACCGTGTCAGTTTGGGACACGGTTGGGCCACCTTCTGGACACAGCCCGCGACGGCCGCAAGTCAGCCCAGGCTGATGCCCGCAGCGGCGATAAATACACCGCTCGCCGCAACCAGGAAGGCCGCCGCTCCCAGAGGAACCGCATGGACGCCGCGGAAGCTGGCGGTGGACCGGGCTTCACGGGACGACCCCGCGAAATGCCCGCCCGCCAAACGCAGTCCGGCCGCTGCGAGGATGAGGAAAATACCGAGGTACACCATTTAGTCCTCCGTCCACTTGGCGCTCAGCGGATCCAGGGCAATCGCCAGATGCTTGCTGGAGCGCTCGGGATCAATCTGCGAGACCTGCATGGCGCAGCTGAACCCATCGGTGAGCACCAGCCCGTCACCGCTCTCCAGCGCCGGCACCATGGAGTGTTCAGCCACCTTCATGGACATGTCGAAGTGCTCGGCCTCAAAACCGAAGTTTCCGGCCACTCCACAGCACGACGACGATTCCACGAGGTTCGGCACGCCCCATGCCTCCAGGACCCGTTTCTGGGCACCCGAACCAAACACGGCGTGCTCGTGGCAGTGGGTTTGCAGGACGGCGGTTTCGGGTGGAACGGCGGATGGCCTCCAGCCACGCTTGATCGCCTCGTCAACTGCCACGGAGAACGAGCGGACCCTGGCAGCCACCCGCGCGGCCGCCGCCCCGCCCACCATCTTGGGCCCCTCGTCGCGGATGGTTGCCGCGCAGCTCGGTTCCAGCACAACAATGTCCCGGTCCGTGCCGTCGTCGAGCCTGCTGATCAACCGGGCCAAGCGGCGCCGGGCACCGTCGCGCTGTCCGGTGGAGATCCACGTCAGCCCGCAGCAGGCGTCCGGCGTGCAGCCCACGGAGCTCCCCGAGTCGCGCAGCACCCGGGCGGCGGCCGGGACCACCTCGGGACGGAAGGCTCGGGTGAAACTGTCGATGAACAGGAGGACGTCCGCGTTGTCCGTGAACTGCGCTTCCCGTACCCGCCGCCGGATGCGGCCCGACGGCGCGAAGTCCGGCAGCCGCCGTCGTGCGCTGACGCCCAGCTTTTCACCCACCCAACGGAACGGACGGAAGCCGGTCCCCGCGTTGGCGAGGGGTGCGATGCGCGTCAACAGCGGCAGCCACCGCGGCAGCCACCCGATCGAATAATGCGTAAAGGGCCGGAACTTGCCGCGGTAGTGCTCATCCACCAGCTCCGACTTGGCTTCAGCGATGTCCACCCCCGTGGGACAGTCGGCCGAGCAGGCCTTGCAGGAAAGGCACAGATCCAGCGCTTCCCGCACCTCGGGGCTGGACCAGCCGCCGTGGCTGGTGCCTTTGGTGCGGGTCAGTTCCTGCAGGACACGGGCCCGGCCCCGCGTCGAGTCCTTCTCGTCCTTCGTGGCGCGGTAGCTGGGACACATGAAACCGCCGGTGGTCGCCCGGCAGCGGCCCACGCCGATGCACGCGTGGGTGTTGCCGACGAACGGGCTCACCACCGGGAGCAGGCTGCGGTTTTCGGAAGAAAGTACGACGGCGGCACCCGGCGCCGTGGAAGGCTCACCGTGCGCGGGCCCCGGCAGGGGCACGCCTTCGAGAGCCAGCGAGGCAGCGAAGGGCTCGGGGTCCACGATGATTCCCGGGTTCAGGATTCCGGCAGGATCCCAAAGGTGTTTGAACGCTTTGAAGATGCCCACCATCGCGGGCGAATACATCACGTCCAGCAGTTCGCTGCGTGCCCGGCCGTCCCCGTGTTCCCCGGAAAGCGAGCCGCCGTGAGCCACCACGAGGGCCGCTGCTTCGCGGGTGAAGTTCTCAAAGGACTCCCGGCCAGCATCGCTTCGGAGGTCGTAATCCAGGCGCATGTGGACGCAGCCCGCACCGAAGTGCCCGTACATGAAGGCCGTGTAGCCGTATTTCTCCACGAGTGGCAGCAGTTCCGCGAGGTAGTCCGCCAAGCGCTCGGGAGCGACCGCGGAGTCCTCCCAGCCGGGCCAGGTCTGGACTCCGTCGATCCTGCGCGAGGAAAGTCCTGCGCCATCTTCGCGGACCCGCCACAGTTTGGCCCGTTCTGCCGGCTCGGTAACGATCGCGTGGTCCACCACGCGGCCATCGGCTGTGAGTTTCTCCAGCAGCCGGTCGCACTCAGCCGCGGCTTCTTCGATGCTGTCCGCCGGGAACTCAACCATCAGGAACGCCTTGCCCTGCGGGAGGGAGTCCACACTGGCGGCACCCCGGCGGTGGCGCATGATGTCCACGATCGAGGCGTCCAGGCCCTCGATGGCGCTGGGCTTGGCAGCAAGGATGGTCATCACATCGCGGGCAGAGTCGATGGTGTTTGCATAGCCAAGGCACAGGAGTGCCGTGGTCCGGGGCTTCGGCACCAATCCCACTTTGGCCCGGACCACCAGGGCGCACGTGCCTTCGCTGCCCGCCAAGGCGGCCGCCACATCAAGGCCGTTCTCCGGCAGGAGGTGCCCCAGGTGGTAGCCGGAGACCTGCCGGGGAATGTTCCCCAGCTCAACCCGCAGCGGGGCCAGGTTGGCTTGGGCCAACTCCTTCAGGCCCGCCAGCAGTTCCGCGGCCTTGGCGACGGAGTGCTGGTCACCCGCGTCCACGGCCCGGAGAAAGTCGCGTCCCGCATGCAGGTGCGCTCCGTCCGCCGTCACGAGTTCCACTTCCTGCACGTGCTGGGTCATGCGCCCGTAGGCCACTGAGTGGTTTCCGCAGGCGTCGTTGCCGATGGAGCCGCCAATGGTGGCCCGGGTCATGGATGAAGGGTCCGGGGCAAAGGTCAACTCCCCGCCGCTCGCCTTCTCGACGTAGGAGCGCAGTTCGCCAAGGATGACGCCGGCGTCCGCCCAGACCGCCGCCTTGCCGCCGTCGAGCTCTCCCACTGAGGTAAGGCGGCGCGAAAGGTCGATCACCAAGGATTGGCCGATTGCGTTGCCTGCCATGGACGTTCCGCCGCCGCGTGCGGTGACCGGGACGCCAAGCGTGGAACAGGCGCGCAACACTTTCCTGACGTCCTTGATGCTTGCCGGAAAGGCGACGGCGGCTGGCCGGACACGGTAGTTGGAAGCATCGTAGGAGTATTCGGAGAGCCGTCGCGGAGAGTCATCCACCTCGATGCCCTGCGCGCGCAAGGCGGCAAGCAACTGCTCTGCTTTCGTGTCTCCATCGTCACCGTGGGGCATGTTTGCCGTCTCCAATTCGTAGTGGTCCGCTGGAAGTTTAGGCAGGACGGCACCCCGGCGGAGTGTGCCAAAACAGAACGGGCACAGCGGAGGGATCCGCTGTGCCCGTTCCTTGGTTCGGAGTGGTTACTTCAGGAACTCGGACAGGTTGTCCTTGGTGATGAGCGTGAACGGCAGCGTGTAGCGGTTGTCCACGTTTCCACCGTTGAGGAAGTCGGTGACCACCTCAACGGCCTTGACGCCCTGGCCCGCAGAGTCCTGGCGGACGGTAGCTGACATGGTGCCACCCTTGATGTCCTGCAGCGCCGGCTCGGTGCCGTCGACGCCCACCACGGCCTTGAACTCGGCAGTGCGGCCCGCGTCGGCAATGGCGGAGGCGGCACCAATGGCCATCTCGTCATTGTTGGCAACAACCGCGTCAATCTGGCCGGACGGGAAGCGCTGGAGGGTGTCCTCCATGTTGCGCTTGGCGTCATCGCGGCTGCCCTTGGCCTGGAATTCCGCCACGATCTTGAAGTTCTTGTTGATGGTCTTGTCGAAGCCGGACTTGCGGCGATCGGTCCACGAGGCACCGTAAATGCCAGCTGCGAACACGAGGTTGCCGCCGTTGGGCATCAGCTTGTTGAGGTATTCGGCCTGCATCTGGCCTGCCACCGTGTCATCCACGCCGATGTAGCTCTTGTAGCCCACATCCGAGCCCTCGGCGAACTCGGTGGACAGGATGAACAGAGGGATGTTGGCCGCAATGACCCGCTTGGCCGCGTTCTGGCTGGCATCGCCATCCAGGGGCTGCATGATCACGGCATCCACCTGGCGGGTGAGGAGGTCCTCAACCTGGTTCAGTTCGCTGCCAACATCCTTCTTGGAGTCGGTGATGTTGAGCTTGACGCCCTTTTCATCCGCCGTCTTCTTCATGGCGTCGGTCATGTGGGCCAGGTCCGGGTCCTGCAGGTCAAGGACCACAACGCCGATGTTGTAGGTCTTGGCCGCCCCGCCGCTGCTGGTCGCGTTACTGCTTCCCGCGCAGCCGGTGAGGGTCAGTGCCCCCGCTGCCATCATGGCGACCGCCGCGGCGATCTTACGTCGCATACCCATGGTTGTTCCTTTCAGTGGTTTTGTCTGTGCGTTGGGAGATTGTTGTTGCGTGTGTTTTGGTTAGTCCGACTTCCAGCGGTTCAGCAGGACGGCGAGCACCAGGATCACGCCCTGGACGCCTTGCTGGAAGTAGGAGGAAACGCCCATCAGGTTCATGCCGTTCATCACCACGCCCAACAGGAGCACGCCGATGACGGTTCCGCGGATGGTGCCGACGCCACCAAAGAGGCTCGTTCCGCCAATCACGACGGCGGCAATCACCTGGAGTTCGTAACCGGTACCTGCCACCGGCGCGGCGCCGTCCAGACGGGCTGTGAGAACCAGGCCACCCAGGGCGGCGGTAACGCCACCGATGAGGTAGACCATGAAGAGCACCCGGCCTGTTGAGATGCCAACCTTCTTGGCAGATTCCTCATTGCCACCCACGGCGTAGACGTGCGAACCGAACTTGGTACGGCTCAGTACGAACTCGCAGATGATGGCAGCCACCAGGAAGATGATGACCGGAACGGGGACCGGGCCTATGAACCCGGATCCCAACCACTCGGCCGGACCGCTCAGGCCGGAGACCACTTGGCCATCAGTGATCACGAGCGCCGCCGTGCGGGCTATGGCCATGGTGGCCAGCGTTGCCAGGAAGGGAAGGATGGCTCCCCAGACCACCATTGCTGCGCTGAGGAAACCGACCAGGAGGCCGACGCCAAGGCCGGCGACCAGCGGCAGCCAGAAGGCTCCGCCACTGGCGGGGGCCAGCAGGGCGAAGGTCATGCCGGCCAGGCCTACTACCGATCCCACGGACAGGTCGATTCCTGCCGTGATCATGATGAAGGTCATTCCCAACGCGATCAGCCCGATGATCGAGGACTGCCTGACCACGTTCACGATGTTGTTCAGCGTGAGGAAGTTCGGGGCCGCTGCGGCGAGGAAGACGAGGATCACCACGAACAGGATGATGATGCCGTAGTCCCCGATGAACCGCTTGACCTTGGTGGCGGTGAGGCCTTCCTTAAGGTCGGCGGGACCCAGCTTGGTCTTGAGGTTGTCCATGGTGATGCTCATGAGCCGCTCCCGTTGGTGGTACCGCGTGCGGAGAAGGCATCAACGGTTTCCATGGATGAAGTGCTTCCGATCTTGCGGCGGTCCTCGGGAATGCCGCTGCCGTGGTCGACGTAGTCGTCCAAGGTGCCGTGGGAAATCAGGTGGGCCACCTGGGCCTCGGAGACCTCGCCCACGCGGAAGCGTCCCACTACCTGCCCTTGGCGCATGACGGCGAAGCGGTCCGCCACTGCGAAGGCTTCGTCGAGGCGGTGCGTAATGATGATGACCGCGATGCCCAGGTCCTTGAGTCGCTGGGTGACCTCGATGAGCTTGTCCACCTTGGCCACCGACAGGTTCGCGGTGGGCTCGTCCATGATGATCAAGCGGGCGTCGAAGGCCAGCGCGCGTCCGATCGCCACAGCCTGCCGCTGGCCGCCGGAGAGTCGCTTCACCTTGAGCCGCGGGTTGATGGGAATGTCCAGGCGCTCCAGCACGCGCTTGGTCTCGGATTCCATCTTCTTCCTGTCGATGATCCTCAACAGCGGACCCAGGATGTTCTTCTGGGGCTCGCGGCCCAGGAAGATGTTGGTCCGGACATCCAGGTTGTCGGCCAGGGCGAAGTCCTGGTAGACCATCTCGACACCCTGGTCCCGGGATGCCGATGGGGTGGGGAACGCAGTGGCCTTCCCGTCCAGCTCGATCGAGCCCCGATCGGGCTGGTAGACGCCCGTCAGAACTTTCATGAGCGTTGATTTGCCGGCGGCGTTGTCTCCAAGAAGAGCGAAGGTTTCGCCGGGCATGACATCGATGCTGACTCCGCGCAGAGCGGACACCGCCCCGAATGTCTTGTGTATGTCCTTTAGGGCGACCAGTGGAGTTGTCGCCGGTGGTGCGTCGGTCATCTCATCCTCGTTTGATAGGGCCATGCAAATGAACCGGTGAAACACCTTTGGCGATGGACCATCAAACAACGTTGTTCGACTTTGCAGAATCCGGGGTCATTCAAGAAAGCCCCATAACTGCGTGACCTCCGCCACACTGTTTCACTTACTTGAACTTTGACGGATGGGATAACCCGGTATGTGTGCCACTTTGGAACACGGACCCGCCGGAATTGTTGCTGCGGGAAACAAATTCTTTGCTGATAAGCCGATAAGTCGTTAAGCCCTTAAAAGGACAAAGCCCGGCCCGGGCACGGATTGTTGCGAAAGAATCCGTGCCCAAACCGGGCAGTCAACGGGCTACGCGGACAGCTCCACGGCTATGGCAGCTCCGGTCCGGGCAGACTTCTCCGCCGCGTCGGCCAGGATCAAGGCAGCACGGCCGTCCTCGAAGCCGGGGCTCCGGGAGGGAAGGCCGCGGACCGCGCGGAGGAACTCGGCGACTTCCAGCCGGTACGCCTCCGCGTAGCGTTCCAGGAAGAAGTTCTGGTACGGGCCTGCCCCCTCCACGGACCGGGCACCCCAATGCCGCACCAGGCTGTCGTTCTTGTTGGCCACCTGGAGCAGGCCGGTGGATCCGAAGGCCTCGATGCGCTGGTCGTAGCCATACGCGGAATGCCTGGAGTTGAAGATGGTCACGAGTTCGTCCTTGGAACCCCGGAGGGTGACCACAGTGGAATCGAAGTCGCCCGCCTGCCGGATACCGTCGCTGAAGACGTTGGCGCCCTGGGCCGA
The DNA here is from genome assembly GCF_044769205.1 of Paenarthrobacter sp. NPDC090520. Taxonomy (NCBI): domain Bacteria; kingdom Bacillati; phylum Actinomycetota; class Actinomycetes; order Micrococcales; family Micrococcaceae; genus Paenarthrobacter; species Paenarthrobacter sp. NPDC090520. The sequence continues at coordinate 137,386 of NZ_JBIVXM010000010.1, forward strand.
GACCTCCACGATGTCCGGAAGGAAGTAGCGGGCCATATCCAGGTCATGGATGGTCATGTCCCGGAAGATTCCGCCGGACTGGGGCAGATAGGCCGCAGGGGGCTCTCCTGGATCCCGGCTGGTGATGATCAGTTGTTCCAGGGCACCGATCTCACCGGCCCCCACACGCCGCCTGAGCTCCACGAAGTGCCTGTCGAAGCGTTTGTTGAAGCCCAGGGCGATCGGTACATCCGTAGCAGCCGCCTTGGCCCGGAGGGCGTCGACGCGCCCGATCTCCAGGTCGATGGGCTTCTCGCACAGCACCGGGATGCCGGCGTCGATCGACTGTTCGATCAAGTCCACGTGGGTGGCCGTCGGCGAAGCGACAATGACGGCATCGACTTCCCCGGAGGCAAACACTTCCTCCGGATCGTCGCTCACGCGGCCTCCGAACTCGGCGGCCGTTTGCTTGGCACCCTCAATGAAGGGGTCGCACACCCAGGCCAACGTTGCTTCGTCGAGTGTTGCAAGGCTCATGGCATGCACTTGACCGATCCTGCCGGTCCCGAACAGGCCAACCCTGATCTGTTGCGTCATTGCAGGTCTCCAGATGTTGAGGTGGTTTATTGCTCGATCTTCTGCCGGCCCAGGCGCGCATAAACATCCGGGCGCCTCGAGCGCAGGAAATAGGCGTAGATAATTCCGCCAATGAACAAGGCGAAAGTGAAGGTCATGAAAATGGCCGTCATGACCATGGAGCCGCCGATCAGCTCAGGGTAATTCGCGATTGCCAAGTAGGTGATCAGGCCAAGGAAGATCACGCTGACTATCGGCGCCACAATGGTCTTCCATACGGATTCCGGAGCGAAACTGCGGCGGCGGACAAAGTACACCAGCACGGCGAAGCTTGTGATGAACATCAGGAGCAGGACAGAGAACGTGCCGCTGCCACTGGCGATCGGGTAAAGGGCCTCGGGAGCAACTCCCACCAGAGTGAACACCACGGTGGCCACAGCCCAGACAAGGCCCACGCCCACTGCCGAAATGTAAGGGGACTTATGCCGCGGGTGCACCCGGCCCAGGGCCTTCGGAAGCGCGCCGTCAGCGGCAAGCGAGAAACTGTACCGCGCAGCGATGTTCTGGATGGAAAGCATGGAAGCCAGGATGGAGGTGATGAGCAGGACCACACCGATGTCCGCGAAGATCTTGCCCACCAAGGCAATCGCGCCGTCGTTGAACAGGTTCACGGTATTCGCCTTGGCTTCTTCCTGGACGTTGTCCGCTCCCAGGAAGGCCGTGTATGCCCACGCCGCAACCGCGTAGAACAGACCAATGCCGACGACGGCCAAGTAGGTTGCCCGGGGAATGGTCCGGTCCGGATTCTTGACCTCGTCGCGGTAAATGACTGTCGCTTCGAAGCCGAAGAAGTTGCCAACAGCGAAGAGCAGCGCGAGGCCCAATCCGGCGTCGGTTATCCACGGCATGGAGAATCCGACCCCTTGGGAAACGTCACCGGAAGCGAACGCGGCGACGTCGAAGATGATGACCACGGCGGATTCGAGCAGCATGACGACCGTCAGTACTTTCGCGGACAAGTCGATGCGGTTGTAGGCCAGCAGGGTGGTGACGGCAATGATGCCAAGCCCGTACCAGTACCACGGGATGTCCGGGCCGCCCAGGGTGTTTACCACGAAGCTCTGCAGCGTCAGGGCAAACAGGGACGGCGCAAAGAAGCCGATGAAGACATACCCCACCAGGGCCAGGAGGGCCCCGCCAAGACCCGCAGGCTTTCCAAGGCCCGCTGTGACGAAGGAGTAGAAGCCGCCGGGCGCTTCGACACTCCGGCTCATCTTGACGAAGCCTACCGAGAAGATCAGCAGCATCAACGTCACCAGGAGGTAGATTCCGGGAGCGGTGTGGCCGCTGAACAGGAGCATCACAGGCAGGGTGCCTGCAACGGTGGTCAGCGGGGACGAGAAGGCGAGCACGTTCATCACGAGCTCGCCCACCCCCATGTTGCCGCTGAGCTTGTGTTCCTGGGTCTGGGTAGGCGCTATCGGCTTCCCTTTTGTTGAGCTAGACATGTAATCCTCGTCACGAAATTTAGAGTGCTGAATCACACTACCGACGCGGATTGTGGGAGCACTGTACCAGCTTGGGACACCGTATTTGGAGCGGTTCCGCCCAGCTTTTTCAGGTCGACGACGTCGTTCAGCGGCTGGCCCGTTTTCCACTGCTGGAGGTTCTTCGCGAAGCAGTCCACCACACGGCCCCGCCATCCAATCAGGTCCCCGGACGCATGGGGCGAGACCAGGATGTTGCTGCGGCTCCACAGCGGATTTTCGGCCGCCAAGGGCTCGTTCTCGAAGACATCCAAGGCCGCAGCGCCCAGGTGCCCCGCATCGACCGCATCGAGCAGGTCCTGCTCCACCACCACGGCCCCACGGCCCACGTTGACCAGGCGGGCACCCGGACGCATCTTGTCGAAGCGGGCCGCGTTGAACAGCCCACGGGTTTCCTCGGTGAGCGGGACCGTGAGCACCACGTCCTGGGCCTCGCCGAGGAGCACATCCAGCTCGTCGAAAGAAGCAATCGCTCCGAGCTGGGCGTCGTCCCGGGCAGACCGCCCTACGACGGTCACATCCATTCCCGCAGCACGCAGCAGCAGCACAGTTTCGCGTCCCACCGGACCCGGTCCTACCACCAGCACCTTGCGGCCCAGCAGCGGCTCGGTCTCCCGGTGCTGCCACGCCCGGGCCTGCTGCAGCTCGATGGTGCGGCGCAGGTCCTTGGTGAACATCAGCAGCACGCCCAGGACCCACTCGGCGATGGGGCGTTCACAGACACCCCGCGAGTTGCTTACCACGATGTCGCTGTTGATGATCTCCTGGGTCATGAGGCTGTCCACGCCGATGCTGGAGGTGTGGATCCACCGCAACTCCCCGGGTCCCACCTCGCGCAGCAGCTTGGTGCGGAAGTCGTTGAGGAACAGGATCTCCGTTCCAGGCAGCGCGGCACGGAACTCTTCCGCCGTCCGGACCACCACCACGTCGGCGTCATCCTTCAGGCGCTCTACGGGAGGCACCGGACGGCCCTCTTGGACTATTGCAATTACCTTGGGTCGTGACACGCTTACTTCCTCCTGGTTGGTCGTCTTCGTCATTGCGGCCTCCTACCAGCCGCCTTGCCAGCCACTCATCAGGCCGTAGGGCAGCCGCTGGGGCTCCTCATCCGGCAGGCCCTTGAGGAAGTCGAAGTCGCAGCCTTCGTGCGCTTGGTTGACGTGGTCGATGAACAATCGTCCATAGCCACGCCGGTACTTGGGCTCGGGCAGCTTGAGCTCCGCAAGCCTGGCCTCGATTTCTTCCTCTGGGAGGTCCAGGTCCAGCCGCTGGTTCTCGACATCCAGCACGATCGGATCGCCGTCGCGGACGATCGCCAGCGGACCACCTACCGCGGCCTCGGGCGAGACATGTAGCACGGTTGTGCCAAATGCGGTGCCGCTCATGCGGGCGTCGGAGATGCGCACAATGTCGCGGATGCCGCGGCGCAGCAACTTCTCCGGGATGGGCAGCATGCCCCACTCCGGCATGCCGGGCGCGCCGACCGGACCGCTGTTGCGGAGCACCAGGACCGAGTCCTCGGTGATGTCCAGGTCCGGATCGTCGATCCGCCGTCCGAGATCGTAAATGTCGTCAAAGACAATTGCCGAGCCCTTGTGCTGCAGCAGGTCCTTGGAGGCGGCGCTGCGCTTGATCACGGCACCGTTGGGGGCCAGGGAACCACGCACGACGGCGATGCCGCCGGAGGCGTCAAAGGGCGTCTCGAGTTTACTGACGACGACGCCATCCGGCTCGGGTGCGTTACGGTAGCCCTTTTCGAGGGACTCACCGGTGACCGTGATTGCATCCTTGTTCAAGAGTGGTGTCAGTTCCTTGAGAACGGTGGAGATGCCGCCCACCTGGAACAATTGCTGCACCAGGTACTCACCGGACGGGCGGACGTTGACGATCCGCGGGGTGCGCTGGGAGATTTCATGGAAACGATCCAGCTGCAGTTCGTAGCCAACCCTCCGCGCCAATGCCAGAAGGTGGACCACGGCGTTAGTCGAGCCACCCACGGCCATGAGGAGCGTGATGGCGTTGTCGAACGCTTCCTTGGTCAGGATTTCGCTGGGCTTCGGGCCCGACACGGCCATTTCCACCGCCCGGCGGCCTGTGGCTTCCGCTGCCTGCCCGCGGCGTGAATCGACGGCGGGAATGGACGCAGTGCCGGGAAGGCACATGCCCAGCGCTTCAACGAGCGACGTCATGGTGGAGGCCGTGCCCATTTCGCTGCAGTGTCCGGCAGAGGGCTTGGCCGCGGATTCGAGCTCGTCAAAGTCGGCCTCGGTAATCTTGCCTGCACGCAGCTCGTCCGCGTACTTCCACGTGTCCGTGCCAACGCCCAGCTGCTTGCCCCGGAAGTGCGCCGGCTCCTGGGGGCCGCCGGTGAGCATGATGGTGGGAATATCGGCGCTGGCGGCGCCCATGAGCTGGGCAGGAACCGTCTTGTCGCAGCCGCCCAGCAGCACGATCGCATCCAGCGGGTAGGCCCGGATGGATTCTTCCACGTCCATGGCCATCAGGTTGCGGAACTGCATGGCGGAGGGCTTCATGAGGCTCTCGCCCAGGGAGATGGTGGGGAACTCCAGTGGCAAACCCCCGGCCATCAGGACGCCGCGCTTCACGGCCTCGGCCAGCAGCTTGAAATGGATGTTGCAGTTGACCAGCTCCGACCACGAGTTGGCGATGCCGATCACCGGCCGGTCCTTGATGGCGAAGCGTGAGAAGCCTTCGGCCTGGATGGCGGTGCGGTGCACGAATCCCGTGAGGTCATGCGGCGCGAACCAGCGTGCGCTGCGGAGATCGTTGTAATTCGACTCGGACATATCCTTCAAAGCTCCTTGGTTTGTGCTCGTTGTAAAGACGTGGGTGAGGCCAGCTACGCGGCGGACGTGCCGCCGTCGAACGCCATGCTGGTGCCGGTGGCGAAGGTGCCTTCGACCGCCAGGAAGTAGATGGCTGCCGCCACCTCCTCCGGATCGGCGAGGCGGTTGAGCGGCACGGTGCTTTCCTTCTGCTGGAGGGCCAGGACGGGGTCTGGTTCGAACTCAAGTCCTGACCGCAACATGGGGGTATCGATAGGGCCCGGGCACACTGCATTGACGCGGACATCGGGCGCCAGTTCCACGGCCAGCGCCTTGGTGAGTCCCACGACGCCGGCTTTAGCGGCGCAGTAGTGGGCCAGCCCGGCGACGCCCATGGTGGCGAGGTCCGACGCGACGTTGACGATTGCCCCTCCCCCGGACCGGCGCAGGTGGAGCCCCGCCTCCCGGGCGACGTAGAACGTACCGGAGAGGTTGGTGTCCAGGACCTCGCGCCAGCGGCGCTCGTCCAGGTCTTCGAGCGGCGCGTAGCCGGCAACCCCCGCGGCGTTGATGGCCACGTCGAGCCCGCCGAGGGAATGGATCGCTCCCCGGACACCGTTCCGGACCGATTCGGCGTCGGCGACGTCGGCAACCACCTGGTGTGCACCGCCGTCGATCTCCTCCGCAACCCGTTGCAGCTCTCCGGCGCGGCGACCCAAAAGAGCCACCCGCGCACCCCGCGCTGCGAAGAGTTTTGCGGTCGCTTCTCCGACGCCGGACGTCGCGCCTGTGACGAGCACCCGCAGGGGTTCCGTTCGATTCCACGTGCTGCGGTCCATCATCGTCGACGGGCTCCTCTTTCTTGGCGTTACTGGACTAGTACGTTCTACTCAAACAGCCGGAGGCCTTCGCCGGATGTCTCAGATTGAGACACAGCGCACACTCCTGGCGTCCATAGGCTGATCCGCAGATGCCGCCTTTCTGTGCGGCACAGCACCGCCGGAGAGCGGCACAAACTAAGGAGTCCACTTTGGAAGACCAGAACCGCATTGGCGTTGGCCTCATCTCGGTGGGGTGGATGGGGCGCCTGCATTCCCGCGCCTACCTCGCCACCAAGCAGTTCTTCCCCGAACTGCCGCGCCACCCCGAGCTTGTGATCGCCGCAGACCCCGACGACGCCGGCCGTCACCACGCCGAGGACGCGCTCGGTTACAAGGAAACGGCCACCGATTACAGGAAGGTGCTGGAGAACCCGGACGTCGACGTCGTCTCCATCTGCTCCCCCAACTTCCTGCACCACGAAATCGCCCTGGCCACCATCGAAGCCGGCAAGCATTTCTGGATCGAGAAGCCCATGGGCCGCAGTGCCCGGGAATCCAGGGAGATCGCCCAGGGCGCCGAAGCTGCCGGGCTGATTACCTCGGTGGGCTTCAACTACCGGCACACCCCGGCCATCGCCGAGGCACGACGGTTGATCCGTTCCGGGGCGCTGGGCAAGGTGACCAACGTGCAGATCCGCCTGCTGACCAGCTACGCCTCGGACCCGACCCAAGTGTTCACCTGGCGCTACGAGCAGGCCCGCGCTGGTTCCGGCGTCCTGGGCGACATCCTGAGCCACGGTTTCGACCTGGCCCAGTTCCTGGTTGGCCGCATTACCTCGGTCAACGCGGTCACGGAAACCTTCATCAAGGAACGTCCACTGCCGGCCGGAACGTCGTCGAACTCCTTCGACAAGGGTGAAGCTTCGGATGTGACCCGTGAGGTGGAGAACGAGGACTACACGGCCATGCTTGCCCGGTTCGAGGGTGGTGCAGTGGGCATGTTTGAGACAACGCGCGTGGCGATCGGCCCGCACGCCGAATACATTGTGGAGGTTTACGGCACGGAAGGATCCGTCCGCTGGAACTTCGAGCGGATGAACCAGCTGGAGGTCGCCACGGACCGCAGCGGGTACCGGACCATCATGACGCCGCCGTCCTACGGTGAGTTCGGGCGCTTCCAGCCGAATGCCGGCCCCGGGATTGGGTTCAACGATCTGAAGACGATTGAGGCTGCGCTGTTCCTGCGCTCCGTCGCCGAAGGCAAGCAGCTCGGCCCCTCTGTGGCCGATGGTTGGTCGGCATCGGAGCTGGTTGATGCCTCGCTGCGCAGCGCAGACTCTTCAGCTTGGGTGGAGGTCCCGGCAGTCACAGGGATCACCACGTACGGAGCCTAGGTTCCTGGGACAAAGAAGGAGGCCGGATCAGAGTGATCCGGCCTCCTTGTGTATCAGGACCTACTTCGCGAAGCGGAACAGCTTCTTGTTGGCGAATTCCAGCATGCCCACCTTGCCCAGTTCGCGGCCGTACCCGGACTTCTTGACGCCACCGAACGGCACGTCAGCACCGCTGAGGTCGTAGGCACCCACGAACACCATGCCGACGTCGAGCTGGTTACCGACGCGCTCGGCGCGCTCAACGTCGTCGCAAATCACTACCGAACCCAGGCCGTACGGCGAGGAGTTGGCCAGCTTGATCGCTTCGGCGTCACTGCTGACCTTGTACAGCTGCGCAACGGGGCCAAAGAGCTCCTCGCTGTAGACGTCCATGGCCGGCGTGATGTTGGTGATCACGGTGGGGGTGAACACATTGCCCTGTGGCTCGTTGTTGCCCACCAGGATCTCGGCGCCCTGATCCAGCGCGCCTTGTACCTGGGAAGCCAGGAACCTGGTGGCCGAATCCGAGGACATCGGACCGAAGTCGCCGTTCTCGTAGGACTGGCCGGCGATGGCAGCCTTGAACTTCTCCGAGAACTCGTCGAAGTACTTGTCCAGCACCACGATCCTCTTGGAACCGTTGCACGACTGGCCAGTGTTGCCCATGCGGCCCATGACGGCCTTCTTCACCGCAAGGTCCACATTGTCCGTATCGAGCACCAGGAACACGTCAGCGCCGCCAAGCTCCAGGACGCACTTCTTCAGCGCGCGTCCGGCCTGCTCAGCCACGATCGCTCCCACCTGCTCGGAGCCGGTCAGCGAGACACCCTGGACGCGGTCGTCCGCGATCATGGTGGAGATCTGCTGGTGTGTGGCGAAGAGGTTGACGTAGGCGCCCTCCGGGAAGCCTGCATCGCGGAACAGTTCCTCCAACGCCAGCGCCGACTCCGGGCACTGGCTGGCGTGCCGGACGATCACCGTGTTGCCCAGGATGATGTTGGGAATCGCGAACCGGGCCACCTGGTAGTACGGGTAGTTCCACGGCATGATGCCAAGGATCACGCCGAGGCCCTGGTAGCGGAAGAAGCTCCGCAACCCGTCGGCTACCTCCAGTTGCTCATCGGCCAACCATTCTTCGGCGTGCTCGGCGAAGGCGGCAGCGATGGAGCCGGAGAACTCGGCCTCGCCGGCGGCCTGCTGCAACGGCTTGCCCATCTCGCGGTTGATGATGGCGGCGAGCTTGTCCTTGCGCTCAACGAACAGCTCCGCGAGGCGTTTGGCCATGGCCGCGCGCTCGGCGACTGTGGTGGTGCGGGACCACTCCTGGTAGGCCTGTTGTGCGGCGCTGAGCCCGGCTTCCACCTCTGCGTCGGTGGCTGCAGGGTACTCGGCGTGGATGGTTCCGGTGGCCGGATCAGTAACGGCAAATGCGCTCATGATGAATGCTCCTTGGTCTATTAATCCCGTAAAAGAGACGGGCGGGACCGCTGGATGGAGCGGTCCCGCCCGGTGCGCTTAGCGCGTTTCAGGTGCGGTGGTGGCAGCGTAGAAGCGCTGGCGCTCACGGCCCTTGAGGTGCTTTGCAGCACCCTCCAAGGTGGCCGGCCGCTCCGAGGTCATCGGAGCTCCGACGTCCCAGAAAGCGCCGTTGCCGGACAGGTAGCGCCACGGCTCCACCCGGGCGACGATCACTGCGGGACCCTCGGCTTCCTGCGCCTCGGCGAGGGCGGCAGAGAACTCCTCGACCGTCGTCGTGGACCAGGCTGCGCAGCCCATGCTGGCCGCGTTGGCGGCGATGTCGAACTCGAGTACCGCCCCGTCCAAGCGGCCGGACTCCTTGCTGCGTTCCCGGTACTGTGTGCCGAATTCGCGGCCCGGACCGCCCTTGGCAACCTGCAGCGGCCAAATGCACTGGTGGCCGCGGTTGTCGATGACGATCGTGATGATCTTCTTGCGTTCCTGGACGGCCGTGACCAGTTCAGTGGGTTGCATGAAGTAGGTGCCGTCACCAATCAGGACGTACACCTCGCCGGGCGCGTCATCGCGGGCAATCCGGTAACCCAGGCCTGCGGGGATTTCGTGGCCCATGCAGGAGTTGGCGTACTCGAAGTGGATCTCGGTGCCGTTGGACGGGTCCCAGGCCTTGTGGATGCCTTCGACCACACCGCCGGAACCAAGGATCAGGGCGTCGTCGCTGGTGGTGCGTTTGTTGAGGACGTCGATCACCTGCGCCTGACTCATCAGTTCGCCGGCGAAATCCTGGAGGTCGTGCTTGCGCACTTCCAGCGTGGCCTTGCGTGCGTCCGCGATGTCACTGCGGAACTCGTCCGACGTCGAGTATCCGACGGCGGCGAGCCGCTCCCCCAGGGCGGCCAGGTTAAGCTTGGCGTCGCCGATCACCGGGAACGAGCCCATCTTGTGGGCGTCGAACGAGCCCACGTTGAGGTTCACGAATTTCACGTCCGGGTTCTGGAACAGCGAGTGCGAGGCAGTGATGAAGTCCTGCAGGCGCGAGCCCACGGTGATGACGCAGTCGGCACCATCGGCGATCTCGTTGGCGCCCACGGTTCCGGTCACGCCCAGCGCACCGAGGTTGAGGTCGGTGAGGGGCCCACTGCCCTTGCCCGCGTAGGTCTCGGAGACCGGGATGCCGAACTCGGAGCTGAACCGTGCCAGTTCTTCCTGCGCCTTGGAGTAGCGGACGCCGCCACCGGCGATCAACAGCGGGCGCTTGGCGTTGCGGATGATTTCTGCGGCGTCGCGGAGCTCGTCCTCAACAGCCGGACGACGGCGGATATGCCAGACGCGCGGGGTGAAGAAGGACTCCGGGAAGTCGAACTCCGTACCCTGGATGTCCTGCGGCAGGCAAACCACCACGGCGCCGGTTTCCACGGGGTCGGTGAGGACGCGCATGGCCTCCGGGAGCGTGGACAGCAACTGCGCAGGGTGCGTGATGCGGTCGAAGTAGCGGCTCACCGGACGGAAGCAGTCGTTGGCGGACACGTCGCGTTCCACCGGGTGCTCGATCTGCTGCAGCACCGGGTCACCGAACCGGTTGTTGATGATGTCGGCCGGGAAAAGCAGCACGGGGAGGCGGTTGGTAGTGGCCGTGGCGGCACCGGAGACCATGTTGGTGGATCCCGGGCCGGCGGAGGCCGTGCAAGCCAGGGTGGCGGCACGGTTGGAGGCCTTGGCGAAGCCGATGGCCGCATGGACCATGGATTGCTCGTTCTTGCCCTGGTAGTGCGGGAAGTCCACGCCGTACTCGTCGATGCCCTGGGCCAGGCCCACGGAGTTGCCGTGCCCGAAGATGCCGTACATGCCGGCGATCAGGCGGCGTTGTTCGCCGTCGAGTTCGCTGTACTGGACCTGCAAATACTCGATGATCGCTTGTGCGACAGTGCGGCGGCGGACGGCCTTTTTATCGGCTGCGATATTGACCTCGGTGCCGATATCAGCAGCGGCTGTGCTAGTCATGCGTTCTCCTAAATTCGTAGGTGCGTCGGCATTTGCAAACCGATTCGCCCGAACATCAGGTTTTCACCGGGGAGAGGCAAAGTAGTGTCCCAGTTTGGGACGCGGCACACCTGCCCGGACACGCAAAAACAGCAGCCGACGGCGGTACGTGCGTACCGCCGTCGGCTGCTGTTGGTTTTCGCTTGTCTTAGTCGAAGCGGTAAGGCTCCTGCGGTCCCACGGAGGGCAGCGGCCGGGGCCGCTCGCAGGTGCTTTCGATCGCGATGTGCTTGCCCTGCTCCGAGGATGCCTCGAAAGCGAGGAGGACTTCCAGGACGTGGTAGGCGAAGTCGCCGCCCGTGCGGGGTTCCACGCCGTTGCGGATGGCGTAGCCGAATTCGGCCAGGCCGATGCCGCGGTAAGCGTCGTCCCGGTGGGTGATGGGCGTTTCGCGCCAGTCGCCACCGCCGGGCGGCGTCATGTCCAGCGCGAGGTCGCCCGGCTCGCCGCGGCGCAGCACGGGAGCGCCGGAGAAGTGGTCCGGGTTCGGTGCCGCCAGGGAACCACCGGTGCCATAGATCTCCAGATGCGGCAGGTTGTGGTTCCAGATGTCCCAGCTGACGATCACCGTAGCTGTGGCGCCGGACTCGAAATCGAGGGTGCCAGTGACATGCGTGGGGGTCTGGATCTGGATGACTTCACCGTCCTTGCCCGGGCGGGGACGGGTCTCGGACGAACGCGGCGTGGTCGCGGAGACGCGGGAAACGGGGCCGAAGAAGTTCACCAGGTTGGTGATGAGGTACGGTCCGATGTCCAGCATGGGACCCGCTCCAGGGCTGTAGAAGGGGTCCACGTTCGGGTGCCAGTGCTCGTAACCGCGGCAGGCGAAGGAGGCGAAAGCCGCAACAGGCTCACCGATCCAGCCGTCGTCGATGAGCTTGCGGCTGGTCTGCATGCCGGAGCCCAGGAAGGTGGTGGGCGCGGAGCCAACCTTGACGCCCGCTTCCCGTGCCGCGTCCAGGATCTGCTTCGCTTCCTCAAGGGATGTGGCGAACGGCTTCTCGGAGAGGACGTGCTTGCCGGCCGCGATGGCCTGCAGGGTCACCGGGGCATGCAGCTTGGGCGGCGTGAGGTTGAGGACGAGTTCCACATCCTGGTCCGCCAGCAACTCGTCGGGGGTGAGGGCTTTGGGAACGTCGTACTCGGCGGCGCGCTTCCGCACGGCCTCGGGGTTCACATCCGCGAGCGCCACGATGTCGACGTCAGGGTGGACGCCGATCTTGTCCAGGTATTGGTTGAGGACGTTTCCGACGCCGATGATGCCGACTCGAATGGGTTCCATGTGAATCTCCGTCTAATGATGGTTGGAACATCCCGGGGCGAGGATACCTCGCCCCGGGACGTGGTGCGATAGCTGTCGTTTAGCCGGCCAGGCGTTCCTCGCGGGTCTTCGCCGTGGCTGCCTCGTCGATGGCACCGTCGGTAATGACCACGCCGTAATGTGCGGCCGCTGCTTCGAGGGTCACCCGTGACTCCCGGTAGTCGTCGAGCACTGCCAGGACGTCGCGTTCCAGCGGGTCGCCGTAGCCGCCACCGCCGGGGGTGATGGACACAACCTTTTCGCCCGACTGCAGGTCGTAGCGGCCCACCACGGGAATTTCACGACGTTCGCCGGTCTTGAGGTCTTCCACCCAGGCAGCGGGCTCTGCGCCGTCGTGGCCGCCGCGGACACCCTTCGGCGGGTTGATCTTGCCCTCGATGCCGTAGGTGAGGGTGACGCTCTCGCCGCGGGGCTCCATGGTGACGCGAGTGGCGAGTCCGCCGCGCTGGCGTCCGGCTCCGCCGGAGTCGGCCACCAGGGTGCGTTCGTGGACCAGGATCGGGTAGCGCTGCTCGTCCACTTCCACGCTGTCGTGGTACAGCAGGGCGCCGCACACGGGGCGCTGGTAGGTGGGCCAGCCGTCAACGTACGGGGTTGCCGGGCCGCCGACGCCGCCCACCAGGATCTGGTTGACGTAGGGGTTGCCGTTGCGTTCGTCCGTACCGGAGATGACCGACTTGGCGGGTGCCTGGCCGGCCGCGCCCTCGGCGGTGCCGTAGCCGTCGTCGATCTGGGAGAAAGCGGCCTGGACGATGTTGACCACGCGGTCCGCGAGGTTCGTGGTGCCGGAAGAGCAGGAGTACGGGTGCTTGGGAACACCGACGGCGCAGCCGTCGCGCAACAGCACCTCGACGCGGCGGAAGGTTCCGGCGTTGCTCGGCAGGTTCTCCGGGATGCCGGAGAGGATGCCGGCCAGCGCGGCACCCGTGGCCGTTGCCTTGGTGAGGTTCAGGCCGTTGGGGAGGTTGTCCGGGTTGTCGCGCAGGTCGATCACCACCTTGCCCTGCTTGGGCTTCACCTCGAGGGTTGCCTGAAGCTGCACGCCCTCCGGGCCGGTTCCGGGGAACGGATCGTGGGCGGAGGTGCCGTGGAGGACGTATTCGGGCAGCTTCTCGATCGCGCTGGCGGTGAGGCGTTCGGAGTAGTCGAACCAGGCATCCACGAAGTCCACCAGGTCATCCACGCCGAACTTTTCAGCGAGTTCGTGGATGCGGCGCTCGGCGATGCGCGAGGCGCCGACGGAGGCCAGGTAGTCGCCGTACCACTGGTCCGGAACACGGATGCGGGACCGGCACATGCGGATGATGTCGTCGATGTCCGTGTAGTCGCGCTGGATCCGCACGCACGGGAAGATCAACGCGCCTTCCTCGTAAACGTCCCGCGCGGTGGCGAAGAACGTGGTGGGAAGCGAGTTGCCGCAGTCGGCCTGGTGGGCCTTGGTCACGGCGGTGAAGAGGTGGCGGCCCTGGATGAAGATGGGCACCAGGATCACATGGTCCGCTGCGTGGGAGTTACCCATGTAGGGATCGTTGTGCAGGAACGCGTCGCCTTCGCGGATGTCCTTGTGCAGTTCCACCATGTCCTCGCCCAGCGGGCCGGCACCGAAGACGTGCACCGGCACACCTTCGGCCGCGGCGAGCAGCTGGTTGTCCGCGGTCAGCACGGCACAGGAGAAGTCGCGGGCCGTGTTGATCACGGACGAGCGGGCGGAGCGGAGCAGGCCGCTGGTCATCTCGCGGACAATGCCGTCGAATGCGTTGGCAAGGACCGAGAGCTTTACGGGATCGAATTCGCGGGTCACGGTTACGCCTCCTTACGGGTGAGGTAGATGTTGGATCGTTCATCGAGCGTGGCGTCCCATTCCGGCGGTACGACGATGGTGGTGGTGGGCTGGTCGATGACGGCCGGTCCCACGATCTTGTCGCGCGGAGCGAGCGTGACGCCGCGGTAGCGCTGGGTGCTGAAGGGTTCGCCACCGAAGACGATGCTGTCCGTGCGGTGGATTTCCGCGGTGCGGCTGAGTTCGCTTTCGGACTTGGTGTGCTCCGGACGCGGGATCTCCACGCGGACACCCCAGGTGATGATCTCCACGCGGCTGTCCGGATCGTGGGTGCCGTTGCGGCGGTCGTGCTCTTCGTGGAAGGCGCGCTCAATGATGCCTGCCGCGTCGCCGGAGGTGTCCGGGGCGGCGTCGAGGTAGACGCGGAGGTCCCAGGCCTGGCCCGGGTACCGGGCATCCACAAAGTAGGTGACCTTGGGCGCCTCGCCAACACCGTCGAAGCGCTTCACGAAGAGCTCAGCCTTGGCCGTCAGGTCCTCCACAGCGCGGGAGGCCGAACCGGCGTCGAAACTGCGGGTGTCGTTGTGCAGCGGGGAGAGGAACTCGGTGGCGATCGGGGCGCGGTGGGCGCCGTAGGCGGCCAAAACGCCGGCAGTCGCCGGGATGAGTACGGTGTCGGCTTCCAGGAGCCTGCCGATGATCGCTGCGACCATGGCGCCTGCGCCACCGCCGGCAACAATGAGCGCGCCCCGGGGGTCGACGCCCTGTTCGAGGGCAGACTGGCGGATGGCAGTGGCCATGTGGTTGGCGGAGACATCCAGGATGGCCTGGGCGGCCTGCAGGGTGTCCATCTTCAACGGCCCGGCGATGCGGGTGTCGATGGCCTTGATGGCGGCCTCGCGGTTCAGGGTGAAGCCACCTTCGAAGCCCTCTGTGTCGAGGTAGCCGAGCGCCACGCAGGCGTCGGTGACGGTTGGTTCTTCGCCGCCGCGGCCGTAGGCTGCCGGACCGGGAGTACTGCGCGCACTCTGCGGTCCCACGCGAAGGAGGCCACCGCCGTCGATCCATGCGATGCTGCCGCCACCGGCGCCGATGCTGGACACGGCGACGGAAGACAGGCCGGTGAGGTGACCGACGAACGGTTCGCCCAGCCAGGCTTCGCGGGTGTGGCGGACCACGCCATTCTCCACCAGGGACACATCGAAGGTGGTGCCGCCCATGTCGCAGACAACCACGGTGTCGTGGTCTGGAGCCGCCGCCGCGCCCACCAGCGGTGCCATGGACGGGCCGGAGTTCAGCAGCAGGACGGGACGGTCCAGGACATCGGCGACATCGAGGACGGCACCTTCGGACGTCACTACCAGGAGGTCGCCCGCGAAGCCATATTCCTGGAGGTCCGAGCGGAGCTTGCCCAGGTGGTCGGCCATGAGCGGCTTCAGGGAAGCGTCGATCGAGGCTGCCGAGGAGCGGCGGTATTCGCGGATGGTGGGGTTGGCCGCGTTGGAGAGCGTGTAGGGAACGCCAGGGAGGATTTCCTTGATCAGCTCGGCAACCCGCTTCTCGTGGGCGTCGTTGATGATGGACCAAAGGAAGGAAACGGCAACGGCTTCGATGCCCTGTTCCTTGAAGGAACCGAGGACTTCGCGGACCTGCTCTTCGTCCAGCTCCACCAGGACGTCGCCCTCGGCGGAGATGCGCTCGGTAATTTCGAAGGTCAGCTGGCGGGGAACGTAGGGCGGCGGGTAGGCAGCCTTGGAATCGAAGGCGTCGCGGCGGCCACCTTCGCGGAGCAGCAGGGTATCGGCGAAACCGTCCGTGGTCAGCAGCGCTGTTTTGGCGACCTTGCCGGTGAGCACTGCGTTGGTGGCGTGGGTGGTGCCGTAGACAATGACGTCAGCGTTGCGCAGGACGTCGTCGCCGCTCCAGCCAACGGACTCGGCCGCGCGGCGAACCGAGGCTTCGAAGCCGGTGAACACGCGGTCGTAGGTGGTCAGCGCCTTGCCGACTGCCATGTCACCGCTGTTGGAACCGACCACGACGTCGGTAAAGGTACCGCCGGTGTCGACGGCGATGCGGTACCGGGCCTCGCCTGGTTTTGTTTGTACATCACTCATGGTCTTCATTACTTTCGTAGAGCTTGCAGGGGGTTAGAGCTGGGGCTTGCCCACGGTGTTGCGGAGCAGGCCTACCTTGTCGATGTCGATTTCCACCGTGTCTCCCGGTTCCAGCCAGACAGGCGGGTTCCGCTTGGCACCGATGCCCTGCGGGGTTCCTGTGGCGATGACGTCGCCGGGTTCCAGGGTGAGGAAGCTTGAGAGGTAGGAGACGATCCGCGCGATCGGGAAGATCTGGTAGCTGGTGTTGGAACGCTGCACTTCGATGCCGTTCACGCGGGTGGTGAGGTCCAGGTTCTGGGGATCGCCCACTTCGTCCAGGGTGACCAAGGCCGGGCCCCACGGCGTTGACCCGTCAACGGCCTTGCCTGCCAGCCACTGGGTGCCGCGGTGTTGAAGGTCGCGGGCAGTGACATCGTTGAGCGGGGCAAGCGCGGCAACGTAGTTCAGCGCTTCTTCTTCGGTGACTTCGCTGGCCTTGCGCCCGATGACTACTGCCAGTTCGCCCTCGAAGTCGAGGTTTTCGCTGACCTTCGCGCCGCCGATCTCTTCTTCGGGTCCCACCATGGTGGAGGCGAACTTGGCGAAGACGTCCGGGTACTCCGGGAACGCGCGGCCGGTCTCGGCTACGTGGTCCTTGTAGTTCAGGCCGATGCAGAGCACCTTCGAGGGGTCGGGCACCGGCGTGGTCAGGCGGACATCGGCCCGGGCACCCACGTGGGCTTCCGGATCCTGGCCGGCCAAGGCGCTGACCTCGGCGGAGATGGCCCCCAGCCGGTCGCCGTAGAGTTCCAGGAATTCCCGGACGGACGTGGTGGCTCCGTGCACTGCCTCTTTGGAGCTTTGAAGGAGCAGTTCCAAGTCGTAGACGGTGTCATCAATCAGGACGCCGCCGCGGATCCCGGATTCGTGTTCGTAGGAAACGATCTTCATGGTTACTTGGCACCTTCCGTAGTGGGAGCATCCGAGGCGACTGCCAGGACGGCGTCGGCCAGGCGGTCGGTAATATCGGCCACCACCTTTTCGTCCATGGGCGTGGACAGGGACAGCAGGTTGGCCGGGGAGCCGAGCAGGCCGCGCTCGTAGGAGGCCCACCACAACTTGTGCTGGGTGTGCTCGTCCACTTTCTCCGCACCGGCAGGAACCGCGCGGAGGAGCGAGCCGCGGCCGCGGATCTCCCAGCCGGCGTCGGCAATCCTGGCGTTGACCGTTTCGCGGGCGGTGTCACCCAACTGGTTCAGGCGCGTGACTTCTTCTTCGGTGTAGAGGCGCAGGGCCACGGAACCGGCGGCCATGCTCACCGGGTTGCCGGAGAACGTTCCGCCGTGCGGCAGGCTGCCCGGACGGGTGGGGTCCACCTCGGCCATGAGCTCGGCCTTGCCGCAAACAGCACCAACGGGGAAACCGCCGCCGATGAGCTTTCCCGTGGTCAGCAGGTCCGGGGAAACTCCATACTCACCGCTGAAGCCGCTGTAGCCAAGACGGAGGCTGATGACCTCGTCGATGATCAGCACAATGCCGTAGCGGGTAGCCAGTTCCCGGGCGGTCCGGACGAACTCCTTATTGATCGTGAGGAGGCCGGCACGGTTGGGCAGCAGGTCCAGGATGATGGCGGCGTACGCGTCCGGAGCGGCTTCAACCGCCTGGCGCAGGAAGTCGACGTCGTTCAGCGGCACCGCGGTGACGTCGTCGATCACGCCGCGGGTCACGCCGCGCTGGTAGGACGGTCCGCCGGGAACCAGGGCAACCTCGGACGTTCCGTGGTAGCCGCCCTTGGTGACAATGACGCGTTCACGGCCGGTGCTGGCCCGGGCGATGCGGATCGCGGACATGACGGCCTCGGTGCCGGAATTCGCGAAGCGGACCTGGTCCAGTTCGGGAAGGCGGCCGAGCAGGAGTTCGGCAAGTTCCCATTCGCAAAGGTTCGGGATGCCCCAGCTCGCCCCGGTGGTGAGGGCCTTGGTGGCGGCCTCGGTGATTTCCGGGTGGGCGTTGCCGTGGATCAAGGAAGTGAAGTTGTTGTTCGCGTCGATCAGTTCACGGCCGCGGTCATCCCACACCCGGTAGCCCTCGCCCTTGATGGCGTAGGGGCTGGGAGCGCCGGTGTAGTACGTGGACCGGCCGTAACCGCCGGGCAGCAGCGGGAAGCCACGCGGCCCACGGCGCAGGTGCGGATCCTCCACGGGGTTCTGCAACGCAGCGAGGTCTTCAAGATGGTTGGTGGTAGCCAAGTCGGGGTTCTCCAGTCTTTTCAGGTCACAAGTCGTTTCAGTTCACGCGTCTTTTCAGTTGACGAGGTCGATGAGTGGCTGGTCGGTGAGCGCAAGGCGGACCCGTTCCACTGCGCCGTCCTGCAGTGCGCCCGTCGACCGGTTGGAACGCCAGGCAATGTGCGGTGTGAGGATGGCGTTCGGCGCCGTGCGCAGGGGGTGCTCAGCAGCGAGCGGCTCCTGCGCGAAGGTGTCGATGCCGGCGCCAGCGATGTGTCCGGAGACCAAGGCCTCGGCGAGCGCGGCCTCATCGATAAGCCCGCCGCGGGACACGTTGACGATCACGGTGCCCTTGCGCATCGTGGCGAGGACGCCGGTGGAGATGAGGTTCGCCGTCTCGTCGTTCAGCGGCAGGTGGAGGGAAACGACGTCGGAATTCTCCAGGATGTCTTCCAGGCCGGCCATCTCCACGAAGCTGTCCGTGACGAAGGGATCGTAGGCGCGGACCCGGGCGCCCACGGCCGAGTACATGCGGGCCACGTGCTGGCCGATGCGTCCCATGCCCAGGACGCCGACCTCCAGTTCGGAAAGGACAGGGGTGTCGTAGCCGATGGTTCCGGCCCAGCCGAGGTTGTCGATCGCTGCGTTGCCGGCGGGCAGGCGGCGGGCCAGCGCCAGGCCCATCGCGAAGGCGTGGGAGGCAACTTCCTCCGACGCCGTGCCGGGAACGATCGAGACCGGGATGCCCGCTTCGGTGGCCGCGGCAACGTCGATGTTGTCGTAGCCGATTCCGTACCTGATCACTGCACGGCACTTGGCCATCAGCGGGAAGTCCGCCGCAGTGAGCTTGGCGTAGGGCGTGATCATCACAATGTCGGCTTCGGCCAGCCCGTCGCGGAAGGCGTCAGTGTCTGCCGCGGGGTTGAGTGTGTAACCGAACTCCTCCGCGAGCGCGTGCTCACGGTCCAGGTCCGGGAAATGGTGAGGGGCCACAAGAATGGTTCCCTGGGCATCGCGGGTCATAGTCAGTCGTCCTGTTCGTGTTGGTACCCTCGGTCGCTGCCGGACACTCCTTGGACGGGTGCCGGTGTCGGGTGATTTCCAGTACAACGCGATATCGGTGAGGCCATCCGTGCCAGATCGAGACACCTCGGTGGGACACTGTCCCAGCGGCTGGGGCCGGGCCGCCGGGCGCGCAAAGCGGCCACCCGCCGTCGGGCCTTCCTCCGCCCGAGGTTCGCCGGGCAACACAGGCGGCCACCCGCCGTCGGGCTTTCGTTTTTGGGCAGCGCGCAGCAGCCGGCCCCTTAGGAGCCCGGCTGCTGCGTGACGCGTGGAATCAGAGGTCGAAGCCGCGGCTGCGGAAGTAATCCATGCGCCGGTACAGGGTAGAGCGCCCGATCTGCAGGGTTTCCGCGGCCAGGCTGCGGTTGCCCTTTGCTTCCTGGAGGGCAGTTCGCAGTTCGCTGAGTTCGGCGTCTTCCAGACGGGACAGCCGGCCCTTCGTCAGGACACGATGGAATCCCTGGGGAAGGTCGTCGACTGTCACTTCGGCACCTTCGGCACGTTCGACGGCGTTGGAGACCACCGCGCGCAACTGGTCGATGTTCCGGGGCCAGTCGGCATGGGTCAGGGTAGTGATGAGCCTCCGGGACAAGCGCCGCTCCCCCAGTTCTCCAGCGATGGCGTTGGCCAGTTGGGGGATGTCCTCGCGCCTGTTGCGCAAGGGCGCCACGGAGACCTCGAGGACATCGAAGGCCTCCGAAAGCAGGAGGGTGGCGTCCGTGGGGCGGGTGACGGTAAAGATCAGCTTGGTGGTGGCGTTGCCGCGGAGGTTGCGGGCAAGCTCGCTGGCTTCGTTCTGGGAGAGCTCATCGGCGTGTTCAACAATCAGCGTCGCGGGAAGCTCGGTGGCCGCCCGGTGCAGGACATCCCTGAAGCTGGCGTTCCTAAGGTCTCCGTTGCGGGCATCCACCACCATCTGCCCGCCGCGCAAGGACGCGATGGCACCGGCGAGCCGCAGCTTCCCGCTGCCGAGCTCACCGATCATCACCACGGACCTGTCCTGGTCCACGGCTTTCCGGGCCAGGTTGAGGGTGCGTTTGAACTCCGTGCTGGTGCCGTCAACGTGCTTCAGCAGCCGTTCCGCGGTCCCTTGCGGAGCAGAGGCCAACTGGAGTGGCGCGCTTGAGGGGGTGACGGCGCGGTCCTTGGCCGGGGCATGGGGCCGGACCACGACGATGGCCCCGACGTTCGCCGCGGACAGCGTCACAGGGGAAATCTCCAACGTGGACAAGCCTGGCCCTTGGAGCATGACTTCACAGTTCATCTCGCGACCGGAGGACATCACAGCCTTGGCGTAGCCGGAGACGATCGAGAAATCACTGTCCACCAGCGTCGCCGTCGCCGAGGCGTTCTGGAGCGAGTTCTTGCCGTCGACCGCGATCACTGCCCGGTTGCCCCGCCTGCGCGAAATCCTGAGGTACTCGCTGAGGAGTGCCCGCTCCTTGGATGACGTACGGACCTCAATGTCCCGCTCAATCCGGGAGGCAACGCCCTCCAACATGAGCAGGGTGGACGATGGTTCCAGAGTGCTGACCCGGTTTGCCGGGAGCGTCAGCCCGATCACGGCCCGCACGCGGTTATGGAACGGGTCCCGGACCAAGGAAGCAAAGCACCAGTTGCCGCGCATGTCCTCACGGAAGTGTTCTTCCGGGGCCAGCCAGACGCCGCGCCCCTCTTCCAAAGCCAGGCCTTCGCCGTTGCTTCCGCAGCTCTCCTCAAGCAGGGAGTACCCGGCGGGGAACCCGTCATCGCGCAGGAAGTTGGCCTTGACCAGCACCCCGTTCGGGGCGGTGATGTTGACGTAGCCGCCCAGATCGGCAGCGACTTCATCCAGTTTCTGCAGG
This sequence comes from Paenarthrobacter sp. NPDC090520, assembly GCF_044769205.1. Classification (NCBI taxonomy): domain Bacteria; kingdom Bacillati; phylum Actinomycetota; class Actinomycetes; order Micrococcales; family Micrococcaceae; genus Paenarthrobacter; species Paenarthrobacter sp. NPDC090520. Next base: position 158,318 of record NZ_JBIVXM010000010.1, read on the forward strand.
TGCGGGCCGGCCGCAGCGATCGTGTACTCGTCTACCCGCCCTTCGTCGTAGAACCCGCGGTCGGCGAAGGCATCGACGCCCGCGGCACGGCTTCGGTACCACGAGCGGGCCACCATGGGACGGATACCGCTGAGGTCGGCATGGGGTTGCATCAGGAAGAGCTCACGGACCCTGTTGGTTTCGCGTGGGGTCTCGGAGGGCCACGGTGACAGTACTTCTGCAGACATGGGTGGGTTCTCTCTGGGTTGGCGGTTCAGGATGCCAGTGCCGGGCCAGGTCCGCCCGATGTGGTCTTTCTGTGGCGCAGCCGCCGGGAGGGCTTGGGATGGAACGCGAGTTGCGCCTGCCAAGCCTCATCCTGCGCGGCGTTGTCTTCCAGCGCCCGTGCGCCGATGTACGCGGCAACCATTCCGGAAAGACCGCTTCCGAGGATGACGTTGCTGTTCCGAGTGGCCCCCAGGCTCGTATTTTCGGTGACCATTGCTTTTCTCTTCCCGCTCAAACGCTTTGAGATGCACCGGCAGCGGTACTGCCTGATGCCATTTCCAGCGTACCTAACTAACAGACGTTAGGGAAGAGTTTTCCTGGCTTCGAGCGGACAAAAGCTAACGACTGTTAGGATGGCCCATTATGAGCGACAGGTCCTACGAATCCGCCTCCCGCGCCTTCGAATCGCAACTGAAGGAATGGAACTGGACGGGCCAAAGGGCGGGCCGGCAGAACATCCTTGAAGCGTTCCTGGAGCTCGCCATAGCCAACGGATTCAATTCCGTTTCCATGCGGACCATCGCCAACGCCGTCAACATCAAGCCGCCGAGCCTCTACTCGCACTTCCCGGACGGCCGGGACGAGATCGTTGCCGAATCACTGCGCTGGCACTTCCACCGGTTCGGCGTCGCCCTGCTCGAAGCCGTTGCTCCGGCGGATAATGCGGAGGAGTTCTGGGATGCCATGGTCAAACTCCACTTCACCAGGCAGGTAAGGCTCCCGGAGAGCAATCTGTGGGATCTCCTGGTTGCCACGGACAGGATGGCGGGAGTCCTGCCCAAGGACCTGCGAGCCCAGGTTGATGACTGGGTCACCCTGCACGAGGAGATGTACATTGCGGCGGCGCGGGACATGGGCTGCCCCGACGCCGAGGAACACGTCCGGGTGGTCATGACCCTGCTCGAGGGCGCCACGCGGTGGGCTCCAGCCGATTGCGACGACGCCGAACTGGACGTGTTGGCGGACCGCGCCGTCACTCTTTCACGGGCGATCCTGGCAGTGGATTTCCAGCGCGCAAGTAAGTAGGCGTCGGCGGGCCACCGTAGGCGTCGGCGGGCCACCGCCGCGTGACCCTAGCTTTCTTCTTCCCGCGCCTTCCGGGTGGCCCGTTCGTTGGCCTTCTGCAGTGCTTGAACCAGTTGCTCTTTGTCCATGGTGGAGCGGCCTTTGATGTCCAACTCCTTGGCCCGCTGGTACAGATGCGCCTTGCTTGCGTTCGCATCCACTCCACCGGCCGTCGGCGCCGGGGTGTCAGGTCCGCCCGCCGCCCGGGCATCCGAGGGGCCGCGGTCCTCCTTCGGTTCCCAGTGGTCCCCCACCTTCTCATAGCTGTGCTTCAACGACGAGAAGGCCGTCTGCGCCGCCCGGCGCTGGTCGCCGTCGTAAGTTTCCATCGCAGCGTCGTACGTCTTCGCGAACGTGTCTTGGGCCTTCTGGTCCGAGCGACGGATCGTCGACGGCAACTCGCCCTTGAGCGCGTGCCCGGCCTTACTGGTCTTTGGCATCGGACTCCCCTCCTTGGATCGGTATGTCCGCCAGTCTAGGCGCGCCCTCCGATGCGCACGAGCCTCCGGTCCTGCGGTAGGAAAGACCACGACGGCGGCAGGTGCGTTCGCGCGTTTCGCCAAGTCCGGCGTTTGGCACCGTAGGCAACGGAAGGCGCGTTCGCGCGAGACCGTCAGGTGAGCGCGGCCTTGATTTTCAGCAAGTGGGCCCGGCTCTCGTGAACTGCATCAGGGGCGTTGCGCTCGGTTATTGCTTGCAACAGGTCTGCGTGCACCTTGTGGTCTGCGTCGTCAGCGTGATTCTTTCTGATGTGGAGCAGTTCAATCATCGCGCGCCGGAGCCGCGGAGTGAACCCGTCGAACAATTCGGTGAGGATCGGGTTGTGGGCAGCTGCGACGATCGCGCGGTGAAAGGCGGTGTCCGCATCAACAAGCTGCACCGGGTCATCGCGTTGCTGATCACGGAGGGCAAGGGCGCGACGGATCGCGGATAGATCGGCCGGGGTACGGCGTTCTGCTGCCAGTGCTGCAGCTTCCGTCTCGATGGCAATGCGGGCTTCCACCACTGCGACGATATCGGCACGGCGAAGCACCTCATCCCACTCGTCCGAGACATCCAGCGCGGTGACGAAAACGCCCGCGCCCTGCCGTGAGTCGAGCACGCCACGCCCCGCCAGTTGACGGATGGCCTCGCGGACCGTGGAACGCCCGACGCCGAGTTGCGGGGCGAGGGTCGTTTCTCCGGGCAGCCTCTCGCCGAGCTTCCACTCCCCCGATTTCACCCGTTCAAGGAGGATTTCTGCGGCCTGATCTGCCAGCGACACGCGCTTGACCTGCGCCATAAAAGTTTCCTTACTACTCAGCTTGTCTGAGGTGTTGTGTTACAGTCTACCCATGTTCTCCATCGAGTTCCTTCTTCTTCGCTGCCACGGCGGGGCCTGACCAAGACCGGCTCCCCTCCGTGGAGCTGAAGCATGCGCCGGTCCCTTGACTTGAACACGAAGGAAACCGACCGATGACAGCTTCAGCTTTCCCCCGCATCTCTACTCCCGCAGGCACCATGCCCGGTTCTTCCCCAACGTGGAACCGGCAGCGTCACTCCCAGATGCCTTCCCACCGCTACTCCGATGTGTATTCGCGGGTCGACGTGCCGCTCACCGAACGTGACTGGCCGACTAAACGATTGACGGCCGCACCGCTGTGGGTTCCGGTTGATCTGCGGGATGGCAACCAGGCCCTTGCGGAGCCGATGAACCCTGCACGCAAGCGCCGCTTCTTCGAGCTGATGGTCGCGATGGGTTACAAGGAAATCGAGGTCGGCTACCCCTCAGCTTCCCAGACCGATTATGACTTCGTGCGCCTGATTGCTGACACGGACATCGCCCCGGAGGATGTCACCATCGTGGTCTTCACGCCTGCCCGGCGCGACCTCATCAAACGAACCGTTGAATCGATCAGGGGCATCCGCAACGACGTCGTTATCCATATGTACACCGCGACCGCACCGGCCTGGCGGAACATGGTGCTCGGATACAACCCCGCTGACTTGAAAGAACTCATCCTCAGCGGTGGCCGGGACCTCCTCGAAGCCGCCGGCGATATGCCGAATGTCAGGTTTGAGTTCTCACCCGAGGTCTTCAACCTCACCGAGCCCCACTACGTGCTGGATGTCTGCAACGCGATGACCGAGCTTTGGGACGCCCGACCGGAGCGTCCCGTGATCCTCAACCTGCCTGCAACGGTCGAGATCGCGACACCCAACGTGTATGCGGACCAGATCGAGTACATGCACAAGAACCTCGCCCGGCGCGACAGCGTCATCCTTTCCGTGCACCCCCACAACGACCGCGGCACGGGGATCGCGTGCGCAGAGCTGGCAGTGCTTGCCGGCGCCCAGCGCGTCGAAGGCTGCATCTTCGGAAACGGAGAACGCACCGGCAATGTTGACATCGCTACATTGGCTTTGAACATGCACGCACAAGGCATCGACCCCATGATCGACTTCTCAGACATCGACGAGATCCGTCGCACGGTGGAATACTGCAACCGAATCGACGTGCACCCCAGGCATCCATACGTCGGCGACCTGGTGCACACGGCGTTCAGCGGTACCCACCAGGACGCCATCAAAAAGGGCTTCGCCGAACACCGTGCACGAGCCAAGGCCGAAGGGCGGGCTGAATCGGACATCGCATGGCAGGTTCCCTACCTGCCAATCGACCCGGCCGATCTTGGCCGCAGTTACGACGCCGTGATCCGCGTGAACTCCCAGTCCGGCAAAGGCGGCATCGCCTACCTGCTCGAAACCGAATACGGGATTGAACTGCCCAGGCGCCTGCAAATCGACTTCGCCCGACTCGTCCAGCAGCACACCGACGATTCCGGCGCCGAGATGACCGCCCCCGAAATCTGGGAGATCTTCCAGCGCAGCTACCTCAGCACCTCCGCCGTCGAGCTCTGCGGCTACGACACCTCCGAGACCGCCGGCGAGGGCACCACCCGCCTCAGCCTCCGTATCCGAGGTGATGAGCACACAAGCACCCACACTGGAGTTGGCCCCGTCGAAGCCCTGACTGCGGCGCTGGCGGCGGAGGACATCCACATCGAAATCCTCAACCTGCACCAGACGAGCCTCGGACATGGCAACGACAGCGAAGCGCTCACGATCATCGAATACCGCCTCGACGGAGACGTCTCATGGGCGGCCGGCCGCGCAGGATCAGTGTTGGCGGCGAGCATGGCAGCAGTAATAAACGCCGCCGGCAGCTACTCGACGGTGACCATGACTGAAGGCCAGCCGGAGGCTCCGTCGGGTACGGGATCGGCGCGTTTGTCGGTCTGCACCTCGCCGGTGCCGTCCGTCGCGCGGGCCTTGACGTAATGGATGCCTGGGGTGGCGTCCCACTCGTAGGACCATTGCCGCCAGGTGATGGTGGACGCTTCGGCGGACAGCGTCGCTTCTACCCAGTCGCCGTCGTCGATCTGTACTTCGACCTTGGTGATCCCTCGGGTCTGGGCCCAGGCGGAACCGCCAACAGCGACCTTTCCTGCCGGTAGCTTCGCGAAGGATGCCGGGACGTCTACCCTTGCCATGGTCTTGATGGGTCCACGCTCGGACCAGCCCCGCTCGGTCCAGTACGCCTTGCTGTCCGCGAAGCGCGTCACCTCCAGGTCAACCACCCACTTGGTAGCCGAGACAAAACCGTACAGTCCGGGAACCACCATGCGTACCGGATAGCCGTGCTCTACCGGCAAGGGTTCGCCATTCATGCCGATGGCCAACATGGCGTCCCGGTCATCCTCCTGGAGGACGTCCAAGGGAGTGGAGGCGCTGAAACCGTCGATGGAGCGGGAGAGGACCATGTCAGCGCCGTCTTTTGGCCGGGCTTTGGCCAAGACATCTCGCAGGGGCATACCCAGCCACTTCGCGTTGCCTACCAGTTTTCCGCCCACAGGGTTGGAGACACAGGTGAGGGTGACATGCGATTCGATCAGATCGGCGTCGAGCAGATCCTGGAAAGTCAGCGTGATTTCTTCTTCGACCATTCCATGGACCCGTAGTTTCCAGTCTTCGATGTTGACCTCGGGAACACTCAACGCCGTGTCGATCCGGTAGAAATCCTTGTTTGGCGTCAGCCACGGATAGACGCCCTTCACCGGGGACTGCACATCCGCGGGTACCGCGGCCGCAGCCCTGCGAGGGGCCGGAAGCTTGAGTGCGTCCCGGGCCTGGGCGATGTTGTTCCGGGCCGCACTCAGCAACCGGCCACCGGTGGCGGCGATACCAGCCGCGACGGCAGCCATTCCGGCGGCGGCAAAGAAACGACGGCGGCTGGTGACGGCCGGCTCATCCGTCCCGTCGGCGTCGGCTGCCATGTCCGCAGGGACCTCCGGCCAGGCCTTCAACCGCCACAACGGCCGGAGAAGCAGGCGCAGCACCACCAGCCCGGCCACTGTTCCCACCACCGACGGGATGGCGTCCAGGGGTCGCACGCCGGCCCGGGTCAGGACACAAGCGACAATCACCGCACCCATGAGCAGCACGCCCAGGACGCCGAGAGCCCACTTCCGGTAAGCGACGACGCCGAGCACGCAGGCAAGGACCGCGATGGTCAAGCCCATCCCGACGAAGAGGGCAGCCTTGTCGTTCGTACCGAACGTCGCGATCGCGAAGTCCTTCAACCATGGCGGCGTGAAATCAATGAACGTAGATCCCAGGGCAAAAAAGGGCGTTGCCCTGGCGGTGAAGAACGCGCCCGCCAACTCCGCGACGGCGAGTACGACGGCTGCCGAGACCACCCCAGCCAACGCTGCCATGACCTTGGTGCCCTTGGTACTGCGGCTGTGCTTCATCATGTAGATGATTCGGAGCCACCCGGTGGAGGGATCGGTCAGACTTGGCTCAAGCCCGTCCTTAGTGCGCTGCTTTCTTCTTTCCGGACGGCAGCACGCGCGACACCGCTTGGACTACAACCATGACGGCCGAACCCCAAATGATGCCGAGTACGGCCGAGCACAGCGTATTGACCAACCACGCCAGCGCGCCGCCCACGGCCGGGATTCCCGCAATGGGTGATTCCAGCGCATGGACAAGGTCATAAGGCAGGTGCCAGCCAAGGTCGTGGGCGGCCTGCAGCAGGATATGGCCACCTACCCAGAGCATCGCGATCGTCCCGACGACGGTGATCACGGAGAGCACTTTCGGCATGGCGGCGACCAGCAGTCGCCCGGTCCTCTGCGTTGCCGGAGAGTCTTTGGTGGTCAGGTGAAGCCCTATATCGTCCATCTTGACGATGAGTGCCACGGCCCCGTACACAGCCGCGGTGATAATGATGGCGACGACAACCAGGATGAACGCCCGGACCCACAAGGACTCGCTGGCTACTTCATTCAACGCGATGACCATGATCTCGCAGGAGAGGATGAAGTCGGTGGTGATTGCGCCTCGCGTGACCTTGGCTTCCGCTTCGGGTCCTCGGTCCACGGCCGGGCCGTGACCCTCCTCGGAGTGTCCCCGAAGCTTGTGCCAGACCTTCTCGGCACCCTCATAACAAAGGTAGGTGCCACCCAGCAGGAGGATCACCGGAATGATCCCTGGGACAAAAGTGCTCACCAACAGCAGCGCCGGCAGGATGACCAGCAGCTTGTTCCTCAGCGACCCCCAAAAGATCTTCCGGATCATGGGCAGTTCCCGGGACGGGTCCGCTCCGGACACATACTGCGGGGTCACCGCGGCGTCATCGATGACGACGCCGGCAGCCTTGGCACCCGCTTTCGCGGCACCGGCCGCCACATCATCGACAGACGCTGCCGCCAGTCGAGCAAGGGCAGCGACATCATCCAACAGCGCTACGAGGCCTCCGCTCACAGTTCACCTCCATCCCGCACGGGTAGGTGCAGGCAGGCGTGATTGTCCGGGGCGGGGAGCACGATTGGCATGCTGAAAGTCTACGGTCTCCTGGTCGGGAGCAGGCAGATGCCGTTCGCTGGTGGGTTGTTCAGGTGCCCGGCTGGCACGGACACGTGCCTCAATAGATAAATGGCGGGTGTGGAGAAGGCCCACACCCGCCACCCCCCCAATGGCTTTCCGGTCAACGGGAGTTGATGAGTTCCCGGGTGGCCCTCTGTGTATCGAGGCCCACCACGGTGAACTCGCCAATCACCGTGGTCCCGTCTGCTTCGTAGACGGGGATTGACCGGTCAGCGCGTCCCTCGGTTTCCATCCATGTGATGGCGTCCTCGGGAGTCCTGAAATGTCGTGAAGCTGATGTGCCGTTGGCGATGTCGAGTTCGGCTTTGGACACGTAGCCTTTCGTGCCGTCCGCCGTGACAGCGGCGATGAGGTCCGGCTCCGTTTCCGGCGAGACGGAATCAACGACGGAACCGTAGGTGTTGCCCGCGGCGTTCTTCGAATACTCCGGTGCGGGCTTCGTCGGGGATGCCGCACTGGAGGGGACCAAACCGCCTGCCGCGGCGGCCGCCATGGAAGCACCGGCCCCCAGCCCGAGCACTGCGCATAAACCCACGGCCACGACGAAGGCCCGGGTGGACATTGTTTGGAATTTCATGATCCCCCCTTTAGTAATTTCCTTGAAGAATGGTCGCGGATGTGTAGAAATCGTTGTAGCCGGAGCCGTTCCAGCCCCGGGCTACGCCCCAGCTGTACCAGTTATAGGGCTGGTACCTGTAGCACGAATAGGATTCAGCCAGGCTCCCCTGCGAGGGGTTGTAGGAATTCACGCCTTCGCAGCTCAGATAGTTATCCGAGGTAAAAAGACGCCCCCTGGCTCCAGCCCACCCAGCATACGTACCCCCACCGGTGAAGGAACTCCGGGTACTGGCCAACGCATATGAGGCGGGCTGCGTGTAGACCGTGGGATACGTGTCGTACCAGTGACCTGCCACGTAGTACTGGGCCATGGAGCCGTTCACGGCACCGTAGGCGAAGGCCGCCTGGGCTCCGAACATCACAGAAAATGCGGCAACAAAAGTCGCGATCATTATCGCTATGCGCTTGCATAATTGCGCAGAAAAGCGACGATTGCCAACCCTCTTGGAGTTATTCATTTCCCCCGCCTGATAGATACTAAAAATGACGACGCCAGCCTATAGTCAAGACTGTTGATTGGCTATCACTAAATATCCAGGACGGGTAATTTTCTGAATGTTACACATTGCTCGTCCGTATCATCCGGGGGCCATGAATACACCTACCTGGGTGGTGCCATCGCTGAGGTACACGGGGATTTCCCGTTGGGGTTTGGGCAGGTTCTTGGCTGCTTCCTCCGGGCTTGCCGGATCGGTCCCTTTCATCTGGTTCGTGTAGGCGTACCCGGCGGCTCCGTTGGTGGCGATGACGGCGATCAGGTCAGGTGCTCCACGCCCTGGCACCTCAACGCCGTAGGTCTCGCCCTTCGCGTTGACCTTCCACTCCGTGGGCACCTGGGAGATGTAGGTCCCGGTGATCTGCCACTTGTTTCCCGGATCGGTGGTGATGGTCACCCCGCGCGTGGACGGGTCGACCGATACCACGTACTTGGACCAGGCGCCGTGCGTTCCCAGGTCGGCTGCCGTGCAGGAAACGTTGGCGCCATCAGGGAAAATGAATGTACCGGCGGTGAGGCAGGTCAGTTCCACCTCAATACCCGTCGCTCCTTCGGGCGCCGGTCCCAAATCAGCCGTTGCCGTGCCACTGTAAACAGCGGTCGAAGGGGACGCCAGGACCGTGGTGGCGGGCACGCCAGGCAGGCTGAAGAATCCAGCGGCGGCCGCGCCCACACCACCGAGCATTCCTGCTCCGGCCAAGGCGCCGGCGAGCAACAGAGCCCAGCGTTTGCGGGGTTTCTGTTGGGAGCTGTTGCGAACCTGTTCAAGGAGTACTTCCCGGAGCGCCCGGTCGAACTGCGGATCAATGCGCACATCGTTCATGACGGATCTCCTTTCAGTGCTGATGCATAAGCAGTGTGAAGAGAGCCCGGCAGGGCAGCCTTCAGCTTCTGGCGGGCACGGTGCATCCGGACCCTGGCCGCCCCATGGGAAAGACCAAGCGCCTCAGCTGCCGCCGGCAGCGGCAATTCTTCGAAGACGACAAGACTGACCAGCTTCAGGTCCAGTGGCTTCAAGACCGCCAACGCCTGGGCGACTTCCTCATTCATGGAAGAGGCGAGGCTCGAATGCGCCGGGTCCAGATGTGCGTCGGCTTCACTGCGGCGGGGAATCGCGGCCAGCAGCCTTCGATGGCGGGCCTTGGCCCGCTGAAGGTTCCTCGCCGTGTTCGTCGTGGTCACCAACAACCACGGCAGGATCGAGCCGTCAACGAGTTTCACGCTCTCCCGGCGCCGCCACAACTCGAGGAAAGCGGACGCCGTCGTGTCCTCGGCGTCCTGAGACCCGCCCGCCAGGCGATAGGCATGACGAAAGACGCGGTCACGGTGCCGGTCATACAACAGACCGAACGCCTCCGCGTCACCCTTCAGGCTCTCCGCCCAAAGGATGCCATCCCCCGGCTGAACGTCCTCCATGCCCTGTATTGTCCGGGACACCCCGGATAGTTACAGATCGGAAGAAATTTTTCTCGAAACTCTTCTGCACCACGAACGTTGTACCAGTCGCGGGTCTTGCGACGCCCGGATACCTGTGCGTTGTGTGGCGACTGTGACTGATGGGGCTTGAGGAAGTCTTGAGGTTTTCCTGACGCGGTGCTGTGGGTTTGCAGCGTTCTGTCTTGAGGTGGGGCCGTCAGAGTATTTCTTGTCAGCCAG